>JAHFDT010000257.1 GCA_023248875.1 Myxococcales bacterium | reverse complement strand
AGTGTGGTCATTCCCGCCTTCAACGAGGAGCGAAATATCCCCCACACGATTCGCGACTACGTCGATGCCTACGTCGCGATGGCACCCCTGTTTGAACTCGAGTTGCTGATCGTCAACAACGGATCGCGGGATCGCACCGGCGAAATCGGCCAGGCGCTCGCGACGGAGTATCCCGCTGTTCACTATCTCGAATTGAAGGACAACCAGGGCATGGGCGGTGGGATCTTCCATGGACTGCAGCAGGCTTCGGGCGATTGGGTCACCAGCTGTCCCGCCGATGGTCAGGTTCGCGGCGAGGATCTCTTTCGCGTCGCCGCCGAGGCGATCAAAGAGGGAGATCGGTTGAGCCTTTACAAAGGGATCCGCACGCAGCGCGAGGATAGTCAGTTCGTGCGGCTGCTTTCAGTGGTCTATTCGATACTGGCGCGGCAGGTGCTTGGCCTGACCACCAAGGATGTCAATGGCGTGCCGAAAGTGTTTGCCCGAGAGTGGATCCGCGAGCTGCCGGCCAATCTGCTGCTCGATTTCAGCTTCGATCTACACCTCATCGCATTTCTCGAATCGAAGAAGCTGCGGATCAAAGAATTTCCCGTCACTTGGCACGGCCGGACCGAAGGCGAATCGAGCTGGAAAAAGAAACGCTTCCAGGTGATCGGCCGAACCTTCCTGCAAGTGTTTCGCGTGCGTAGCCGGATGAGAAGCACTTAAATGAATAAGTAGTAGATCAGGGTGCACCATAGCGGCGTTGGTAGTTGCGGATCCCGAGTTCATACCGGGGAAAGCGGCGCAGCAGCTCCTCGTAGAGCCTGCGCGCTTCGGGGTCGCGACGCTGTCGTGCAACCACTTCGGCGAGGTTGTTGAGCAACTTCGGATCGTCGGGCCAGCGCGCGAACCCCGTGCGCAGAAGTTGCTCTGCTTCGGCGAGCGCACCCTGTTCGACCAAGAGGGCGGCCAGATTGGAGGTGGTACGCCGACCGATCTCGTCTCCTGTCGGCGCACGCCGCAGGGCTTCACGATAGGAGGCGATGGCACTGGTGAGATCGCCCCGCTCGGTTTGAGCGAGCGCCAACTGGTAGGGAGGGATCGGCGAGGTCGTGGTGTGGGCCGTCGCATCCTGCCAGAGAGCAACGCTATCGGCGAAGAGCGCCGAGCGGTGGATCGTCCCGGGGAGGGCGATGGAGATCCAGGCTGTCGTTGCGACTCCGAGCGCAATAGGACGTCGCAACAGAGTCAGCAGTAGCGCGGGAGCCATCGCTGGCAACAGCAGATAGCGATCGGCCATCAGGTTCTGCAATGGAATGAACAGGTGGCTGACGAGCAGGAGCGGTGCGGCAAACCAGAACAGCCCCGCGAGTGGCGCTGGACGATCTCGTCGCCAACCGTGGATTGCCCAGAGGGCCCAAATCAATAAGAGACCCCAGCCGAGCCAGGTAACCGGTTCGGAAAGCTGCCGCGGAGTGACGTCATAGATCACGCTCAATCGGGTCGGGGCGACCAGCATCTGCACATAGCGCAGCCACACCCCGCCCATGGTGGCAACGCTGGTGATCCGGCTGCCACCGACGGGCGGGGCCGCCATGCCGACGATTCCGCCGACATGGAGATGGACCAGCGCAGCGGCGGCTGCTACGGCGAACGAAGCTGCCAGTGGGCGCCAGGATGGGCGCCTTTGCGCGATCAGATCGTGCGCGAACAGCAGCACAGGGGTGGCCACGGCCAGGGCTTTCGAGAAGCAGGCGAGCGCCACCAGGAAGGGCAGCAGCAATCGCGCGCGCGAACGGCTGGCATAGAGCGCCAAGGAGGCGGCGATCCAGAACAGCGCCAGCATGTCTTTGCGGGCCGCGATCCAGGCGACCGATTCGACATGGACTGGGTGGAGCGCAAAGATCCAGATCGCCGCTTCGGCAGCCCAGCCTCCGATGGCACGCAGTAGTGCTGTGCGCAAGAGCAGCAGGGCCACGAAGTAGAGCAGTAGATTGGCGCCCCGTAGCAGCTGCGGTTGGAGACCGTGCAGGTGCGATTCGAACCACAGCGAGGTGTCGCGCACCGGAAGATATTCGGCCCCCAGCGCCATCCGAATCGGATCGCGTAGATCGGTCCAGATGGCCCGTAGATCCGCGAGCGATGCGCGCCGCAGCAGGGGGTTGTCGCGCACCAGCCACGGATCGTCCCAGTTGAGGAAACCGCCGCCCAGTGACGGGGCGTAGGCCACGAGAACCACAGCCAGCAGGGCGAACGGGGAAAACCGGCGGATTCGATCCAGAGGCCGCGTCAATTCCCTCCACAGTAACCAGTCTCTCGACTAACATCAAAGCATGCGATGCGTTCCGCTCCTGGCTCTGTTTGTCGCAGGCTGTACCACGCCGCCGAGCAATCCTTTTCCGGTCAACTGCACGGCCTCGAGCCCCACGGCAGAAGCACTGAAGCCGGCAGGTCCACAGGCCGATGGCTCGGTCATTCTCGTGGGTGGAAGGCGTCTCACTCCCGCAGGAACCCTGATGCAGGTGGGCGGATTTCCCTTGGCCTTGCGGATTCTCCCGGGGGATCGCTACGCAGTGGTGACCGATGGCGGCTCTGGCGACGAGGCGCTTCGGATCGTCGATCTCCTCGGCGATCCGAAGAAGGCCGTGATTTCGACCTATGACTACCCGCTGGGCGCATCGAACCCCCACTCTCCGGCGCTCTTCCTCGGGATGGCGCTCACCCAAGATGGCAAGCGGCTCTACGTTTCGAATGGCGGCTATGATCCGGTTGCTGACCAGGTGCCGCTCGGCCAGCACTACAACACCATCGATGTTTTCGATCTGGTCGGCAGCCCCCCGAAACTGGTGCGCAATGAGCCCGCCATGCTCAAGCTCCGGTTCAATGCCTCCGCCAGCACGGGCACGGCTCGCTTGCCGGCAGGGATGACGCTATCGAGTAACGAGAAGCTGCTCTACGTCGCCACCCAGGTCGATTCGACGCTGGCCATCCTCGACCTGGCTCCCCAGGTAGGGGACACCGGCTATGGTGCTGAGATCGGGCGCGCCGCCATCCCGGGGACCATGCCCTACGATGTTGCAGTCGACGAAACCTCCCAGACGGCATTCGTTTCGCTGTGGGGCGGTCAGACGGTGGGTCAAAGCAAGTACCTCGACGGGGTCATAACGGTCAATGTGGCGGATCCGCATGCACCCGTCGCGAGCCCGGTACCGATCAGCACTGGGAAGTCCGCCGAGGCCGTGCTTCTTGTCGGAGGCAAGCTGTTCGTCGCCAATGCGGACGCGGACACTGTTTCGGTCATCGACGTGGCTTCGCGAGCGGTGAAACAGATTTCCCTGGCCTCGGGTCCACTGCTCGGGAACTCGCCGAACCATCTTGCCGTCGATACGGTGGGCGCCGGTCGGCTCTATGTGGCGAACGCGAATGCCAACGCTGTGGATGTGTTCGACCTCAGTTCGTCGATCAAATTGGGCAGTATTCCGACCGCCTGGTATCCCACGGCGGTCGCGGTGCGGAGCGATGGCAGCCTGGTGATCGCGGCAGCCAAGGGGCTCGGTCTCGGACCGACCGACCATCAGCCCGGAATCAACGACTACATGCCGGGCACGCTCGAGCTGGTGCCGCGGCCGAGCGATATGGAGCTTGCGCTGGGAGCTCAGAAGGTCGCCGATAACTTGGCCCGCCCGCGCTCCTATCAAATGACGCTCAACTGCCCCGCTGGGAGCGAGCCGCGGTTTCCGTTGCCATCGAAGCCGGGAGAGCCCACCCCCATCCAACATGTGTTCCTGATCGTCCGCGAGAACAAGACCTATGACGTGCTCCTCGGCGATCTCTCTTCTGGGAATGCTGCACCGTCGCTCACGCTGTTCGGTCGCACCATCACACCGAACCTCCATGCCCTCGTGGATCGGTTCGGCAATCTCGATAACTACTACGCGAATTCCGAGGCGTCGTTGCAGGGGCACGAGTGGACGACCGCATCGTTTTCGAACGACTACAGCGAAAAGGCCTGGTCCACCACCTGGGGGCGCCGCTATCGGTCGATCTCGGCGTTTGGCGCCGGATCGCTCGAGCATCTCGCACGTCCGGCCAGCGATACCATCTGGAGCCACCTCGATCACGCGCAAATCGCCTACCATAACTATGGGGAGGCGGCGAACACCGGAGGAGCCCTTCATATCGTCGATGGGTCCTTTCCTGGCATCTTTTTCGATCTGACCCGAACCGATGT
>JAHFDT010000074.1 GCA_023248875.1 Myxococcales bacterium | reverse complement strand
AGGGCATATCGCCGGCCAGGAGCAGCAGCTGGTCGCCCGGCATGGCCCCTAACGCCGCCTCGAGACCCCCGAGCGGTCCACACCCCTTCTGCCGATCGACGACGACGGGGAGGCCAAGGAAACGCCGCGCCTGCTCAATATCGCGTGCAACGACGAAAATCGGGTCGACGAAAGGGCGTAAGACAGCCAGTTGGCGGTCAATGATCCGCGCACCGTCGATGGTCAAGAGGGCCTTGTCGATCCCTCCCATGCGACGGGCGCGGCCTCCCACCAAAATCGCCGCCGTCAGTTCTACGCGCGCCGCCATACGGCGGATGCTAACATCACTCTGAAGCAGATGAGCGTTTCGCACCCACATACCACTGCGCACCGCCACGGACGCCGCACCGAGCAGCGACGCGTGGTGCTGGTGCTGGCGCTGACAGCGCTCATCATGGTGGCCGAGATCGTGGGTGGGATCCTCTCCCATTCGCTCGCGCTGCTTTCCGATGCCGGCCACATGCTCTCCGATGTGGCAGCGCAGCTGCTCTCGCTGATCGCGCTCGCCATCGCCGCCCGCCCGGCCGACTTGCGGCGTACCTATGGCTACCACCGAGTCGAAATCTTGGCGGCTCTGCTGAACGGACTCGCGTTGCTCGGTCTCGCCAGCTGGATCCTCTGGTCGGCCTATCGCCGGCTGATGGTCGGCGATGGGGAGATCCAGACCGGCCTCATGATCGGAGTCGCGGCGATCGGCTTGGTCGCAAATCTGGCGAGTGCCTGGCTCCTCCGCGACGCCACCAGCCTCAACGTGCGCAGCGCCTACCTGCACATTCTGCTCGATTCCCTCTCCTCGCTGGCAGTGGTAGTGGGCGGCACCGTGATGGCGCTGCTGCATGGCTTTTACCTGCTCGACCCGCTGCTTTCGATCGGCATCGGGCTGTTCATCATCTACAGCGCCTTCCGACTGGTGCGCGATGCCGTCGACGTGCTCCTCGAAACCGCGCCGGCCCACGTCGATAGCGAAGGGCTCAGCCGCGCAATGGCGAGCTGCCACGGAGTGCGCGAGGTGCACGATCTCCACATCTGGACCATCACCTCGGGCCTGCACGCGTTATCGGCGCATGTGGTCGTCGATTCGAACGATCTGCACCACAACGACCGCGTGCTCGGCGAGCTGCAACAGCTACTTTTGCGCGACTACCACATCGCCCATTCGACCCTCCAAATCGAATCGCACCGCTACGAACACGTCGGCAGCTCGTGTGATAATGGCGCCCATGACCGCAGCCGAGATTGAGGTACTGTTCGAAGAGCTGATCGCCCACCAGCGCAGGCGAGTATTCGAGCGGGCGCGACGGCTCAACCCGCGCATCACCGCCGATGATGTCCTAAGCCCGATCGACCAGCCCGAACTCGCCTGCGATCCCGAATGGAACTATGAGGACGGCCTACTCGCCGGCTATTTGTCGGCACAAATGGCGGTGCGCGCACGCTTTCGCAGTGGTTAGCGGAGATCTACGCCCCCATCCACGCTGCACTGGTTGAATAGGCAGGTGCGAAGCTTGCGCGAAACCACCTGACCGCCCGCCTGCGCCGTCACCGTCGCCGTCTCTTTCCAGGAGGTACCGGGCAGGTAGATTCCCTCGGTCACCCAGGCACCCTCGAGCGAGTAGGTCTTCACCGCATCCATGGTCGAACTGATTCGGCCCCCCCCATCATCCGTCGCGCTGACCATCACCTCGATGCACTCGGGCACGGTCCCCTGTCGCAGCCGTAACGCCGGCGTGATCATCTTTAGGCCCTGCCCACCGAAAATGATTGGAATCGTGTCGCCATCGGCGAGCGGCACAAACTTCTTACTCTCGTTCATAAGGACCATCTGCCCGAGCTCAAGCTGCGCAGCGTTGGCCGGCTGCGGATGATCACATACGTCGCCGAGCGGCTTCGGCGAGCAGGTGCCGACGCAGCTGACGGCGGGAAGAAGCAGCAGTCCGATCACAGTGCTCAACCGCACGCTGCGCTAGCATATCACCGTTCTTTGCGGCATGATGCCGAGACCCCACGAGCGAAAGGAACGCCTATGAAAGTGACCGAGCGGGTGAAGCAGATTCTCTCCTGGTATTCTTCGGACAGCCCGGGCGTGCTGACCAACCTGGCCCGCCTGCTGAGCCACGGCACGCTGGCCGGCACCGGCAAGCTGGTGATCCTCCCCGTCGACCAGGGATTCGAGCATGGCCCGGCGCGCTCGTTCGCGCCCAATCCGCCGGCTTACGATCCGGACTACCACTTTCAGCTCGCGATCGATGCCGGATGCAATGCCTATGCGGCGCCGCTCGGTTTCCTCGAAGCGGGCGCGGCGCGCTTCGCCGGTCAGGTGCCACTGATTTTGAAGCTCAACAATTCCGATTCGCTGGCCAAGATGGAGCCCTGCTCCGCCGTCACCGGTTCGCCCAAAGATGCGGCGCGGCTCGGCTGCGCGGCGATCGGATTTACAATCTATCCCGGATCGTCGGCGCGCAACACCATGTACGAGGAGCTGCGCGAACTCATTCTCGAGGCCAAAAGTTACGGTCTGCCAACGGTGGTCTGGTCCTATCCCCGTGGCGGAGGCCTGGCCAAGGAGGGCGAGCAGGCGCTCGATGTGACGGCCTATGCGGCACAGATCGCCTGCCAGCTCGGCACGCACGTCGTCAAGGTGAAGCCACCCAAGGAAGTGATCTACCAGGAGGAGGCCAAGAAGGTCTTCGAGAAGTACCAGATTCCGACCAAGACCTTGGCGGAGCGGGTGCGCCATGTCGTGCAGTCGGCCTTCAACGGACGACGCATCGTGATTTTTTCCGGCGGTGAAGCGAAGGACACGTCGTCGGTGCTGGCCGAAATCAAGGAAATCGCTGCGGGTGGCGGGTTTGGTTCGATCATGGGGCGCAATGCCTTTCAGCGGCCGCGCGCCGAGGCGCTGCAGCTGCTCGGCGATGTCATGAAGATCTATCAGGGCTAACCGAACATCCACCTTTGCGAGCGAGGACAACGATGAGACGTATTTTCGGGCTCCTGTTTTCTTTGGCCGCGGGCTGCGGCGTCGTTCCGATGGAGATGCCGGTCGATTCAGAGATCACTACGGCCGAGGGCGACCACACCAAATGGGTGGTCAACAAGCTGACCTTCCCCATGTTGAAAACCGACTATGCGATCGACCTCAACGGCGATGGCAAGGCCGAGAACCAGCTCGGCTCTCTGATCGGCACGCTCGCCTCGGCAATGATCGACGCTCAGGGGGGTATCGACGGCTCGGTGGCGAAGGGCCAGGCGGTAGTATTGTTCGACGTACAGTCGACCGATGCGATGCTGAAGTCGGCCACCAACGTCGGTGTCACCGTCTACAAAGGGAAGGACACCACCTCAGCGCCCAAGTTCGATGGGAAGGATACCTTCACGATCGATCCGGTCGATGCCCCGGCGCCCACCTACGGCAAGCTCACTAGTGGCAAATACTCGTCGAATCTTCCCCCACCCACCAAGCATCCCGTCAAGCTGGTCCTGCGCGTACCGATCCTGGGCGGAGGCACTCCGGTCGCATTGCCGCTCAATGGCGCCCATGTCCAGTTTCAAGGTTCATCGAGCAGTCTCATGTCGGGACAGATCCACGGCTCGCTCAAGAAGACCGACGTCGATATGTCGATCATTCCGGCGATCGCCAAGCGCTTCGAGGATAACATTCACGATAAGCCGAACGATCCCGACAGCAAGACGCTCAAGATGGTGTTCGATGTCGGCGATGGTAACGGCGGCGAGTGTACCAGCTTCGACGGCTCGAAGGGCAAGGCGAACGATAGCAAGATCGCGCCCTGCGAAGTGTCGGGCAATGCGCTGATCGGAGCCCTGTTCGCGCCCGATGTCGATATTTATGACGAGGCCGGCAACTATGCGCCCAACAAGGCCAACACCGGCAAAGACGCGCTATCGGTCGGCGTCGCCTTTACCGCGGTGAAGGCGAGCTTCTAAGCTCCGTCACCGACTCCGACTCCGTCACCGACTCCGACTCCGTCACCAACTCCGACTCCGACTCCGACTCCGTCTCCGTCACCGTCACCGACTCCGTCACCAACTCCGACTCCGACTCCGACTCCGACTCCGTCACCGACTCCGTCACCGACTCCGTCACCGTCACCGTCACCGTCACCGACTCCGTCTCCGACTCCGTACAACCGGAAACATCCTTGACGTTTCAGACCGGAGACATAGTTGACACTTTCCGGATTGTCTCGCAGTGAGGAGCTGCATCTGTGGATTCCTGTTTTCTTGTTGGTGGCAGGCACGGTCAGGGGACGGGGGCTTCCCTCGCCGCGTCCCCATGGATGGCGGTCATCCCACCGTCACACCTCAGCACGTAACTGCTGTGCTGGTCCGTCAGCGTCAACGGGTAGCAAAGGACTTCCGTCGCCAAGCGGGTAGCAAAGACTTCCATCGCCGAGTTGGAATTGGCCCTTGTAGTCGATGCACCAGACATCGTTGGGCGCCAGCGCTGTGTGCAGACCAGACACCCGTGGCAGCCTGTGCGCTCGTCGCCGTCGCGCCTCCACCAGTCCGTTTCCAGGGCATGCCCTCCCCTTGCCCATGTCCTACCAGCGTCAACCCTGTCCTCGGTCTCTTATGTCAGTTATGTATCCGGTCTGTACCCAAGTCGGAATCGGTATTGGTGTCAGCGACGGAGTCGGAATTGGAGTCGGAATCGGTATCGGTGTCAGCGATGGAGTCGGTGACGGCGATGGAGTCGGAGTCGGTGACGGTGTCGGTATCAGTATCGGAGTCGGTGGCGGAGACGGCGGCGGTGACTGTGTCGGAGACGGCGACGGTATCGGCGTCGGCGCCGGCGTCGGTGGCGACAAGAGCGGGTGGTGGCTACTTCGCCACCACCCAAACCTTGATCTTGCCTACCACGCCGCGGGCTAGCTTGACGTCGAGTGTGTAGACACCGAGGCTGCGGATCGGCTCCTCGAGCACAATCTTCTTGTGGTCAACCTTGACCCCTTTTTCGGCGAGCGCGTCGCTGATATCGCGCGCCGATACCGAGCCGAAGAGCTTGTCGGGGTCTCCTTCGGGACCCGCCTGGCGCTGGATCGATACCTCCGCTGCAGCCAGTCGGTCCGCCAGCGCCTGCGACTCCTTGAGCAACTTGGCGTCGCGCGCCGCGATCAGCTTCTTCTCATGCTCGAGCTGGGCCACGTTCTTCCTGGTGGCGATAACCGCTTTCCCTTGCGGCAACAAGTAGTTACGCCCGAACCCCGGCTTGACATTGACGAGCTCTCCGCTCTTACCGAGATGGTGGACATCCTCTCGCAATATGACTTGCATGGCATGACTCCTTTAATTGCCCGTGACGCTAAACGGCATCAACGCAATCATGCGCGAGCGCTTGATTGCCGTCGCCACCTTGCGTTGATGCAGCGCGCAGTTGCCCGAGATTCGCCGCGGAATGACCTTGCCGCGATCGGTGATGAAGTACTTGAGCGTCTGCGGGTCCTTGTAGTCGATCGGCACGTTCTTATCGGCGCAGAAGCGGCACACCTTGCGGCGCGTAAAACCGCCACCACTACCGCCGGCACCGCCGCGCTTGCCCTTGTCCTTGCCGCCTTTGCCATCCTTGTCCTTGCCGTAGCCGCCCTTGCGGCCGCGCTCTTCCGTCGGTTCCATGCTCATGGCCTAAACCTCCGCCTTCTTCGGCAGTGGGATCTCTTGCTCCAGCGGCGCGAGGAACTCGTCCCCCTCGTCGCCCTCTTCGTCGTCCATGAACCGGGGAAGCTGCGCCGCGCCGGTCGCCAGCTCCTCCTCATCGGGCACCGTACTGGCCGCCTTGTTGAAGGTCTCCTCATCGACTGCAGCGGGCCGCGCGTTGGGATCGATATCCTCGTCGACCTTGACGGTGTAGTAGCGGATCACCTGCTCGAGCATCCGCAGGTTGCGCTCGATCTCCTCGACTGTGCTGCTAGTGCCGAGGTACTGCCAATAGAGGTAGATTCCCTTGAGCTGTTTCTTCACTTCGTAGGCGAGCTTGCGCTTGCCCCAGTTGTCGAGCTTGAGGAGCCGTCCGCCTTGGCCGTCGATCACCCCGCGGATGCGGCTGTTGACCGACTGAATCCCCTCTGGGTTGGTGTCCGGGCGCAGAATGAATACCGTTTCGTATTCCCGCTGTGTGCCCGGCTCGTCGCGCATCGATTGAGCCATCTCGGTTCTCCTCTCGGGTTTGCCCCCTGACTGGCAGGGAGCGAGGTTGCGGGGCTCCTAAGACCCCTGGTTGAACTGGTTCATTGCTTTCGTGACACCGTCGCGAACCAACCATTCGGCCGCGTCGGCAGCTTTTGCTACCAGCGTAGGCAGCTCCTTCTGGTCGGCCGACGAAAAGGGGCCGAGTAGATGACCGACCACCCGCTCCTGGGTGCCGGGATGGCCGACGCCGCACCGGATACGCAGATAGTCGGGCCCGATCTGTTCGTGGAGCGAGCGCAGTCCGTTGTGGCCGCCATGGCCGCCCCCCTGTTTGATCTTCAACCGCCCAAATTCCAGATCGAGCTCGTCGTGGATCGCGATGATCCGACTTGGCTCGATTTGGAAAAAGTCCGCGGTGCGCTGTACCACCGGGCCTGACAGGTTCATGTATTCCATCGGTTTCAACATCACCACTGTTTGTCCGTCGATCTCTCCGCGGGCCTGCTCGCCGCCCAACTTGGTCTTAAAGGGGCCGATCCGCCAGCGCTCGGCCAGCTCGTCGACCACCAGGAAGCCGATGTTGTGGCGGTGGCGGGCATATTCGGGACCGGGATTGCCGAGCCCAACGACCAGATGCAACGATTACTTCCCCTTCTTCTCCGCTGCTGGTTTGGCTTCGGCCTTGGCCGGAGCGGCTCCCTTGCCCGCTGCCGGAGTCGCCGTCTTGGCGGCCCCCCCCTCGGCGGCTGGAGCAGCGGCCGCCCCTTCGGCCGGAATCGCGGCTGCCTCGCCCTCCACCACAGTCTCCGCCACCTTCTCGGCCTTCGGTACCGTGACGGTACAGACCGTCGAGCCCCCTTCGACCCGCGGTTTGACGCCCGCCGGCAGAGTCAGATCGCTCACGTGCAGCGCGTCGCCCATGCCGAGTGCGTCGACGTTGATCTCCAGCTTGACCGGGATCTTGTCGGGCGTGCAGGCGACTTCCAGCTGGCGTAGCACCTGGTGCAGCGTGCCCCCGAGCTTTACCCCTTCGGGCTTGCCCACCAGAATCACTGGCACCGTCGCATGGACATCCTTGGTCAGGTCGACCCGGATGAAGTCGGCGTGGGTGACATTTCCGCGCAGGGCATCGCGCTGCCAATCGCGTAGCATCACGTTGATGGTCTCGCCCCCAGCCACGCTGAGCGCGATCACCGTATTGGTGCGCTTCTCTGGATCGAGCGCCTTCTGGAGCGCGGCCGGATCGAGCGAGAGCAGAATGGGATCGACCCCCTTGCCGTAACAAACGGCCGGGATTTGCCCCTTCTGGCGCAGCTTGCGCGCGGTGGAGCTGCCTTTGCTGGTGCGGGTGTTAACGGTCAACTTTCCGACTTCCATGGTCTCTTCCCCGTTTAAATGAACAGCGAGCTGATTGAATCGCCGTGGTGGATGCGTTTGATCGCTTCGCCGAGCAGGCGCGCGACCGAGAGCTGTTTGATTTTGCCGGAGGCGGCCGCTTCCGGACGCAGCGGGATGGTGTCGCTGATCACCACTTCGGTGAGCGGCGACTGCTCTATCCGCTGGATCGCGGGCCCCGAGAGCACGCCGTGCGTGGCACAGCCGACCACACTGCGCGCACCGGCGGCCACGATGGCATGTGCCGCCTGCGCCAAAGTGCCCGCCGTGTCGATCATGTCGTCGACGATGATCGCATCCCGCCCCTTCACGTCGCCGATGATATTCATCACCTCGGAAACATTCGGCGAACTACGCCGCTTGTCGATGATCGCCAGCGAAGAGCCGAGCCGCTTGGCATAGGCGCGCGCACGCTCGACACCGCCGGCGTCGGGCGAAACGATCACTGCTTCGCGCCCATAGGTGCCGCGCAGGTAGTCGATCATCACCGGCATGGCATAGAGATGGTCGACAGGAATATCGAAGAATCCCTGGATCTGTCCGGCATGGAGATCGACCGACACCACGCGATCCGCGCCCGCCGCGCTGAGGAGATCGGCCACCAGTTTGGCGCTGATGGGCGTGCGCGGTTTCACCTTGCGGTCCTGGCGCGCGTAGCCGAAGTAGGGGATGACCGCAACGATCGAACCCGCGGAGGCGCGCTTGAGAGCGTCGATCATGATTAAGAGTTCGAGGATATTGTCGTTGACCGGCGAGCAGGTAGGCTGCACCACGAAGCAGTTGACGCCCCGGACGTTCTCCCCGATCTCCACGTAGATTTCGCCATCGGAGAAGCGGGTGACCTCGCTGGTTCCGAGGCGCACCTCCACGCATTGGCAGATGGATTCCGCCAGTGCGCGGTGGGCATTCCCGGAAAAGATCGTCAGCGCCTTGATCATCGGTGAAGCAGTCTCCTAATTCACGCGCCGGTTCCAGTTGGGGCGGTAGGATTCGAACCTACGAATGCGGGAACCAAAATCCCGTGACTTACCGCTTGTCGACGCCCCAGCGACGATGAGACGGGATACCGCGTGAGGGCGGTGATCTAACAGAGGGCTCCCATGCTTGTCAAGGATGGGTATTTGTGAGCTTATTCTTCCGCCCATGAGACTATTCGGGGTAGCGCTTCTGTGGTGCGGCCTGGGGGGGGCTACGGAGCGGTCGCTCTTGGTCAGCGCCGCGGTCAGCCTGAAGGAGCCCTTTGAGGCGCTGGCGCAGCGCTTTACGAAGGACCATCCGGAAATTAAAATCACCTTTAATTTCGCTGCCTCAGGCGATTTGGTGCGACAGATCGAAGCGGGCGCACCGGTCGATCTTTTGGCCACCGCTGCAGCCGAGCCGATGGACCGGCTCGAGCGCGCCCATTTAATAGAGCCAGCGTCCCGCCGGACCATCGCCCACAACCGACTGGTGCTCGTGACCCCGCGCAACAAGTGGCTCAAGTGGGCTGAACTCATGCGGGCACGGCGCGTCGCGATCGGGGATCCTCGCACCGTGCCGGCCGGTCAGTATGCGCTCGAGCTCCTCGACCGGTTGGGGCTTCGTGCGCAGCTCGAGCCCCGCTTGCTCTACGCAGCCAATGTGCGCGTCGCGCTCGATCTGGCCGCGCGCGGCGAAGCGGAAGCGGCGATCGTCTACGCCACCGATCCAGTGGCTGCGTCTGGACTGGTGGTGGTCGACCGCGCGCCCGACGATTTGGTGGTGAGCTATCCCATGGCAGTGGTCAGTGCCTCCCAGGAGCGGGAGCTCGGCCGCGCATTCATCGCCTTGGTCATGGGTCCCGGGGGGCGCCAGCTGCTTCGCGGGCACGGCTTTCTCCTGCCGTGAACTGGTTTTCCATGAGGCTCTCGCTCGAAGTGGCGGCGCTGGCCGTGGCATTGGCACTCGTGCCCGGCACCCTGCTCGGCTATGCACTTGCCCGGGGTCGCTTTCGCGGCCGAGCACTGGTCGACGCCCTGGTCCTTCTGCCCCTGGTATTGCCCCCCTCGGTGATCGGCTATCTCTTGTTAGTCCTCCTCGGCAGCGGCGGGCCCGTGGGTCGACTTACGGGGTGGCACATCCCCTTTACTTTTCCGGCGGCCGTGATCGCCGCTACGGTGGTGGCGCTGCCGCTCTTTGCCAAGACCGCTCAAGCGGCGCTTTCGCAAGTAGCGCTCGACCTCGAAGAGCTGGCCTACACGCTCGGCATGTCGCGTGTTCGCACCTTCTGGAAAGTGACGTTACCGCTGGCTTGGCGCGGCCTCCTCGCCGCTACCGTGCTCGCCTTTGCTCGTGCCCTCGGAGAGTTTGGTGCCACGCTCATGTTCGCCGGCAATCTTCCCGGTCGCACCAACACCCTACCGCTCGAGATCTACACCGCCTACCTCACCGGTGATAACGAGCGAGCGCTCCTGCTGGTGGCCATCCTGAGCGCGTTTTCCCTCGGTGTCGTGCTGGTGGCCAATCGCCTCGGCCGTAACGCGTTGTAGTGACATGCAGACGCAGAGCGCGGTACAGTTCGTCGCAACCCGGCCGCCGCTCAAATTGTGCGAGCAGTGATGGCGCCAAGAAGGAGAACATCCCCTGCGTGCGAGAGACGTTCACCTTCAACTTCGCAGGCTCGCCGTCTGAGTTTGTCTCCGCGTTTCGCATGTACTACGGGCCGACGATGAACGCATTCGAGGCTGCGGCAAAGAACAGCCATAAGGACACCATGAGCAACAATGCAGTAAAGAAAGTCAGACCTCTCGGGTTTCCGTGGGAGACATCCGACCCGTTCCTCTTCTGTGCCTACCACAACGACACCTATCCGGCAGGCAACGAGCGGATGGGGCCGGCAGCATCGCTAGAGGGTCGGAACATCGGTCAGGACTTCGAGGGCAAAGACGGCTGGCGCATGTACCACGGTGACGTAGTGCCGGGGTTCCCTCAGCATCCCCATCGCGGCTTCGAGACGGTGACCCTTGTACGTCGTGGGCTCATCGATCACTCGGACTCGCTCGGCGCAACCGCTCGCTTCGGTCATGGCGACGTGCAGTGGCTCACCGCCGGCAGAGGGATCTCGCATTCGGAGATGTTCCCGCTGATCGACCGCGAGGGTCCAAATCCGGCCGAGCTGTTTCAAATATGGCTGAACCTGCCGAGAGTGGACAAGCTCACCGATCCGCATTTTTCGATGCTGTGGGCCGATCAGGTTCCACGACTCGTGACCACCGACGGTGCAGGGAGAGCAACCGAAGTGACTGCGGTAGCCGGCCATCTCGGCGACCTGAAGGCGCCGCCGCCACCTCCGAAATCTTGGGCATCGCATCCCGACAGCGATGTTGCGATCTGGACCGTGAAGATGACTCCAAATGCAGAGTGGACCTTGCCCCGAGCAAAGCCGGGCACCAACCGGACGCTGTACTTCTTTCGTGGCGCCTCGCTCCGAATTGGTGATGTGTCGGCTTTACCTCATCATGCCATCGAGCTTCGGGCTGACCTTGATATTCCGCTGCACAACGGCGCTGAGGAGGCTGAGCTGTTGCTCCTCCAAGGGAGGCCCATCGGTGAGCCGGTCGTGCAGCACGGCCCATTCGTAATGAACACGCGCGAGGAGATCCAACAAGCCTTCGCCGATTACCGTCGCAGCCAGTTCGGCGGATGGCCCTGGCCGGCCGATGATCCAGTCCACCCGCGCGATGAATCCAGGTTTGCTCGACACGCCGATGGTCGAATGGAGCGAGCGAAATGAACAGGCTTCCAACTCTCTGTCTTCCTCACGGTGGCGGCCCCTCCTGCTTTATGGAGTGGACGATGGGGCCACCTGACACATGGCATCGGATGGCGGATTGGCTGCGCAGCTTTGTGACGATGTCGCAGCTCTCGGATTCCTGATCGAACACCACGACGACTTCTCCACGCCGAAGCTGCCGCAGGATAGTGTGCTTCTTGTCCTCTACTGTCTGCTCCTTCAGCCCGTAGTCGGTTCCGTCGCGGGTGACAAACTCCTCGATCAATCCATCGAGAGCTTCGGGACTCAGCCTATCGATTGGAATCTGCACGGGCGTCATCGTCTCAGAGAGCGAGGCTAGGGTAGCTCTGCCACACATCTTATGAGGGCGCCATTTCGGGCGTTTGCTGCCCCTTTTTTCTGTAGGACACGAGGATCGCGACGACCAGGATCGCCAGAAGGACGAGCGACGAATCGCCCCTCCCGAGATCCACTCCCCCCTTGTCGTGGGGCTTGGTCAGAACGTCGCCAAACGTCGCGCCAAACGGACGGGTCAAGATGAACGCGATCCAGAACAGCAACACTTTGGGGAGCCGGGTGAAGTAAGTGGCCACCAGGATCACTCCCAGGATGCCGGTGATCAAGAGCCAACTTCCGAAGAAGCCGAGCCCCGAATCGTCGGCCAGAAAGTCACCGAGCGCTGTGCCCAAGGTGTTCGAGAAGAGGATCGTGATCCAGTAGAAGACCTCTGCTTTCCGAGTGCGAATGTCATTGACGGCTACGTTGCCAACGCTCCATCGCCAAGCCCCGAGCAAAAACAGCAAGATCGTCACCAGGATCGCGGCGCCTTTCGTGTAGCCGAGGCCCAAGGTGCGATCCATGTAGTCCGACATCGTGGTGCCCGCAGTGCTGGTGGCGATGATGACGGTCCAGTACAGGTAGGGTTGATGCTTCTTTGCGAGCAGTTGGGCGCCGAGGGCAACCACGAACAGTGTGAAGAAGACGATCGTGCTGGTCAGGTAGCCGAGGTTCATGGTCATGGAAAGCCAATCGCCGCCGGTCTCACCAAGCGTCGTGGCGGTGATCTTCATGATCCAGAAGGCAGCCGTGATCTGCGGCAGCTTGTTGATGAACGCAGTCTCTGGGCTTGTGGTCGAAGTCGCCATCGGTTCGGGTTGCCAGAATCTAGCACCTTGGCCCGAGTCATGCCGGCAACACATTGGCGAACACGAATCCCTCACGCTCAACGACCTCTCCGGCTGCGATGGAGATTGGCTACTTGAACATCGGGCCGGCCGACACGAAGGAGTGGAACTCACCGTTCTCGCCGCAGGGGTCCACACCGTCCAGTAGATCGTTCAGGAAAGTAGCGTCGAAAGTCCGTCCGGCGAAAGAACGGTCGAGTCTCCTTGGATCAACACAGGTGACTGATGACCTCGCTGGGATTAATTTCCTGGTGGAGCATGAATCAGTAATGGCGACTGCGAGCTATTTTGATCGGAGAAAGTTTGTGCCACGGCTGCGTGGGGTAGTCTGGAATCCCCATGGTCGGCGGACGCGGAGAAGGAGCCTCCAACTTGCCCAGAAGGATCGGGGGCTGTGGCATCGGCACCGCAACCTCCCCCGTAAGGCCTTGGGGCGGCCCTTGAGTCGCTGAGATGGCGCGCAACCAGACCAATCCCAACGCCACCGCTACGGCGGCGATCCCTCGACGAAAAGTTCGCCACAGCCGCGCGCGCAAGCCCACCGGACAGTCGTTGTGGAGCACAGTTCCATCGGCGCGCTGATAGAGCCGCACGCACAGACGCCCCTCTTTTTCCTCAATCAGCTGCGCGGCCTCATCTGGGCTCATGGCCGAGAGGTTGTAGACATTCTTGTGGCACTGCTGGCAATGACGCAGGCGCTCGTCGCCGGCCATTTCGTTCCAGTCAGCGCTGCAGGGCGCAGCGATCTGAAGGTTCTCGAGCAGATTCTTGCCGCGCCGCTCAAATTGTGCGAGCAGGCTGCGCGCCGCTTCCAGTTCGTGTTCGAGTTGGTCGCGGTGCTGCTGCGCCTGTCTAAACTCCCGCTCGAGGGCGGCACAACGCATTCTGGCAGCGGCGATCTCGTCCCGATATCCCATGGTTCACTTCCAACGCACCGCCCTGAAGGAAGTTTTGACGTTGCAGCACGGATTACTTACAGGTGCAGAATCTCCGGCTCCGTCCTAGGCCGCATCTGGAAAAAACCCGATTACCCAGCAACAATTGGTCCGATCATCCGATAATTGTTACACAGGGGGACAACCATGATCGAATTGACTGAGAGAAACACGCTTCCACGGTGGTCGCTACGCCACAACCTGCAGGGGCGGGTGACCGATCCCAACCGGGTGACCAATGAGAATATCACGGGTTTTCATGCCCATCTGGTCACGGTCTACCGGCCGACTGAGTTTACGCCAGCGAGCTGGACGGAGCAGCCGCTTCGGGTGGGGGGGTATCTGGCCAATCTTGAGCAGGCGCGCCTCCATGCCGCCCAGACCGAGCAGACCGTCGCGCTCCTGTTCCTCGACTACTACATCGAACGGGTGGAACAGACGCGGGGCGCAACCTAATGCACGATGATGCCGATAATTGATCCATGGCGATCGAAGGGGTGTTAGCCTTCAAAGGTTTGAAGGAGCCCCATGTCTGACAAACTCTTGAAGCCTGAGAACTCCGAGCGTGATTCGCAGCAGACGGAACTTCCCACGCCGCAGGCCGGCGGAATTTCACCCGGGCTGCTCCAGCGCAAGCTCCAGCAGCGGCTCATGCGCAGGGCTGAAGCTGAGAATGGTGTGGCCGGCCACGCCGAAACGGCGGTGGCGACCGCGAGTGGCTCCTCGGGCAGCCTGCTTCCGGAAACACTGCAGCGCAAGTTTGAAGGTTCGCTCGGCGTCGACCTGGGCGGTGTGCGCGTGCACACTGGAGCAGAATCAGCGGCAGCGAACGAATCGGTGAGCGCGCGGGCCTACACGCTCGGCAACGATATCCACTTCGGCGCGGGCCAGTATGATCCGAGCTCGACGGCGGGGCAGCATCTGATCGCGCACGAAGTGGCGCACACAGTGCAGCAGACCGGCGGCATGGGGCGCCAGGCGCAGTTCAAGTTGGACGTGTCGGAGCCGGGCGATGCGATGGAGAGCGAGGCCGATAGCGCGGCCGATGCGATGGTCGCCGGTCAACGAACCACGGTCAGCAGCGCGTCAGGTGTCGCTCGCACCGTGCAGCGGACGCCGACCCCGGAGGCGACGCAAGCGATCGAATCCAAGATCATCAATGTCGCCGGCGATGACTTAGGCCACGAAGATCGCTCCACGGCCTACCTGACCCACGGTCAAGACAAGGGCGTCACCACCGGAATGTCGGTAACCTTCTCGGGCGGCATCAAGGGCAAAATTACCGCAGTCTATCCGACTCGGTGCAAAGCCAGGGTCTATGCTTCTCTCGATGACATCGCGGCGCTCGGTGGCGCCAGCTGCACCATCGGCGGTCCGGCAGCGGCCGCGCCGGAGCCCAAGAAAGAGGAGCCGCACGAGCCACCCAAAACCGAAGAGGTCACCCATCCCAACCAGGTCAACGACAGCAATGTAGACAAGTTCATGCAATTCGTTTGGGCGAATGTGCCCTGGTACGATCAGCCCAAGGTTCTGAGGCAGGCACGCGATCACGCCATGAAGCACCATCAGGAAAAGGCGGTCGCCAAGCTAACCAAGGCGTTCCACCGAGCCCAAAAAGAGGGCCCGTAAAAGGGGAGAAAATAATGGCCGACCAGTTTTCCCATCAGACCGATAGTGAGACCAAGACGGCGGAGGTGGAGAGTCCCGCGGCACCGGGGCCTCAACTTTCCGGAGTGTCGCCGGCGGTTCTGCAGCGGAAGATCCAGCGGCGCTTGCAGCGCAAGGCGGACGGAGACAATGGCGTGGCGGCGCATGCTGAGAGCGCGGTGGGGGCCGCGAGCGGTTCGTCCGGAAGTGCGCTACCGGAGACGCTCCAGCGCAAATTCGAGGGTTCGCTCGGTGTCGACCTGAGCGGCGTCCGTGTCCATACCGGCGCCGAATCGGCGGCTGCCAACGAATCGGTGAGCGCGAAAGCCTACACCGTCGGCAGCGATATCCACTTCGGCTCGGGCCAGTATGACCCGAGCTCGACGGCAGGGCAGCATCTGATCGCGCACGAAGTAGCGCACACGGTGCAGCAGACCGGCGGCATGGAACGCAAGGCGCAGTTCAAACTGGATGTTTCGGAGCCGGGCGATGCGATGGAAGGGGAGGCCGATAGCGCGGCCGATGCGATGGTGGCGGGTCAGCCGACGACGGTGAGCGGTGCAGCGGGATTAGCGCGGTCGACGCTGCAGCGTGAAACGAAGGACGATGACCCGCCAACTCACGCCACCAAGACATCGAAGGATGATGCGAAGAAGCTGAATGCACTGAGAGAGCTTTTGAAGAGCATCGAACCGATGCTTGCAAGCATGCAATCGAGCGATCAGACCAAACAGGGAGAGACGTTCGATCCCCTGAGGAAAGCCCTCGACAAGGTGGGTGATCTGGCGGGGGAGATATCCGAGCTCGACTATGACGAAAAGATGCCCACTTATGGAAAAACTCTATCCCTAACCGGCCGGGTTGCGGCCTGCCGCGGCGCCTACTTTTCAAAAGTCGAGTGGGATCGCGATATGGCACCCGCGCTCGACCACGCTAAGCACGGGGTCCATGACATCAAGGCGGTCGCGAAGTACCAGGCGGACGCTAACAAAGAGTGGCGTAGGAAAGTGGATAAAAGTTCGGAGCGAGCACCATAGCTAGTCGGTGACGGCTACTTGGGTTGCTTAGTAGTTAAAGAATCCAACTCCCTCTGCAGATCTTTGCCGCGCTGGTAGCCGCGCGCCTGGATTAGCGCGAGAGCTGCCCGTGCCTGATCGAGATCGGCGGGGCTAGCAACGGGCAGCAGCGCCAGGAGATCGTCATGATCCTGAGGCCGGTTCCGGTCGTCACGGGCCAGGACCTTCAGCGCGATGAGATGGCCGGTGCGGGCGACGGGCAGGCTGGTTTCGCCGAGCAATAGGATCCGCTCCGCCGCTACCGCTAGCTCTGGCTCGATTCCGGAAGAGGAGAAGAGCAGGTCTACGATCACTCCACCAGCGTCAGTACCGCGTGGGCGAAGACGTACAGTCGCCAACCGTGAGCGTGCCTGCTGCTCAAGAACCATGAGTGAGGCGTGGCTCAGCGCGGACCGAGACGGCAAGCCCGCCGACCAATGCCCAGGAGGCGCGGAGTGCATCGAGATCTGCGGCAATGCGCGAGAGGACCGCTTCGAGCGCGATCACCCGGGCTGTCTCGGCCAAGTGCCCGAAACCCCTTCGCCATCACCAAGTTCAGCGCCGCGCCGGGTCTGTAGCCAGCAAGCGACATGCGCCTCGATTTCCGAGGTCGAGGCGGAAGGGTTTTCCCTGCGCAGTCGGGTGCGCAGAAGCTCGACGCCGAGCTCGAAGAGCTCGAGGGCGGTACGAAACCGCTGCCGGGCCTCGCGCAGCTCCTGCTCGGTGAGATGCATTCTATTAATATAGCGCCGGGGAAGAACCTGGTAAAACAACCCACTCAGGGCGATCGCATCTAAATCCCGGATCATTCCGATCGGAAGGAAGCTACGCAAAGCGCTTGAGCATCGCGGCGAGGTGGTCGCAGAGATCCTGGCCCGTGACCCGTAGCTCAGGACGAACGGCGTGAAAACGATCGAGCACATCGAGAACTGCGGCCACTTCGTGTGCTGAGGCTTGCGCGATGGTGAAGAAGCGCCGACGCTCGGCTTTGCCGGTGCGTCCGCAGCCCTCCGCGAAATTGAGCGTTACGCTCGATGCGGCGCGACGAAGTTGGTCAGCCATAAAGCCGAACCCCGTCGGTAATTCGCGCAAGATGCGATCGGAGAGCTCGATGAGCTCGAGAGAACGCGAATAGATTCGAGTGTTTCGATAAGTCATCGGGAGCCTCCTCGGAGGCCCGAGCACGAGCCCCTCGCTCGTCGAGGGGGCTCGCGCGCAGCGGCCGTAGAGGAGGCGTTCGATGATCGATGATCGATGATCGATGATCGACGATCGATCTCTCGACTGTCGATCCTCGAAATTCGATCATCGACCATCGATCTGTGAGGCCGAAGATGCGATTGCCCTGCTTACCCACTTAGGAGAAGCATTTTGATGGTCAGGGTATTCCGGCGGAACACGATGTCGGTTGGCCTGTTGCTGCTTGTAACGGTGAGTCACGCCCACGAGGACGCCAAGGCGCACAATATCGGAAAGCGTTCAGCTCGCAGGGCCGCCAGCGGGAAGGATCACGGTAACGGTCGTCCCTCGGCCCGGTTCGCTCTCGACCGCGATGGTGCCGCCATGACGCTCGACGATACCATGGACGATCGAT
>JAHFDT010000073.1 GCA_023248875.1 Myxococcales bacterium | reverse complement strand
TGTCCTCAAAGTCCGGACCGAGTCGGGCGAGGTTCGCAGCCCGGCTCGCGCGGAGCGACGAGGGCGCCTACTGGCGGTAGGCAACCGAGGAGCGACAAAGCGAGCCGTGGCGAGAACGAGCCCGACGATGGGAGGACTTTGAGGACAGACCCCTGGACTGGCCGGCCAGTTCAGGGGGCGAACTGGCGCTACCGCATCCGACTCTACAAACAGGGTCCCCATCCCCCCGTCGAGCCGGTCGAGCTGCGTGTCACCGAGTGGGGCGGCGAGCGCCACGACCTCACCTGGGATGGCGTCGGCCGCGAGACCGTCCTCACCGTCGAAACCAATCGCGCCATTCAATCGGTGGAGATCGATCCGCGCGGCCGGCTGTATCAGCGACTGGCAGACAGCAACGACAACCTTCGCCTCAACGATCGTTCGCCGGCCCGACTCAAATTCATCTACAACAACTTTGGTGGCCTGCTCGATCTGCAGGCCATGACCCTCGATCTGTCACTCGATTTCACGCTGGCTCGTATCTACGATGTGAAGGATTCCTTTCGCTTTACGCTCTACCGTTCGAAAGCGGCGCAGATCGGTGCTTCGACCAGCTACCACCGCGGCTTCGGTCGGCTCATCACTCCCGCTCGACTGAGCTCCGGGTTCTCGCTCTCCCTGTTGGCAAGCCGGCTCGAACCCTCCTTCGGGCGCATGGGCGAGCTGCCGCAGCCGGGCACTCGGATCACGTTAGGTGCAGGCATCGGCTACGACGATCGGCTCTATATTTGGGAGCCGCGTCGCGCCACCGCCTACGGCGCCTCTCTGAGCTATTCGCTCACCGTGCTCGATACCAGTCGAACGCTGCAACAGTTTACTATCGGTGCGAGCGCCCAGAGGATCCAACCCCTTGCCGATGGCCATGGTCTTGCTGGGGAGCTTGGGGTAGCCGCCACCTTCGGCGATCTCGAACTCCCGACGCAGATGCTTTCCATCGGTGCGCCCGGCTGGCTGCGAGGCTATCCATCGGACGAGCTGATCGGGCGGCTACGTCTCGCGGGAAAGGTCGAATATCGCCATGTCTTTCTGCACGACCTCAATGTCAATCTCTTGCACGCGCTCTATCTGCGCGGCATCTCTGGCGCACTCTTCACCGAGGCGGGTGCCATCTCCCCGTGCGGCGGCTATGCGATCGGCAGCGAGGATCTATTTGCCGATGTCGGCTATTCGCTGCGCTTCATCGAAGAGTGGTTCGGTGTCAGCCAGACCCTGTTCAACATCGATTTTGCGGTGCCCCTGGTGAGAAGGGCGCGCAGCTGTTTTCAGGGTCCGGGAGCGGCGCCGATCGATCCGGCCAAGCGGCCGCCGTTTGGGCTGTTTGTCTACTTCGGCCCGGTGTGGTGAAAACGCATACATCACAGTAAATTGAAGATTTTGAGCGGTTCTACCCACTCATCATTATGATCCTTACGAGGCCTGCTCTGATGCTGTTGCTCGGCGGTGGTCTGGGATGTGGGCCCGGCGATTATCCGAGCTCTGGGTCGGCACCGCTCTCGGAACGGGCGCGACCAGTTTTCCCTGGAGAACAATTGGGCTTTCGTGCCAGAGCCTCACACCTATTGCCGTCGGGTGAACTGATCGCTTCTCCGGAGCTTTCGCCCGACCGAGATGGGGGAGCGGTCGCTGACATCGCAGTGCCCTTGCCCGACCTGGCCGCTCCTGTAGATCTTTCGCCGGAAGCCGACTTGAAGATGGTCGCTGACATTGCAGTGCCCTTGCCCGACCTGGCCGCTCCTGTAGATCTTTCGCCCGGGCTTGGCAGCGATTCGGCCTATCCTGACAATAGCTGTATCGAAACGGGATGTGCGGCGGCTTGCAATAACACTAACACGCCTTGCATGTCGGACAGCGCCTGCGGGAAGGGATCGTGCAACTTCTCAACCCATAAGTGTACCACCTGCATTTCGAGAGGCACTAACCGTTGCTACAATCGCTGCGTTGGGGGGACCTGCAGCATCTACACACCGGGCCAGTGGTGACCGTAAAATTGTCCGATAATGTATATTATGTCAAATTATTATAGCCTGCGCCCTTAGGGGGGCAACTCTACTGTTGAGTCGAGCACGCCTGTGCTAATCACGTGCCCATGAATGAATCACTCGCTTGGCGCTGGACATTGGCGACATTCGCGATTTTGTGCGCGTGCCCCAGCGAACCTTCGGCCCCGCCGGCTCCGCCCGATGCGCAGGAGCTCGACTGGGTCAACGAGAGTTTTGAAGAGCTCTACCCGCTATTCCTGCTGCGCAAGGTGACCCCTGGCGCCAAGGCTGCCGAGTGGCGTCGCTACCACCACCGCTGGGTGCGCTGGCGCGGGCGAGTCGTCGCGCTGACCCCCCGGGGTGTGGCCATCAAACATTTGCCCGGCACCATCACTTTCGACGTTTCACTCCACATGGATCCCTCCGCCCGCCAACAGACCGCCTCCTTAAAGCGCGGCGACGAGATCGTCTATACCGGCCAGCTCCACAGCTACGACGATATCTTTCGCACCTTCTATTTGGTACGCGGGGCGATCGTGCAATGACCGCCCGGTTGACCCTGTTATCGCGAATGGTAACTTGGTACCCGCACTGAGACCCCATAGCTCAGCTGGATAGAGCAGCTGTTTCCTAAACAGCAGGTCGCCTGTTCGAGTCAGGCTGGGGTCACTGAGTGGAGTAGCGAAGCGGTGCGTACGCCCCCCGCGCGAGTGACGCGCGGAGGGGGAAGGCTCCCGAGGCTGTGCCGAGGGAGGGGGGACGGGAAGGTCCCCCTGAAAGTGGCCAGCTGTTTCCTAAACAGCAGGTCGCCTGTTCGAGTCAGGCTGGGGTCACCTTCGCCGCTCTCGTTACGGAGTTGTTCAAGGCTCCTTTTGTTCCGCCGATTTCTGGACGCTGGACGCCTGTTCGCAGCTGATCTCCCACGGGATAGCGAACTGATCGACAACCACGCCAAAACCGGGCGACCAGAAGGTCTTCTGAAACGGCATTTGGATCACACCGTCCTTCGCCAGAGTGTGAAAGATGCGTTCTGCACCGACAGGATCAGCGACGCCGAGCAACACATAGAAGCCTTGTGGTTTTTCGTACTGCTCAGGTAGAACATCGGCGCCTGCCAGAGTCTTGTCCCCGAGAGTCAGGCTCGCATGAACGATCTTATCGCGCCATCCCGATGGGACTTGCGGCGCCATGGGAGAATTGCCGTAGCTCAGCATGGAATCGATCTTGGCTCCGAGAGACCGCTCATAGAATCTGAAGGCCGTCTCACATTGACCGCTAAAAGTAAGATGCGGACACAACTGCATTCTGCGCTCCTTTAGGTCTGGTCAGGGCACCGGCGCTGGTTGCCATCGATCACCGCTTCCTTGGTAGGTGGAAGCAATCGGACCAGGGCAACATTCCAATGCGCGGGTAGTAGGCTGCAGCGTTGGGTGCGGCGTGCAGGAAAAAGACGCATTCCTCACCAGCCGCGCTTTGCAGCCTCCTCAGTAACTCCTGGGCAATTCCACGTTTCTGATACTCGGCAGCAACCGCAAGGTCGGATACGTAGCAGGAGTAGCTGAAATCCGTCAGGGCGCGACCAATCCCCACCAGGATTTCGCCCTCCCAGGCAGAGATCGTTAGGTTTGCACCTTCAAGCATTCGCCTAAGGCGATCCAGATCGTCCACCGGCCGGCGAATTCCCGAACTGCGGAACAAGGTTGCAACCGCAGTCGCGTCAAGAGGACGATCACGCTCGTAACGAATGGTAGCGCCTGTGGACATGGCGGCTCGTACTCTGCCACAGGGAGAACAGAACATGAACCGCCGCCCTGCTTCCCGCGGAGAAATGGATAGCTCCTGAAATCTTTACTCTGCGACAAGGGCCCCCCACTGGTGTCAGCCACACAGAACTGTGAATTGCGCGATAGGGGAACCCATGACTCTCATTCATGCACCGCTGCAGACTGTTGGTACACGTGGAATTGTGCAGGCGGTTTTGCTCTCTACATGTCTCCTTGACATCATTGGTAGCCCTCGCTCCGGGTGGGCACAGGTTCAGGTTCCCGATCCACGGACGAGCAACCTCCCTCCGGTGGCCTATCCAGGCCCCACGCGAACCGTCTTCCTGGGTCAGCCGGCTGCGCTCGATGCCAGTCCTTCAGTGGATCCCGATGGTGCAGTGGTCCGAACAATCTGGTCCACTCTGGGCGCTGGCCTTAAATCGTTGCAGATCAGCGATGACCGTGGGCTCTCCTCGACCGCTACGCTGCAGATCAACGAGGTCTCGGAATTCGGCCACGGAGTAACTCCTTTTGCCTACTCCACTGTACCCTGGCACGGCCTCGACCATATCCGTCAGGCGAAGCCCGACATTATCGGATGGGCCGATAACGCCAACATCCAGAACTTGATTAAGGAGGCGAACAATCTGGTACTCCGAACCTCGGCTACCCAGAACGGCTACAGTAGCGAGGGCGCTGTGTTCCAAGACACTGCCAGTCATCGCGAGATCTGGCTCCTCGGCCGCGAGCTCGGAAACACAGGCAATCCCTACTCGGATGTCTCCTTCTGGAACGCGGATGGTTCGTGGATGATGCTGATCAAAGCGGATGCCTATGGTGTCGCGGTACCGTACGCTCCGAACAGTGGCCAGTGCGGCCAGCTCTTCGGATGCCTCAGCAATCCTTCGGATCCCGTCTGCGCCAGCCATGCGGCCCTAAACTATACCAGCGTCATCCTGATGTCGGCGGATGGTCAGGTCCAGTGCCCGCTGGTGTTGGCGCCCCCCCCAGGAATGCCCTTCGTCGGTAGCTCCAAGCCCTACTGGAGCGATCGCGATCCCCATCTGGTCTATTTCGCAGCGAGGGGTCAGCCATGCGTCTACAGTGTGGATCTCCGCACCGGCACCTATCGATGCGTTTTCCAGGTTCCAGGGGTGATCCGAGATCGGATCAAAATGAGCAGACCAGTCAAAGGTGACCGGGCGCTGATGATCTACAATGTGGACAGTTCTCCGAGCTGGGCTCACCTGGTCAATCCGATCAGCTCGGCAAATATCACCTCGTCGCCGATCGATCTTTGCGGCCTCATCCACAGTGCGACACCGACACACGACGCAGAAAACTCTTTCATCATCAACTACGAGGAGAGTGGCCTAGTAGATGCACCGATGCCGCAAGCAAAAGCACATCGCACCTACCGATTCTTTCCGAGCCGGCCCGGATCGTGTGAGACTCGGCTCGAAGACAGCTCCCCGGAGATCCGGGCGGGCGAGCGCCTTGTCGCGATCAGCCCATTTCGTATCGACCACCCGGTCGCGTCACTCGATGGGCAGCTGCTTTACCACATCGGCGAAAGGGCCCTGCGAAGCCTCGACCTCGCGCAGGCGGGTAGCGCTCCCGTGACGCTGCTCGGGGCCTCTGCTGGCATGGCCGGTACCAGCGCCACCCAAGCACGCGAGCATGGTTACGACGCGCCTAACCACGTCACAGTCGATCTCCATGGCGGCATTGTCACATCCATCTCGCGGCCGCAAGAGGGCCATTACAGCGAGTACCTCGTGGCCAAAGGCCCCGGTGAAGCCGACTTCCGCTTTCTGGCCGAAACGCTCTCCGCGCCACGCTGGAGGTACGAAGGCATCTTCGGAACCACCGCTTACAACTCTGAGTCGCACCCAGCACTCTCGCCCGATGGCACCAAGGTCTACTACCAGAGCGATATGCTGGGAGCGGATCGCGATCAGTTTTTGACAAGGAACTACGTGGCCGATCCGGATGCCTACGTTGCACTGGTGAGAAAGCCCGACGCGCCCCGGGAGATGCAGGTACTTTTTGGCTCGGGCCTCGAGGTGCGCTGGCGCAAGGCAGAGCGGAGCCTCGAGACGGCGGAATTTCACATCTATCGAGGAACCACTTCCGAACCGTATCGGCGCATCGGGCGTCTGCCACAGGGCCAAGCCAACTATTATTCGTTTACCGATCGGGACTTGTTGTCATCGCTTGGCAGGGAGGGTACAGCGCGGTATTTCGTGGTTGCGATCGAGCACTCGGGATTGGAAAGCGAGCCATCAGTAGTCGTCGAATACACCTATGGCCAGCCTCAGGGATCGGCTCTTATCTTTCGCGACCGGCTCCCTGAGGCAATGCTGGCTGCCGATCGTGAAATCCCGGTCGCAGTGGAGAAGTGTTTCCAAACGGCCACCATGGCTCCTTCCGCGGCGATCCAGCAGACCCAAATGGCGCTCGCAGAAATACGTTGGACAGCCCCTGCCAACGCGACCATCCACCGTTACGACATCTTCACCAACCAAGGCCAGCTGGCCGGCTCGGTGCGAACCGGTATTCACCCGCACTCGAGCTATCTATTTGTCGATCGCGGTGCGACAGCAGTAAACGGGGATTGCCAAAGCAACTATCGAATCGTTGCCCATGCCCGCTGGTACCGAGCAAATTAACATCGTAGGGGGGACAGGAAGGTCCCTCTGAAAGTGGTATCACAAAGGACTTAGCGCGACGCGAATTCAGTGGTGATGACACCGTTTGCCGCAGCGCAGCTTGTGGGCAGGTTGCAGCTCGGGTGGGTTCCGGCGATGCGGGTATCTTCGAGGCACACCGCCCCCGCGTCACTCCACTCTGCCTCCACGCTCCAGCTCCCTTTGCTGGGCTTCTGGATCCCCATCACATCCGAAATATCGATCAAGGTGCCATCGACGGTGTAGGAGGTGCCATCGCCGCAGTAGTCGGCGCGCAGGGCGCGGGTGCAGGCTTGATGTACCGGCGCCAGGGAGGTCTTCACGCACTTCTTGGTGTTTCCCGAACCGGTGCAAAGGGTTTTCGTTTTCCAGGGCTGATAGCCGAGATCAACGCACTTGCCGAGGGCGAACTCGATGCAGGCGAAGGTAAAGGATTTCGGATCATCGATGTGTGAACCTCCGCCCGCCACACCGGCACGGTAGTCCCAGAGACCCGCCAAGGCGGTCGCCGGTAGTCCCTGGCCATTGGCATCGGTGCCGCAGAAGTACTGTGGCCCGCCATCGGTGGCGTAGTTGACCACGTACTGAAGTACCCCACCCTTTTCAGTGATATCTTCGATGCTCAAATCCAGCGCCGATCCGTCGTCGAGCGTTCCCACGAGGGTCGCGCCGATGAAGTCTTTGCCAGACAGCTTGTGCCCGTCGCTGTCGATGCCCTTGAGTCGGGTGCCATCGAGATCAAGGTCTTTCAACTGCGCTCCCGCCAAGCTGGCGCCGTTGAGCAGTACTCCATTGAGGCTGCGGCCGTTGAGGCTGCGGCCGTTGAGGCTGCGGCCGTTGAGGCTGCGGCCGTTGAGGCTGCGGCCGTTGTCCTCCTGCACCGACTGGTTCGTGGAGCCGAGCGTGGGGCTCGACTCAGTTCCACAGCCAATCGCGAGGAGCGCAACCGGTATCAGGTGAGTTCGCATGCCTGGCAGTGTAGCAAGGCCTAGACCAGCTTCAGTGGGGCGAAACTCAAGGACTTCCAGCGGAACGCGCGCCACAATGGCATGGCTTCACGCCGGTTCGGCGCGCCGAATCAGCGCGAAGGTGAGATCAGCGGGAGGCACAAACGCGCATGCCCAAAGTGAGATCGCGCAAGGTGGGCTCACTCACCTGGCGGTTCGTACTGCGGGCCGAATTCTGATCGAAGTAGTAGCTGCCGCCGCGGGCCACGTATTCATCGTGCGAACGGTAGGAGCGAGTCCACTCCCAGACATTGCCCACCATATCGTCTACGCCAAAGGGGCTGCACGAGGTGGGATGAGACCCCACTTCATCGGGGCCGATCGCCAGCGGGGCTTTCTGGTAGGTATCGTCGTAGTCGGCGTCCTCTGGAAGGAGTGCATCGCCGTGGGGGTACGCGCGATCATCCGCACCCCGCGCAGCCCGCTCCCACTCGAGCTCCGTGCAGATCCGGGCGCCCGGCAGGCGACCGCTGCGATCCAGCCACTCCACGTAGGCCACCGCATCTGCCCAGGCGATGCCGAATACCGGGAAGCGTCGCCAATCCTGCTCCGCACGCCGCGGGCGGGCAGCGTAGACGATGGGTTCTCCGGAGCGAGCACCATAGCGACGTCCCGCGGGTTGGAAGCCGAACTCGGTCGCACCGCCGGAGAGCTCCTTGATCTCGAGGGCCCCCTGGAAACCACCGTTGCCGCTGCGCGGAAGGTGCCGGAGGCGATCGGCCGCGGATAGCGCCGAGAGAAACTGCAGCCAGTCGGCGAAGGTGGTCTCGTAGCGAGCGATGATGTAGCCTTCGGTTCGCACCGGGTGGATCGGTACGGTGTTGAAGAAGTTGCGGCGCAGCCCCTCCTCGGCGGTACTGCCAAAGAGAAATCGCCCCGGAGAAATGTAGACGTAGCCCTCTGGTACCGCCGCGGCGGCGGGGAGCGGTACCTCCAGGCGAAGAGCTTCGCCGCGCGCGACCAGCACGGGGTAGCGAACCGGAGCACGGCCAGCGGCAGTGAAGGACAACAGGTAGGACCCCGGTTCGATCTGTAGGGCTGCAATCGGAGTTTTTCCCAGCGAGCGAGGGGCTGCCGCCACTCTTCGATGTTCGCTATCGACGACCACGTGCGACAGGGTCACCTCGGCGACTGGGGTACTGAGGATCGAGAGTGTGCCTGGCTCCTGCCATTTCGCGAGCAGTCCACCGTCCGCATCGTAGAGCACAAGACGTTGCAGAAGCTCGTCGCGCTGGGCGCTGTTGTGCGCCTGATCCGACCAGATCGCCCGCTCGAACAGTAGCCCGCCGAACCAGCCGCGCACCTCGGGCCGCGAACCATCGATCATCAGCGCATTTTCGAGTTCGTGCGAGGCGCGCCCAAAACTCGCTTCCACGGTCGTTCCCAGCGACAAGGCTCGAGACCACTGGGTTTCGCCGGCTTGCGACTCGCCGCGATCGAACCGCGCAAACGCCTCTTCACGGAGCCGACCGAGCGTCTTGATCGCATCGCTCGTCAGTATCAGCTCGCTCTTGGCTTGCGAGAGATGCTCCTGAATCTGCCGATCCTGCTGATAGTGCTGTTTGGCCCAGAAGCCGACGTAGACCGCGCTGGCCAAGAGCGGCACACCCGCGATGGCCAGCCCGCGTAGCAGTCGTTTGCGGCGCAGCGATCGCCGGGAGCGATCGAGGAACTCGCGCTCGTTCTTGTTGAGATCGTTGCGTGCCAGCGGGCGAACCTCTTCCAGCTGCCGCGCGCTCCACAGCGCCTCCGGAGCGCGACCGAGGCGCAGCCATTCTGTGACCGCAACTTCCAGCCGCTCCTTCGCCACGCGTCGGTCGGAGTGCTCGCTTAGCCAACCGCGCAGCGTTGTCCAGCCGCTGATGAGCGCCTCGTGGGCGAGCTCGTAGGCCGAACCGCCCGGCGCCTCGCGGGCGACCAGCAGCCGCCCCTGCACGAGTGCGTGGAGGGCATCGTGCCCAGCCGTTTCGGTACCGATGAGCTCGGACTCTCCTCGGCGCGCACGAGTGCCCTGAGAGGTCACGAGACTGGTCAAGATGCGCTGGGCCGCGCTCCGCTGTGGGCGACCGAGGCTATCGACCAGCTGGTCGGCGTGCCGCCCGAGCGCGCCGGCCACGCCGCCGAGCGCATCCAGGGCCTGCATGGTGATCATTTTGCGTGCCGGATCGCGTGCCTCCCAGAGCACGGCCAGCGCAAATTGAAGCAGGGGCAGTCCGCCCTCGGCATCTTCGGTGGACTTGACGAGGACGTCGACTAGATCCTCCGATTCGAAACGGACGCCGGTCGCGCTCGCCGGCCCGACGATCGCTTCGCGGATCCGGTCGCTCGAAAGTGGGCGGAGAAAGTAGATCGCGCGAGTGACCTCCTCTGCGATCCCCGGCAGCGCGGCGAGCCGAACCAGAAAATCGCCCCGTACCGTCGCTAGCACGCGCACGCCGGGAGTTGGGGTGGTCAGCCAGCTGAGCAGCTCGGCGATCGTCACCGCCTCCATCGGATCGGCGAGGGTCACCAGTTCTTCGAGCTGATCGATAAATATCAATACGCCCGATGAGGTGCCCTGATGGCGCCGGATCTCTCGGCCGATGGCGCCTGGCTCCGTCACCATCCGCTGCGCCACCTCCTCCTCGGGGAGCTTCAAGTAGGGAGCAAGTCCCGCGGCGAGCGCCGCCACGGGATGGCGCCCGGGAACCACGGTAACGGCCTGCCAGGTGCGGCCAGCCCCGAGCGCGCCTTCGCCCGCGCGCGGCACAATACCAGCGCGACAGAGCGAGGACTTGCCTACGCCCGAGTCGCCCGCGACCACCACGAAGCTCTGATTGTGCAGCCGTTCGAGGATGGTGCGGATCTCGGTATCGCGACCGAAATAGAGGCCGCGGTGCTCCGCTTCGAAGGAGTGCAAACCGCGATAGGGATTGCCCTCGGGGATCGCTGCTCCCACCCGCCCTTCAGGGGAGAGCTGGGCAAGGGCCGCTCGGACTTCGTTGGCGTTGGCAAAACGCGCTTCGGGATCCCGGGCGAGGCAGCGGTCCACCACGGCCGCGAAGCGTGGGTCGATCCCGGCGACCAGGCTGGCGAGCGGTGGCGGTGTTTCCTTTTCGACCCGCGCCGCGAGCTCGTTGAGATCTTCCGCTTCGTACGGCGGGCGGTCGGCGGTAAGAAAATAGAGCAGCGCGCCGAAGGCATAGACATCCGACCGGTAAGTGGCTGGCTCGGCGCGCCAGATCTCAGGCGCCATGTAGTGCGGTGTGCCCATCACCACGCCGGGGCTGGTCAGGAAGAGATCGCGTTGCGACCTCGCTGGCGCGGTGAAATAGCCGGTCGGTTCGATTCCCGTCAGCGGTCCCGCAGCCGTGGGTCGGCCGCCAGCAGCGACGTCGTTCATTTCATCGACTAGCTTGGCCAGGCCGAAGTCGAGCAGCTTGACCTCGCCATCCTCAGAAAGGATGGCATTGGCCGGTTTTATATCGCGGTGGAGCACGCCGCGCTGATGGGCCATGGTGAGGCCGCGCGCAATCCCCATCCCCAACTCGACGGCGCGCTCCCAGGGAATGGGGCGCTCGAGTTGATCCAGGCTTTCGCCGCGGATGAATTCCGACACCAGGTAGGGCTGGCCGCGGAACTCGCCGACGCGGTAGATGGTGACGACGTTGGGGTGTTGCAGCCGTGCGATGGCACGGGCCTCCAGGAAGAAGCGCTCGCGCGCCTGCGGATCGCCCATGGCAATGATGAACTTCACTGCGACGGGGCGGTCGAGCAGCGTGTCGTGCGCCAGCCAGACTTCGCCCATGCCGCCCCGACCGAGCTGACGGTTCAGACGGTAACCGTCGATCTCGGGAGGTGGCCGCCAGCCGGAGGACTCGGGAGATTCGGGCCGCCCCGTCGGTTCGAGGCCGATGGGGAGCACCCGTGGTTTGCGGCCGGGTGCTGTCGGCTGGAACCGCTGGCTCATCCTTTCGTGGTCCCCTTTCGAGCACGTACTCCGTCGAGCTGATACTCCTTCATCTTGGTGACGAAGGTACGTAGCGGCATGCCGATGAGCTCGGCAGCGCGGACGCGCACGCCCCCCGCCGCCGCCAAAGCCGCCGCCATGCGCTTCTGTTCGAGCTCGCGAATCTCGTCATAGATGTTGCGAAACCCAGGGCTCGGCGTGAGAACGGCAACCCGGCTTCTCGGCGACGATTCTGCGGTGCTGGGGGCACGGCCCTGGAGGGCCGGGGGAAGCATCACTGGTTCGACTACCGCTTCGCTCACCGTCGCAGCGAAATACTCCATGAGGTTCTTCAGCTCGCGGATATTGCCCGGCCAACGATAGGCCGCTAGCCGCGCCATGGTCCCCGGCGCAAGGCCGAGCGGGCTGCGGCCAAGACGCACACAGGCATCGGCAAGAAAGCTGCGCGCAAGTGGCGCCAAGTCGTGCGGGCGCTCGCGCAGCGGGGGCAGCACCACGGTGGCAGCGCTGATGCGAAAATAGAGATCTTGGCGAAACTGGCTGCTGACGATATCGGCCTCGAGACTACGGTTGGTGGCGGCCACAATGCGTACATCGATCGCCCGCGAGGTGATCGATCCGACGCGGGACACCCGGCGGGTTTCGAGCACCCGCAAGAGCTTCGCTTGAGCAGTCAAGGAAAGCTCGCCGATTTCGTCGAGAAAGAGCATTCCGCCCGCTGCGGTCTCGAGCAGCCCGGGCTTGGCAGCGATGGCATCCGAGAAGGCGCCCTTCTCATGGCCGAACAGCTCGCTCTCGAGCAGCGACTCGGGCACCGCCGCGCAGTTGATAGAGACCAGTGGCTGGTCGCGCCGCACCGACCAGGCGTGGAGCGCGGTAGCGACGATCTCTTTGCCTACGCCCGTCTCCCCGGTCACCAAAACTGGGATATCGCTGGCGGCCAATCGCTCGACCAGCGCGAATAGCTTGGTCACCGCCGGATCGGCGGCGATGATGGTTCGATCCCCGACCTTCAGTGTCGTGGTGGTGTCGGCGAGCGACCGTACCGTGCCCGGCTGAGCTACCCAGGCTGCGTTGCAGGCGCCTACGAGGAGGGAGTCGGCGTCACACGCATCGCTCGGGCAGGTGGCCATCCCCGCCCGAGCCTGTCGGGCGTGGGGCGCAAATGCCTTGAGGATCCGCTCGGCGGGCACGTGGGCCGACTCGGCCGTTTCGGGCAAGAGAATCAGCAGCTGTGAAGGGCCACTGCGTGCCGCCACGTCTACGGTACGCAAGGCGCTGTCGAGCGCTTGCACGATCGGGCGATCTTCGAGATCGTCGCGTCCCAATTCGATGGCCAGCAGGGTCAGCTGGCGCTGGTAGCGCAGGCTGCGCTCGATCTCCTCTTCGAGTCGCGCACGCAGCTGCTCCCGATCGTAGAGATGCCGCTCTGCGGGCCCGCCTGCGAAGGAGCGAAAGAGGAGCGTCACATCGCCGAGGGTCAGGAGATCGCCGGAAGCCAGCGCACGAACCGCCGTAAGACATTCCCCATTGAGCAGCGTTTCGCCCTGGAGCGGCGAGGCGGTGGCGCGACCGCTGGCGAGCGTCAAGGTGAGATGGCGTGGGGCGATGCCCTCTCCGCCGAGGAGCAGATCACAGCCGGCCTCCGCGCCAATGGTTGCTTGACCGTCAGCGGGGAGCGAGGCGATCGACGAAGAGCCCTGCGAATAGACCAGCAGGTAGGCCCGTTCTATCGGGGGGCTTCCGGCCATTTTCGGATTCTCCCACGGTGCCGGACTTACAGCCAATTTCCGCCTCTGGAGACACGACTCCCGCCAGGGGCAGGGGCAATTTTCTTGCCAAGCTGAAGTGCCTGGTCAGCAGGGGGATCGAGGGGACATAGAGTAGAACATCGTCATCACTTTGACGATCCAGTGGGGGATCTCCGGCGATCTCCCTCGGACTACTTTGCGACCTTGAAGATCGCAGTGCCGGTCGAGTAGTAGATGCAGGTGGCGTCGAAGGCGATGGTGCCGATCCAGTCGGGTGCCGTCGCGATGAGCGTGGGCGTGCCGCCGGCGAGCTGGAGTCTCTTTACGGTCCTGCCGTCATCATCGACCCAATAGAGCGACGAGCCGTCGACTCGAAGCTGGGTGACGCTCTGCAATTTGATCAGTAAAACAGTATTCAGCCCCTGCACGCCGCGTCTAACGGCGATTGGGGAGCCAGGTGGGCGAGTCAAGATCGGTCCCAACGTCGACCATGTTGCCGGTTTCGAGAACGAGCACTCGGAGGTGCATTTTTTTGTCGTTCGCTGGGTGAACATAGGCAATGCACTGCCCATCGGCCGTAATTGTGATGCCGCGCGCTTGAGGGGTGAGGGCGCGGCGCACGCCATCTCGGCGAGCAAGTTGAATGGAGTCGCCACTGAGCGCGCTCACGATGTCAGGCGGATGCTTCCACTTCCGTGGCGATTCGTAAGGCATTCGCTGATAGCTGTAAGCGATGCCTCTGATCTCATAGACGCCTGTTACTGGGTTGAGAATCTCTGCATGTTGAATATCCGTAAGGGGCTCTCCCAGTGCTGTCCAGTTCTCCCCGAGATCGCGCGACAGAAACGCCTGAGCCGTTGTGTCGTCTACAAACACGGCCAGGACGTTCCCATTGCGATCAAGTATGGGGCCACTGAAAGGTCGCCTTCCGGGAGGCGGCTGCATGGATACGGTTTCAGTTTTACCTGTCCGGATCTCGAGCCTGCGGTACTCGTGGGGCGCGACGTGTTCGCCGAATAGCTCGAAGAGAACGTGGTCCGCGCCGGCGTTTACGACCCGCATTGTCTCACGCGACGAAACCTACCCATAAGGCGACGCAATGGACCGTGTAGTGCCGGGACGTTCAACAACGAGCTCGCCGGTGGGAGCCCAGCACTCGTCCCCATTCTCTCGAGTAATCCGGCGGCCGGTCGCGGCAAGGTAGAATACCTCGCTGCCTACAAGCATCGGTGACCATCCACCCAGGGGATCGCGGCATCGAGTACGTGCGAGAGGTGCTAGCTTTCCGCTTGGTAGCCAGAAACCCTCCTGCAAGGCGCCATGAATATCCGAAGCCGAGGAATTGACGTAAATAGAGCCGTCAGCGAGAAGGGGGGACTCCGGACGCAGTCCGGGCATCGCACGAGTCGTTCCGTCGGGTGAAACGACAAGTCCGTCAGCTCCATTCTCGCTCGTCAGGGCCAATGCTCCACTGGGCGCAAGGTATAGCCGTGGAAACACAGAGCCCCCGATTCCACTAGCCGACCGACCTTTCCAGAGTACGCGCCCATCGCGGACAAGGCGCACCTCACTGACCCTGCTGCCCGGCGAGATCGGAGCAGCCGCTACGATGTATTCGCCAGCCGATTCCAGTATGGGCGGAGCCGTGAAGGTGGCGACGACCGAGGTGGCCCCGGCGGGGCTGAGGAGAACGAGATCCTGACCGCGGGCAGCGCCTATGACTGGACCCTTGTTGGGGCCTGAAATGCAAACGTCGGGGACAACGCCGGCGGCGAGAACTAGCATTGGGATCAACGGAAACATGCGCAGACGATACTATGTTATTCCGGCCGCGCGCCTTGGTAATCGACTACTCGAGGTCGACCTTGACCTCTCGGGGGCGGGACCTGCGCAAGATGACGACGAAGATGCTGGGAAGCACGAGCAGCGTCGTCAGCGCACCTACCGTGATCCCCACCGCCACCGCGGTCGCCAGCGGCCGTTGGACCTCGGCGCCAGCTCCCGACGAGATGGCCATGGGTAAAAAGCCGAGCGCGGCGACGGCGGTGGTGGTGAGGACGGCACGCACGACGGAAGTCGAGCCAGTGATCACCGCCGAAAGCACGGGCGTGCCGGCAGCGAGTAGGCGCTGGACCTGCTGGCCCATCACCACGCCGTTCAAGACGGCGATTCCGCACAGCGCGATGAACCCGACCGCGGCCGAGAGGGAAAATGGCATGCCACGCAGGAGCAGCCCCGCCATGCCGCCAGTAAGCGACAGCGGCACCGTCAAGAAGACCGCGAGCGCCATCTTCACATCGCGGAACATCAGGAGCAGCATGCCAAAGATGATCGCCAGGACCACGGGGAGGACGATGCGCAGCCGCTTCTGGGCGCGTTCAAAGTTCTCGAACTGACCACCCCACTCGACGCGGTATCCACCCTTGATTGGCATCTTCGCTGCTACCTGGGCTTGTGCCTCCATCACCCACGACAACAGGTCGCGTCCGCGCAGGTTGACGTCGACCCGTACGGCCCGCTGGCGATCGACCCGCCGCACGGAGGCGGGGCCGTCGTCCTCCGTGATTACGAGGACGTCCCGCATGTGGACACTCCCGCCGCCCATCGTCTCCACCATCAGATCGCCGAGTCCCTCAGTGGTGGCGCTGCTCGGCGGCTGGATTACGCGTAGGTCGAAGCGTCGCGGCCCTTCGTAGATCTTCCCCACGTCGACCCCCTCGCGCGTCGAGGCGAGCACCATGAATGCGTCCTCGACACGCACGCCGTAGGTCGCCATCTTCTGCCGATCGGCGGCGGCGTTGATCACCGGCTGGCCGAGGATCCGCTCCACCCTCACGTCTCCGGTGCCCCGGATGTTCCGAATCAGCTCGCGCATGTTGTTCGCCAGCTGGGACAGCTCCACAAGCTCTGTCCCATAGATCTGGATAGAGACGTCCGCCCGCGATCCGCTGATGATCTCGTTGGTCCGATCCTCGATGGGCTGCGACACCGAGACGTAGGTGCCGGGCACCTGGTTCTCGATGGCATCCTTGAACTTCACGCTGAGATCGTCAAAGTCGTGCGCGGTGGTCCATTCCTTGATCGGTTTCAATCGGACCAGCAGGTCGGTGTTGTCGGCACCGACCACATCGATGGCGACCTCCGCCCGGCCGTTCATCCCGAGCGTGGTGATGACCTCGGGAAAGGTGTGCAGCACCTTTTCCGTGGCGAGGTCTAGCTGACGCGCCTTGGCTAGCGAGATGCTGGGGGCGCGCCGAATCGTGACCACGGCGTCTCCCTCGAAGATCCGGGGCACAAACTCTGCTCCGGCCTTCATGAAGCGCCAACCCACGAGCCCCAGCGCCATCACGGCGGCCACGAACAGCAACCTCCGATTCGCGATGGCGGAAGGAAGGATGCGGGAGTAAAACGCGGCCACGGCGTCCATCCAGGCCGGACCGTGATGGGACCTCGGCTTGACGAGCGCGACGAGCACGGCTGGGAAGATCAACACCGAATAGACCAGTGCACCGAAGAGCGCCATGGCCATCGTCATCGCCATGGGTCGAAACATCTTTCCCTCGACGCCTTCGAGCGTCAAGAGCGGCACGTAGACGAGCATGATGATGGCCACGGCGAAGGCCACGGGCCGGACCGCAAGCCGGGCCACAGCGCCATACTCATGCCCCCTCGCGGCACCGATCAGTTGCTTGCCCATGGTGGCGGCGATCACGGCCTCTAGGATGACAATCGGGCCATCGACCAAGAACCCGAAGTCGATGGCACCCAAGGACATGAGGTCGCCGGTCACTCCGAAGGCGTGCATGCCGATCACGGCCACCGACATGGCGGCTGGGATGCCGAGCACCACCGCCACTGCGCCGCCCAACGTGCCGAGAAAGAACGCGAGGACGATCGTCACGATCAGCATGCCCTCGGCGAGGTTGCTGACCACAGTAGTGAGCGTCCGCCCCACGAAATCCGCGCGGTCGTAGATCACGTCCAGGCTCACGCCCGGGGGAAGATCGGGCCTGATCTCTGCGACCCGGCGGCCGACCGCCTGCACCACGTCGCGGCTGTTCGCGCCGAGCAGCATCATCACGGTGCCGGAGACCGCCTCTCCTTTTCCTCCGTGGGTGATGACCCCGTAACGAAGCGCCGGCCCGACGATCACGTCAGCGACGTTCCGCACCAGCACGGGGGCTTCGCCAGGCGCCGCCCGCAGTACCACATCGCCGATCTCACGTTCGTCTTTGAGCAACCCATCGCCGCGCAAGACGTAGCTCTCGGCCCCGCGGTCGAGGTACCCGCCGCCGGCATTCTGGTTCGCCGTGCGCAGCGACTCAACGAGCTGGCCGAGCTTGATCCCGTAGGCGGAGAGGCGGCGCCGGTCGATGGTCACCTGGTACTGTTTGAGCTCGCCCCCCATGGTGTTGATCTCGGTCACGCCGGAGACGCTGCGCAGTCGTGGGACGATCTCCCAATCGAGCAGCGTGCGGAGCTGCATCGGGGTGTGATGAGTGGAGCGCACCACGAACAGGTAGATCTCGCCAAGACCCGTGGAGAGCGGCGCAAGCTCGGGCGTCGAGACCGCGGGCGGAAGCTCCTTCTCGATTCCGCGGAGCCGCTCGACCACCAGTTGGCGGGCGAACCAAGGGTCCATCCCGTCCTTGAACACCACGGTCACCGATGAGACCCCAGCATCCGCCATGCTGCGGATCTCCACCATGCCCGGGACGCCGTTCAAGGCATTCTCGATGTGGATGCTGATGGCGGCC
>JAHFDT010000256.1 GCA_023248875.1 Myxococcales bacterium | reverse complement strand
TTCTCTTCATGATCCCGGCCATCCCATCGGTGTTCGGCAACTTCGTTCTGCCCATCATGCTGGGGGCCAAAGACCTGGCCTTTCCCCGTCTCAATCTCGCTAGCCTTTACATCTATCTTGCCGGTTGCGCCATCACCCTCGGCGGCATGGTCGCCGGCGGCGCCGATACCGGCTGGACCTTCTACGTCCCCTACTCCAGCCACTCGACAACCGCCGTTACCCCGATCGTTCTCGGCCTCTTTCTCGTTGGCATCTCCTCGGTAGTCACCGGTCTCAACTTCATCGTCACCGTCCATACCCTACGCGCGCCCGGCCTTCTCTGGGGTAATCTGCCGCTGTTCGTCTGGGCCATCTACGCCACCAGCATCATCCAGCTGCTCGCCACGCCCGTTCTTGGCCTAGCCCTCGGCGCCCTCGCACTCGACCACAGCTTCGGCCTCGGCCTGTTCGATCCCACGCGCGGCGGCGATCCGGTGCTATTCCAACACCTGTTCTGGTTCTACTCCCACCCCGCCGTCTACATCATGATCCTGCCAGCGATGGGCGTCATCAGCGAGATCGTCCCGACCTTCGCCCGCCGTGCCCCCGCCTCCTACTGGGCCATCGTCCTCTCGTCACTCGGCATCGCTTTCGTCGGATTTCTCACCTGGGGCCACCACATGTTTGTTGCCGGCATGAGCGAATTCGACGCAGGGGCTTTCGGTGCGCTTTCGATGTTCGTGGCGATCTTTTCCGCGGTCAAAGTCTTCACCTGGGTTGCCACGCTGCACCGCGGCTCGATCAGCTTCAATACGCCGCTGCTCTATTTCCTCTGGTTTCTCTTCTTGTTCGTATTCGGCGGCATGACCGGCGTTGCCGTCGCCACCCAGTCGCTCGACGTCCACTGGCACGACACCTACTTTATCGTCGCCCACTTCCATTTCATCATGGTCGGTGGCACGCTCACCGCCTTTCTCGCTGCCGCCCACTACTGGTTTCCCAAGATGTTCGGCCGGCATTATAACGAGCGGCTCGGACTCGCCGCCTCATCGGCGGTATTCATCGGCTTCGTCTTCACCTTCCTGCCACAATTTCTCCTGGGCAACGCCGGGATGCCGCGCCGCTACTACAGCTACCCGGCGCGCTTCCAATGGCTCAACGTGCTTTCCACCGCTGGCGCCTGGCTGCTCGGCATTGCCCTGCTCCTAGCGCTCGTGAATCTCGTGATCGGCCTCTTCTACGGCCCACGCAGCGGGGACAATCCGTGGGACTCGCGGAGCTTTGAATGGCTCGCCGCATCGCCTCCACCCACGCACAACTTCCCGACGCCGCCCACGATCGTAACCGGACCCTATGACTATCATGCGTAGCACCGATACCGACTCCGTCTCCGATACCGTCTCCGATACCGACTCCGTCTCCGATACCGACACCGATACCGACTCCGTCTCCGATACCGTCTCCGATACCGACTCCGTCTCCGATACCGACACCGACTCCGTCCCCGTCTCCGACACTGACACCGTGATGCAAAAGCACCGGCTATGTCCTCCGCCGGTGGGTGAGCGCCCAACCGAGTCCCACCAGGCGGTCTGCGAGCTGCAACGATGGCTCGACAGCCTGTGCATCAACATAGCCCCACGCCACTGCGAGCCGAAGCTGCACTCGGGCTTCTGCGGCACTCCCGGCTGCGATGCGATACTGGTGCAACCGATCGCCACCCACTCGCTGCGATCCCTCCGAGAAGTTCGAGGCAATCGAGGCTGCTGCGCGACGAAGCTGCACCGCCAAGTCCCGATCGTGCTGTGCGACTTACTTGATCAGCGGGCCCACTGCTTGGGCAAACTCGAAGGCCACTTCCAGTGCACCGAATCGCTCCATGGGAAACCTCCTGTGAGGGTTGTGGGACCCGCTGGTTTTTCGAGCGGGCGGTTCTCCCCCTGGGTAGGAACCGCCCGCTCGAAAAACAGGCGGGTCCCACAACCCTCACAGGAGGTAGCTCATGGGATTCGATGCACTGGAAGTAGCCTTGCAAATTGCCCAAGAACTCAAGGGTCCGCTGATAAAGATCCGCCAGCACGATCGCGAGCTTGCCGACCAAGCCCAACGGGCCGCAAACGGAGTTGTGCTCCAGATTGCCGAAGCCAGCAAACGAGCCGACCGAGATCGCGTCTACCGCTACCGAATCGCCGCCGGCAGCACCCATGAACTCGACACCGGGCTTCGCCTCGCCATCTGCTGGGGATATCTCGATGATGCCGACCTGGCCCCTGTCCGCGCGCTCATCGACCGCGTTCGCGCCATGCTCTGGAGACTGCAGCGGTGAGTTCTTACCGCTCGTCACCGACTCCGACACCGACACCGTCTCGGACACCGTCTCCGACACCGACACCGTCTCCGACACCGACACCGACACCGTCTCCGATACCGTCTCCGTCTCCGATACCGACACCGACACCGACGCTGTCTCCGCGAATAAAGAAGGGCAAAGCCCCTTGCACCACCCACACCCATGGTGGTGTTTCGACCGAGGGCAGCGATGAACCGTGGTCTCGCTGCTGAGTTTGCCATCGGCTCACAACTCCTTCGCGCCATCTCCGAGCTGCGCCGCAACGGCTATCGCCAGCTCGACGCCTTTGTCCCCTATTCCCTCGATGGCCTCGAAGCAGCCTTGGGGCTCTCCCGATCCCAGATCGGCCGATTCGTTTTCCTCGCTGGACTCCTCGGCGCGGCCACCGCCTATCTCATCCAATGGGGCACCTCCGCCCTCGACTATCCGCTCAACGTCGGCGGAAGGCCGGCCCACGCTGCCCCGGCCTTCGTCCCCATCGCCTTTGAAACGCTGGTCCTGTTCGCCGGCTTGGCCGCCTGCATCGGCCTCCTCCTCACAGCCCGACTGCCGAGACTGTTTCACCCGCTGGATAGTGTCCCCGGATTCGAGCGGGCGACACTGGATCGCTTCTTTCTCGCTGTCGATGCTAGAGACCCACTATTCAGCGCGCACACCGGTGAGCTCCTCGTCGGCCTGGGTGCCGTACGCGTCAGCCCCTTTGGTGAGTCATGAGATTGATCGCTCTCCTCTGCTGCTTACAGCTCTCTGCCTGTAGAGATAGCCCCATGAGCCCGAACCTCGAGCGGATGATTCGCCAAGAGAGGCCCGCCTCCTACCGTTCAAGCCCCTTCTTTGCTGACGGGCGGGCCATGCGCATCCCGCCCCCCAAGACAGTGTCCGCCGATTCGCCAAGGCTGCCACCGACCGTGCGTGAAGGGTTGGCCGAAGGACGGTACCTCGACCGCATTCCGCTCACCATCAACCAGGCTCTTCTCGAGCGAGGCCACGACCGCTTTGATATCTATTGTGCAGCCTGTCACGGCCTGATCGGAAACGGCGACTCTCCCGTGGCCGACCACATGACGCTGCGGCGCCCCCCCTCGCTGCTCTCGAGCGAGGTGCGCAGCTATCCGCCCGGTCGCATCTATCGCGCCGTTTACCAAGGCTACGGGCTCATGCCCTCTTACGCCCACGAGCTCTCAGTCGAAGAGCGCTGGGCGGTTGTCGCCTATGTCCAGGCCCTCGAGCTTTCACAACGAGTGCCGATCGATGCCCTCCCTCGAGTACTGCGCCAGCGCATCCACGAGACGCTGCCATGATTCCCTCCTCCTGGCCGGGCAGTATCCGCCTGCTGCGGTGGGCCACTCTTGCCGCAAGCCTCGGCGCCGTCGGCTGCACTCTCGGCCTCCTGCTCGCGCGCCGCGAGATGCTGTTCGCCTACCTCACCACCTTCGCCTTTGTCGCCAGTCTGGTGCTCGGGACCTTGGCCTTTCTTTTGATCGTCCACGCGATGGGTGCCACCTGGCCAGTCGCAGTTCGGCGTCCCCTGGAGGCCGTCGTGGGTACGGCGCCACTCCTCCTGCTGCTCTTCTTGCCTCTGCTGACGGGTCTTGGCGAGCTCTATCCATGGGTAGCAGGAAAAACAGCTCTCCTGCTCCACAAGCGCCCCTATCTGAACATCCCCTTTTTCCTCGCTCGCACCGCCATCTGCCTGCTGATCTGGAGCGGATTCTCCCTCACCCTACGACGCTGGTCGCTGCTCCAGGACCGCGCTGCCGGCACGCCGCTCGCAGAGACGCTCCGCGCACGCATGCGCGCCACCAGCGCACTCGGCCTGCCGCTTGTGGGCCTGTCGATGACCTGGGGAGCCTTCGACTGGCTGATGTCGCTCACCCCCGCGTGGACATCGACGATGTTTGGCCTCTACTATTTTGCAGGTGCCATCCTCGGCAGCCTCGCGCTGCTGGT
>JAHFDT010000072.1 GCA_023248875.1 Myxococcales bacterium | reverse complement strand
CGGTGACGGTGACGGTGACGGTGACGGTGACGGTGACGGTGACGGTGACGGTGACGGTGACGGTGACGGTGACGGTGACGGTGACGGTGACGGTTATCTTCTGCGCATTTCGGTGAGCCGTCTTGCCAGTGCGAGTGCAGCCCGGAAACTTGTATCCCGGGCACGGCCAGTGCCGGCCAGATCGTAGGCTACTCCGTGATCGGGTGAAGTCCGCGGTAACGGCAACCCAAGTGTGACATTCACGGCCTGGTCAAAGTCGATCAACTTGAGCGGGATCAGCGCTTGGTCGTGGTACATCGCGACCACTGCATCGTAGCGTCCATCGCCGATGGGGGGAGCGGCGGCGGTACGGAAGACGACATCCGGCACTTGCGGGCCTGCGATCTCGAAAGCGATGCGCTGTAAGAGAGGGTTCTTCCGAACCGCGGCGATAGCGGGCGCAATCAGACGGGTCTCTTCATCGCCAAATTGGCCCTGCTCACCGGCGTGGGGGTTGAGACCTGCTACGGCCAGACGTGGTCGCTCGATGCCAAAGTCGTGGTGCAGTCCGGCGATCGTCAAACTGCAGACGCGTGCAATGCGGTCGGGCGAAAGTACCTTGGCTACTTGGGAAAGGCCGATGTGGGTGGTCACTGGGACGACGCGCAGATGCGGGCCAGTGAGCATCATGGCTACATCGCGGCCGCCGCCGATCCGTTCGGCGAGAAACTCGGTGTGGCCGGGAAAGGCGAAGCCGGCGCGCCGCGCCTGGGCTTTGTGGATCGGCGCGGTGCAGAGTGCGTCGAGTTCACGCCGCGCGATGGCAGCGATGGCCGCCTCGAGGTAGGCAACCTGCGCCGCAGCTCCTGCATTCGAGGGCACACCAGGTCGCTCTCCCGCCAGACGGGTGATCTCCACCACCGCGGCAGCGCAAGCTTCTGGCTTGGGCAACCCGAGCCGCAGTGCGGCTGCTCTGAGCACGAATGGATCGCCGTAGACCGTTACCCCTTCGCCACCATCGCTATGCAGCGCGCGCACGATGAGCTCGGGCCCCACGCCCGCCGGATCTCCCATGGTGATGCCCACTCGGACCATCGCATGGACACGCTAGCACAGCTTTGCTAAGGTCGGCGCGGTCATGATCGAGAGCGCTCCGCGGAATCGACGGAAGTATGGACTGTTTCTGGTCGCATTTGTCATCGCACTAGGAGCCGATCAGGCGTCCAAAATGTGGGCGCGCGCCGAGCTGCGGCCCCGCTGTCGCGTGCTCGAACCGCTGCCCTACGCCTGCCCACCGCGCGAGGTGATCCCGGGCTGGTTCGACCTGCGCTATTCGGAAAACCCCGGCTCCGCCTTTGGGCTGTTTCGCGATCTGCCGTTGGGCCGCTGGCTGCTACTCGTCGTCGGCATCGGTGCGCTGGTGGTGGTCTATCGCCTGCTGCGCAAGCTGGCGCCCGACCAGCTGCGCGTCGCGATGGAGCTTGGCCTGCTGGCGGGCGGCGCGCTCGGCAACATTGTGGACCGCTTGACCCGCAGTGTGGTCACCGACTTTGTGGTCTGGAAATTCCACGGCCATACGATCTTCGGCATGACCGAGTGGCCCACTTTCAATATCGCCGATGCAGCGCTAGTGGTGGGCGTACTCGCGCTCTTCTTCGATATGAAGAGCGATCCGGCCAAGGAGGCTGCCGCACAGCCGCACGAGAAGAAGCGGCGGTGAGGCCGATCCTCTTCTGGTTCGATGCGCCGCTCATCGGCCGCGTCGAGTTTCCCGCCTATTTTACGCTGCTCACGATCGGCTTCGCCTTCGCTACATGGATCACCGCTCGCGAGGCCAAGCGGATCGAGCTTGACCATCAGTTGATCATCGATGCCAATCTCTGGATGGTGGTGTGGGGCCTCATCGGCGCGCGCGTGCTTCATCTCATCGCTGACGGCCATTTCCACGACTACGTCAATCTGTGCGTCAATCCTAAACTCGTGCCTGCGATCGATCCGCCGGTCGCCCTTTGCCATATCGTCGCAGGAAAAGACCCCTGCCTGCCCGATTTTCTCTGTGACACCGACCGTCAGGTCTGCTACCCGCCCAAGGACTGCTTCGCCGCACTCGAGGTGTGGCGTGGCGGCCTCGCCTACTATGGCGGCTTTCTCTTCGCAGTGGCCTTTGCTATGTACTTTTTGCGCCGCCACAAGATGCCCATCGGCCGCGTCAGCGATCTCGCCGCCCCCGCGATTTCGCTCGGCCTCTTCTTTGGCCGCACCGGTTGCTTCTTGAACGGCTGCTGCTACGGCAAGCTGACCACCTCGCACTTCGGCGTGCGCTTCCCCGGCCTCGGCGTGCGCCATCCCACCCAGCTCTACGAGGCGCTCGCCTGTCTTGCCATTTCGGCTTTCCTCTACTACCACGTGCGGCCGCGCAAGCGCCACGATGGCGAGATGATCGCCGGTCTCCTCATCCTCTACGCCATCGCCCGCTCGGTGATTGAAATCTGGCGTGACGATGACCGCGGCGTCTTTTTTGGTGGCTATCTCTCCACCTCGCAGATCATTTCGATCCCGCTCTTCGCCGCCGGTGTCTATCTCTTGTGGCGGTTGCGTCGGCGTCCCGCTCTCGGCTGATGCAGCCCGCGCTGTTCGGGATCCCAAGTTACGGGTTGTTCTTCGCGCTGGGGTTTACCTGCGGCGTCGGGTGGGTGGCCCACACCGCACCCCGGCATGCTGTTGAACCGGGCCGTGCGCGCAGCCTTTGCTTCTGGATTGCGCTCGCTTCGCTTCTCGGGGCACGGCTGTGCTACGTGCTCATCCACCACGAGATCGGCCGGCTGTTGGTATTCTGGCACGGTGGCCTGGTCTTCTATGGCGGCCTCGCGGGCGGCCTTATCGCCCTCGCCGGTTTCGGGCGTTTCTACCAACTACCACTGGCCCTGCTCGGCGATTTGATCGCTCCCGCGCTGGCGCTAGGCCACAGCATCGGCCGCGTCGGCTGCTGGCTCGCCGGCTGCTGCTTTGGTCGTCCCTGCAAACTCCCATGGGGCAGCCACTTTCCACCCTCGTCGATCGCGTTTCAGGTGCTCGTGGCGGAGGGCAGATTGTCCCTGGCCGCCGGTTCGACCCCCGCTCTCCATCCCACGCAGCTTTACGAAGCCATCGGTGAGCTCACGCTCTTTGCGCTCCTGACTCGGCTCCAACCGAAAAGGCCCGGTGCCAGCATCTTACTTTACCTCGGTGGCTATGCACTGCTGCGCGCCATGGTCGAGCTTTTTCGTGGCGATGCGGCGCGGAAGTTTATGGGGGCCGGACTATCGACTTCGCAACTGGGCAGTTTGGTGGTGGCCCTGGTCCTTCTGGTCGCGTGGTGTCGTAACTTCGGAGCGGTCTCTCTCCGCAGCCGTCCGAAAATCCTCCCTCGCGACGGGTAGGCGAGGTCGCTCACGCCCGCTGGGCGTAGACCGCTTTGACAAAGCCGCGCATGTAGCCGAGCGCTGAAATCACCGACATCACTAGCGCCAAATAGAGCGTCCATAGGCCGACGACGTGGTAGTCGAGCGTGATGTTCGTCAACAGAATCGGGTAGCGAAAATGGATTAGCAAAAACAGCGTCCCAACCATTTGCAGGGCGGTCTTTTGCTTGCCTTGATCGGATGCGGAGATGATCAAACCTTCGGACGAAGCGATGGCCCGCAGCCCCTGGATGGCGAGCTCGCGCGATAGCAGCGCCACGACCAGCCAAGCGGGGCAGCGATCGAGGGCGGTGGCATAGACCAGGACCGCGGTCACGAGCAGTTTGTCGGCCAGTGGATCGAGAAACTTGCCGAGCAGCGACACCTGCTGGCGGCTGCGGGCGAGATAGCCGTCGAAAAAGTCGGTCACGGCGGCAGCGATATAGAGCAGACAGGCGATGTAGCTGCGCACGGGTGAATAGTTGTCCATCATGACCAGAATCCCCGGGATCACCGCAACCCGCGCCATGGTGAGTAGGTTGGGAAGATTGGTCAGTGAGGCGCGCAGTTCGGCCAGGCGCCGCCCCCGCGGGCGGCGTGTATCCACCTGCGAGAGGACCCCGTCCTCCTCCTCCTCGGCTTCGTCGCTCATGCGGAAGTTCGCCGCAGAATCAATGCCCCTTCGCCGGAGCATTGGAAGTAGTGGACCCCGTCCTCCCCCGGGTGGGGGAGGACTCGACCGATCCAGCCGCACAAGGCCGCTTCGGCGACCCTCACCGGTGCGGACGTCTCGACCTTGAGGGCGAACCAGTGGGGCTCGAGGCGCAGCACGGCGCGGCCGCTACCCCGCAGCTGGACGATGGGCGCGGTGGTACCGGGCAGGCGACCGTTTTCCCAGCTGAGGGAATCTTCGAAGGCGAACAGCACCGGTTCGCGTAGATAGACGACGTCGTTTTGGAGTGCCAGCAGCGAGAAGCTCTCCTCTTCGGGAGACAAAAGCACGTGGCCGCTGCCGGTGGCGGCGAGCAGCCCTTCGTCGCCTTGGCCGAACGGCTGGCGTGTCACCTGTCCTCGCGCGCGCTGCTGGAGCGGCGCAAACTGGAGGTTGCCGGAAGCGGCGATGGCTCCCCGGCCGCGCAAGAAGAGTCGGCCCTCGACGCGTGCGACCAGGAGCCCCTCTTGGGTCAGCGCCAAGGGCTCGGCAGTTGCGCTGAGCGCCAGCAGTCGATCGGTTGCAAATTCGACCAACGATTGTGCGCGCGGCGGCACCCATGCTGCGTTCAGCTGGAGCTCCGGTCCCGCGGCCAGTGTTTCGGGCACGGTTTGCACGGTCGAGCCCGCCAGCCAGGAGCGCTGCTTAGCGGAGCCGCTCACCGCGACGGCCGCGAAGTCGACGATGGGCTCGGGGATCGGCGTCGGTTGGGGATGCGCCAGACGCTCCTCTACCTGCCGTGCTAGATCGGGTTGCCCGGCTCGCAGGAAGGCCTCCCGTGCGCCCGGCAGATCGCCGATGCGCATGAGCGCCAGGCCATAGTAGCCCTGGGCGCGCTGATTCTTCGGCTCCCCCTCGAGTACCTGGGTCAGATCGGCGGCGGCCTCATCGTTTTGGCCTAGGCGGAGCCTGACCAGTGCGAGGTGCAATCGTAGGGAACCATCGGCGGGTTGCTCAGCGCACAGTTCGCGATAGATCGCCAGCGCCTCCGTGAGGCGGTCGGCACGAAAGCGCACCATGCCGAGCAGGTTGCGGGCGGCCGGATCGCGCGGTTTGAGCGCGAGCGCGGTCGCGATCTCCGCGTCAGCACGATCGATCTGATAGCTGCGCAAAAGCTCCCCGGCGCGATCGAGATGGCTGGCGAAGCGGCGATCGAGCGGGTCCATGGCTATTCCTCGATCTTCTCCCACCACTGGCACCACCATGCATCGCCCACCAGCACACGCAGCTTCGGGTGCCAGCAGTAGCTGATCTGCTCATCGGGGTTCAAGTAGTAGAGGCAGTTCGAGCACTGCTCATCGCCATGGGGCCGGCCGCGCAGCACCGCATCCTCAGCAAAGTGGCGCAGCTGTAGCGCCAGCTTTTCATCGATCTCTTTGGGCTGGGGCTTCGGCAGGTCGTCCGCCATGTTTTACCTGGGCGCACTGTAGCGCTGAAATTGCTTCGTCACCATGCGAACGTAGTCTTGCGTGGTCTGGTAGGGCGGCACGCCATGGTACTTGGTCACTGCGCCGACGCCCGCGTGGTAGCTCGCCAGCGTCAAGAGAAGGTCGCCTTTGAAATGGTTGGCGTTGAGCCGCAAAAGCCGCGTGCCGGCGAGGATGTTTTGGCGCGGGTCGAAGACATCCGAAATGTGCTGGCTGGTCTCTTCGTAGGGCATGATCTGCATAAGGCCTTTGGCGCCGGCGCAGGAGACCACGTGGGGGTCGTAGTCCGATTCTATTTTGATCACCGCGCGGATCAGCGGCTCGGGGAGCGCATAGAGGTGCGCAGCCTCAGCGATGAGGGCATCGTAGCGACGGTAACGATCGGGCGAACGGTCGCGTGCGGGCACGACGTCGGCGCGGTTGACTCGGCAACCGCTGCTGGACGAGGAGGCAGGCGAAATGGTGGCGGCGCGGCCGGGGCCGGTGCGGTAGAGCACTTTCCACTGGGAGCGCGCGCCCTCGGGCGGGCGGAGGTTGGTGAAGTGGATCACCCCCTCTTGGTCCTCGTAAGTGTAGATATCCGCGGACGCTGACACGCAGACCGCGAGCAGAAGAGCCACCCGTTTCGCCATCTCTTGCAACTTTTGGCTGTCCGTTGTGAGCTGTCAACTTCCATGACGGAAACCGACTACCTCGTGCTCGGTTCAGGCATCGCCGGCTTGAGCTTCGCCTTGCGCGCGGCGCCGCATGGGCGCGTTACGATCGTCACCAAGCGCGCGGCCGAAGAGTCCAATACCCAGTATGCACAGGGCGGCGTTGCGGCGGTGCTCTCGACAGAGGATTCGCTCGGGGCGCATATCGCCGATACGCTGAACGTGGGCGAAGGGCTATGCCACGAGGAGATCGTGCGGCTGGCCTGTGCGGAGGGCCCCCGTCTCGTGCGCGAGCTGGCCGAGCGCTTCGGCGTCGGCTTCGACCGTGCCGACGATGGCGATTTTGCGCTCGCACGCGAAGGGGGCCATTCCGCGCGCCGCGTGGTCCATGCGCGCGATACCACCGGTCGCGAAATCGAGCGCGCGCTGCTCGTGGCGGTGCGCGCCGACGAGCGCATCACGATCCTCACCGACCACATGGCGATCGATCTTCTGACGATGCAGAAGTTTGGCGGCGGCGAGGGCTGCTTCGGCGCCTACGTGCTCGACCAGCGGACCATGGAGGTGAAGACGCTGGTGGCGCGCGCAGTAGTGCTCGCGACCGGCGGTGCCGGCAAGGTCTATCTTTACACCACCAACCCCGATGTGGCGACGGGAGACGGTGTGGCGATGGCATACCGCGCCGGTGCGCGCGTGGCCAATTTGGAATTCTTTCAGTTCCATCCCACCTGCCTTTACGAGTCGCGCGCCAAGTCGTTTCTGATCTCCGAGGCGCTGCGCGGTGAGGGCGGTGTGCTGGTGACGCGCTCGGGTGAGACCTTCATGGAGCGCTACCACCCGATGAAGTCGCTGGCGCCACGCGATGTGGTGGCCCGCGCGATCGACGACGTGCTCAAGAAGAGCGGCGATGATTCGGTCTTTCTCGATATGACCCACCTCGATGGCGCGTTTCTCGTCGATCGTTTTCCCGCGATCTACCAGCGCTGCCTGCAGTTCGGGATCGATATGCGGACCCAACCGATCCCCGTCGTGCCAGCCGCTCACTATTCGTGCGGCGGCGTGGTGACCGATGAGTGCGGTCGTACCGATCTGCGCAACCTCTACGCGATCGGCGAAGTGGCGATGACCGGGCTGCATGGCGCCTGTCGTCTGGCCTCCAACTCCCTCCTCGAAGGCCTCGTCTTCGGCGCCCGCGCCGCTGAGGATGCCCGTCGTGCCGTCGCCGTGCAGCCCCCCGTGCTACCGACCTGGTATTCCGGTGGCGCTACCGATAGCGCGGAGGCGGTCGTTGTCACGCAAAACTGGGACGAGATCCGTCGCCTCATGTGGAACTACGTCGGCATCGTGCGCACCGACAAACGCCTCGAGCGGGCGCGCCGCCGCATCGAACTCATCCGCGAGGAGATCCGCGAGTACTACTGGAACTTCAAGGTGACCGGTGATCTGCTCGAGCTACGCAATTTGGCCCTGGTCGGCCATTTGATCATCGAATCGGCGCGCCGCCGCCATGAGAGCCGCGGCCTCCACTACACGCTCGACTACCCGCACAAGGACGAACACTGGGCGAAGGATACCATCTTGCGTCGCGGTGATGGACCCGCCCCGGCGTAGATCCTCATCAAAGGAGCCGAGCGATTCGCGTAGCCAGCAGAGGGTGGCTAGAGCCGTCAGCAGGAAAAAGCTAGTGTGTTCGATCATCCGCGCGGCAGACGCCTGAATCGCAGAATTCGGCGACGGCGCACTGCGCGTCGCTCGCGCACAGGGGATGGCAGATGGCGTTGATGCAGCGCGAAGCCGGGCCGCAGTCGCTGTCCCACAGGCACTGCGAGCCCGCCTGATCCAGGCAGATGCCGCTGATGCATCCCTGGCCGATCGGGCAGCTGGAGGTGCACCGGGCGTGGCACGCCCCCCCCGAGCAGGCGCGGCCGCTGCCGCACTCGGAATCTTGGGTGCAGATCTTCTGCGAGCCTCCACAGGTCGGCCCTTCGGTCGGCTTGACCTGCGGCTGGGTCGATGGGTCGACGGGCTTGGTGTCGACCCCTTTGGGGGCGCACAGCGCATCCGGGGTGCACCATTCACCGGGGCGACAGTCGGCGTCGATATGACAGCGGTCCGTGCATCCGAGGTTGGTGCACGCCTGGTTAGCGTTGCACTCCTTCGACTCGAAGCAGGGGTTGTGGGCGAGCGGCCAGCAGTGGCTGCGGATGACATCGTCGCAGCCATAGCAGCCGGTGTCGTCGCAGTAGCCGGCGTTGAGGTCGCCTTCGCAGCCGGAAAGAGCGGCCAGGGTGACAAGCGGGATCAGAAAAGGGCGCATGGGCTCCTCCATCGTCGGAGAGCTGCCGGTATCAAGCCCAGTGCCATGGTTGAATCGAGCAATTTCAGTGGCTTGGCATTCAAGGGGCGAAGGACTGTGAACCTCGGGTTACAGCGGCGATGTGAAGTAGTGGCCGCTAGTGCCGCTGGCTACCCGAGTGGCCGGACCAGATTTTCATCGCTGTAAGTGCCGATAATTCCAAGACCGCAGACCGGGCTCGATCTCCCCATCGAGACGTCGCTGGGGAATAAATCGTTTTGATTCAGGATTTTATGTGGCGAGGCGGCGGACACGGCACGGTTTCTGCTTAGTACCCGCTCTGCCCGGTACCTTACCTGGCGATGGAGGAGCGCGATGGCCGAGTTTCAGGTGGGAGACAATGCAGTCTATCCGGCGCAGGGCGTCGCCGAGGTGCTCCGCATCGAAGTGCGTGAAATCGCTGGAAGAACTCAGCGGTTCTATGCGCTGCGCGTGGTCGATACCGATATGCGCATCCTGGTTCCGGTCGAAAAGGCGGAGCAGGTGGGGCTGCGCCCGGTCCTGCCGGCCAACCAGATCCGCGAGGTCTACGATATCCTCAAGGACAAGGATACCTACGTCGACAAGCAGACCTGGAACCGGCGCTACCGCGGTTTCATGGAGAAGATCAAGACCGGCAGCCTGTTCGAGGTGGCCGAGGTGTTCCGCGACCTGTACCGGCTCAAGAGCACCAAGACGCTCTCCTTCGGCGAGCGCCGTATGCTCGACACGGCCAAGAATCTGATCGTGAAGGAGCTTTCGGTGGCGAAGCGGACCACCGAGACCAAGGTCGAGCAGGAGATCGAGAAGCTCTTCGCCTAACTCTAACCAGAGAGATCACCATGCGCAGCCTACTACTTGCCATCGCCATCGCCTTCCAGTTCGCCCCCTCGACGGCCCACGCTGGCCTCTTTGGACGGGTATTCGGCGGCACCAAATATTACGAGCGTGAGGCCATCAAAGCGGGAGTTCCCGCCGGTCAGGCGGTGGCCCGCGCCCGGCAACTCGACACCATGATGCGGACTCTCGATGGGCGCCATTGCGCGGATGCTGATCTCGCCCGGCACGTCTGGATGCGAACAGGAAACTTGCCGAAAGCGATGCAGGCGGGCGGTTGGCAGCGCCTCGGTCCCAACGAGTAGCTCTGCCCTCCTCGCCCAGTTCAGGCGTCGACGGGCTCTGCCACCCGCTCTGCGTGCGCGCGGATCCAGTCGCCCACCTGCGGGTAGATCTCCGTCGGTGCGTGGCTGCCAATCAATAGATCAAAATGGCCGTAGTTGACCGAGAGCTTCTGGGCCCGGGAGCAGATCTGAAAGCGCTTGTCGGGCGACGAAATGGCTTCGAAGGAATCCTTGACTGCATCCGGGGGGGCCAGAATATCCCGCGGGCCGGCGAGAAATAGCGTCGGCACGGCGATGCGCGGGAGCTCGGCGCGGTAGTCGCGGCGGTGGTCGAGCGAGCGAAAGGTGTCGTTGACCAGCCAGTCGCCATACTGCAAGAGCTCGTCGCGAGCGAAGTTGGCGATGAGGTTGACCATGGCGCGGCGCTGGATTTGGCCGGAGGTGTTTTCCGGGTTGTAGATGAGATGGATCCGCAGTGGATGGAAGTGGCCAGCGACGGGCGCTAGCACCCGCATGAGGAAACGGTGGCGCAGCCAGCGCAGATTGCGCAAGAGACGGCCCGAGACATAGCCACCGGCGCGCTTGAAGGTGGCGGGCCCTGCGATCGAAACCAGCGAAGCGACCTCCACTTTGCGGTGAGGGTCGGACAGCCAGGCGTAGGCGGCCAGAGCCCCCGTCGAGAAGCCGACCAGATGGAGGCGCCCGGCTCCAGTGGCGCGCAGAATGGTATCCGCAGCCGCCGGTAGGTCTTTTTCCACATATTCATCGAACGACCAGTCGTAGCGCAGCCCGGAAAAGAGGCGCGGGCGCATCGAATGGCCCCGGCCGCGGAGCTCGATCAGCCAGACGTCGCAGCCGCGCTGGGCCAGGTAGCGGGCGAGCGAGAGATCATCGGTGAGGTCGAAGTTGTAGCGGTTGGCGCCGAGGCCGTGAACCAGCAGGACGGGGTCGCTGGTGGGGGCTCCTTGGGGGCGGTAGCGGGTGAGTGCGATGCGCCAACCATCGGTGGTGCTCGCGAAGTGGATCTCATCGGGGTAGCGGGGGACGAAGAAGTAGCGGGCAGCGAGAAAGCCGGCATAAACGAGGATGCCCAGGCTAGCGATCACTGCGCCCAAGGCCAGTAGCACCGTCGACATGGCGCGGCACTGTACCACACTCCAAAATCTTGACCCAAAATGCAAAAACGGGGATGGTGGATGCGCGATGCTAGTCTACGTGGCCAAGAGCGCGCTCGCCGATTTGGCGGTGGATGCTGTCGTTAATCCGACGAATTCATTGTGTGTTTTTAGCAATCAGATCGGTGAATCGCTGCGCGCGGCAGGCGGGGAGGAGGTGGAGCGGGAGGCGCAAGCGCTGGCGCCGATCGCGGTGGGCGCGGCCGGTGTCACCACGGGTGGAGAGCTGTGGGCACGCCATGTCATCCACGTGCCGACGGTGGAGGAGCCGGGGATGAAGGCGGGGGTGGAGAATGTGCGGCGCGCGACGCGGGCGGCGCTGATCGCAGCGGAGCGCTACCACTTTTCGACCCTCGGTCTGCCACCGTTTGGGATCGAGCCGGGGGAGGTCCCCCTCGATGAGGCGGCCCGAGCGGTCGCGGATGAGCTCAAAGCGCACCGACAGCTGTTTCCACAGACGGTCTATCTGGTGGCACCGACGGAGGAGCTCGCGAACGTCTTCATCGAAGCGCTGCGCAACCTCACCTCATTGGGATAGCAGCCAGCGCAGCTTGTCGGCGACCAGGGCGGGGGCATCGAGCTGGAGGTGGTGGCCGGCGCCAGGGACGCGGATCGCTTCGACGAGATGCGGCAGTGCGGCCAGGCGGCGCGTGCGGGGCCCCTCCGCGAGCAGGTAACCGTCGGCCCCTTCGAGGATGAGCGTGGGCGCGTCAATACGGCGCAAGAAGGCGAGCATCGTCTGCTCGAGAAAGGGCTGCGGCATGCGGGCATGGTGCAGCGGGTCGAACTTCCAGACCACCTCATCGCCGTCCGGGCGCGTGCCCTGCTGTGCGAAAGCCAGCGCGTCCGGTTCGCGGATGCTGGGATTGCGCTGGCGCACCCGTGCGGCGGCCGCTTCCACTGAGGCGTGGCGGCGTCGGCTGCGCGGCCGGGCGAGGTCTTCGACGAAGCCGCGCACCCGCAAAGGGGTTTCTTCAAATTCGCAGCCGGGCGGGCCGATGCCTTCGAGGAGGCAAAGGTGCGACACCTGCTCGGGAAAGGCGCCGGAGAAGTAGCAGCCGACCGACCCGCCCATGGAATGGGCGAGGAGGGCGACGGGCGGCGTCGCGAGCGCGCGGATGACGCCGTGGAGATCGGCGACATAGTCGAAAAAGTGGTAGTAGGCGCCGGGCGCGACTGGATCGCTATCGCCCTGGCCGCGAAAATCTGGCGCCAGCAGGCGAAACTCGGTGAGCTCCGCCGCCAATTTGTCGAAGATGTGGGCATGGTCGAGGTAGCCGTGGAGGAGAAGGACGGTGCGCCCCCCCGGCGGCCCCTCCCACTCGACGACATGGTGGCGCAGGGTGCGCAGCTCGACGAAATGGTCCCGGTGCGGGCGCATGACAGGAGTATGCCATAGCCCAAATTGACACCCTAGATCGCCTTCCCTATACTCGCCAGCGCCTATGGAAGTGGACTACGCGCCCGTCCTGATTGCGATTCTGTTCGGCCTTGGCTTGGCGTCGGCCTTCTTGATCGCGGCGATGACCCTCGGTCCCAAGCGGGCTTCGGCGGAGAAGTTGGCGCCGTTCGAGTGCGGCTCGGAGCCGATCGGCTCGCCACGGGTGCGCTTTTCGGTGAAGTTCTACCAGGTGGCGATTCTGTTTTTGGTGTTCGATATCGAAACCGCGTTTCTCTACCCCTGGGCGGTGCTGTTTCGCCAGCTGTCGTGCATCGCACCCACTTGCGCGACGGGAGTGAGCCTCTTTGGTCTGGTCGAAATGCTGGTGTTCGTGCTGGTGCTGGTGACGGCACTGGCCTATGCCTGGCGCAAAAAGGCGATCGGCTGGGGCTAATGGCGCTCGAATTCTACAGCACCAAGCTGGCCGATGCCCTCAACTGGGCGCGCAAGTATTCCCTGTTTCAGTACCCGTTTGTCACCGCCTGTTGCGGCATGGAGTTCATGGCGCTGGCGGCTCCGAAGTATGACGTGGCGCGGTTTGGCGCCGAATTTCCACGCTTCTCGCCGCGCCAGGCCGATCTCCTGATCGTCGTCGGTACGATCACCGAGAAGCAGGGGCCGATTCTGCAGCGCATCTGGGAGCAGATGTGCGAGCCGAAGTGGGTGATGGCGTTCGGCGTGTGCGCTTCCACTGGCGGCTTTTATCAGAACTATTCCGCCATGCCAGGTTGCGATCAGGTCATCCCCGTCGACGTCTACATTCCGGGTTGCCCGCCGCGTCCCGAGCAGGTGCTGGATGGCCTGATGCTGCTGCAGGAGAAGATTCAGGACCGCACCGGCTGGGCACAGAGGCGCCAGCTGCGCGAGCACGAGGCGGTGGTGAAGGCCAAGAAGGGTCATTTACCGGTGGTCGGATGATGCGGTTTGACCCCCTCGGAGTCGGAGATGCCACCGGAGACGGAGTCGGAGTCGGTGTTGGTGTCAGAATCGGAATCGGTGACGGTGACGGAGACGGTGACGGTGACGGTGACGGTGACGGAGACGGTGTCGGTGTCGGAATCGGAGTCGGAGTCGGAGACGGAGTCGGAGTCGGAGTCGGAGTTTTCGGTGGCGTCGTTGTGAGTTCCCGGAGGGGCTCGTGAGCGCGCGTATTCTCGATCGGCTGCGCGAGCAGTTTGGCGAGGCTGTGAGGGCGACCTTCTCCAACCATGGGGATGAGTGCGCGATCGTTGACCCGGCTCGTATCGTCGAGGTTTGTGCGTTCTTGCGCGACGATCCCGAATTGAAAATGGCGATGTTGGTGGATCTTTGCGTGGTCGACACTCTGGGCCTCGATCGCCGTGAAGGCGGGCGGTTCGAAGTGGTTTACCACTTGCGTTCGATGGCTTCGGGCCGGCGAGTGCGGATCAAGGCGCTCGTCGATGAAGGGCCGAGCGGCGCGAATCCCGAGATCGATAGCGTGGTGCCCGTTTGGCGTGGGGCCAACTGGTTCGAACGGGAAGCGTGGGACATGTACGGCATCAAGTTCCGCAACCATCCCGACCTGCGCCGGATCCTCATGTACGAAGAGTTCGTCGGCCATCCGCTGCGCAAGGACTATCCCAAAGAAAAGCGACAGCCACTCGTGCGTCGGGATTTTTCATGAGCCAGCAAATCGTCCTGGGAGTGCCGACTGCCGAAGAGTTCGATACCGAGGAGGATCTGCCCACCGAGCCGATGAAGATCAACATGGGGCCTTCGCATCCGGCGATGCATGGCACCGTGCGCATTGTGCTCACTATCGAGGGCGAAACGGTCAAAGAGGGCGACGTGCAGATCGGCTTTCTTCACCGCTGCTTCGAAAAAGAGTCGGAGTACGCGACCTACACGCAGGTGTTCCCCTACACCGACCGGCTGAACTACGTCTCGCCGATGCTCAACAACGTCGGTTATGCCATCGCCGTCGAGAAGCTGCTCGGCATCACGTCGCGCATTCCGGAACGGGCGCAATATGTCCGCGTCATTGTCGGAGAGATGTCGCGCATCACCGACCACCTGACCTGCCTGGGCGCCGGTTCGATGGAGCTCGGTGCGCTGTCGATCTTCTTTTACGCCATCAAAGCGCGCGAATGGATTTGGGAGCTCCTCGAGGAGGTGTCGGGTGCGCGCCTCACCCATTCCTATGTGCGTGTCGGCGGGGTGGTGGCCGATCTGCCCGAGGATTTTGCGCCCAAGCTGCGCACGGTGATCGGCAAGGTGCGCGAGTCGATGCGCGAACTGGATCAGCTGTTGCTGACCAACCGCATCTTCCGCGATCGCATGGATGGCGTCGCCGTGGTGTCGGCGGAGGACGCAGTGGCTTGGGGCTGGACGGGCCCGACGCTGCGTTCCACCGGAGTCGATTACGATGTCCGTAAGGACCACCCCTACCTGGTCTACGACCGCTTCGATTTCGAAGTGCCGGTCGGATCACGCGGAGACAATTTCGATCGCTTTGCGGTTCGGCGGGAAGAAATATTGCAGAGCCTGAGCATCCTCGAGCAGGCGATCGACCAGATCCCACCGGGCCCCATTCTCATCGACGATCCGCGGGTGGTGCTGCCGCCCAAGAGCGAGGTCTACAACACCATCGAAGGCATGATCAACCACTTCAAGTTGATCGTCGATGGCATCAAGGTGCCGCCCGGCGAGGTCTACTCTTACACCGAGGGTGGCAACGGCGAACTGGGTTTTTACATCGTTTCCGATGGCACTGGTCGCCCATTTCGTTGCCGCGTACGTCCGCCCTGTTTTGCCATTGTCTCCGCACTACCCGCCCTGCTCCCAGGGATGTACATCGCGGATATCGTCCCCACTTTCGGAATGATGAATATGATTGGTGGTGAATGCGACCGGTGAAGTGCCGCGCGGGCAGCGCGCGGAGGGGGAAGGCTCCTGCGGCTTGGCCGCGGGAGGGGGGACGGGAAGGTCCCCCTGGAAAGGCGAATATGATTGGTGGTGCATGCGACCGATAGGATGTGAAAAATGCGACCGATAAAATTCGTTGAACGCCAGAACGTCAGAACGCCGCCGGGGACCTATCGCGATCTCCTTTACGTAAAGATCGATCCTCGATTCTCGACCTTCGACTGTCGACTCTCGACGGTGGATCCGCGCTGGTCGAGAGGCGAGTGTGTCGGGACGATTTCCCGCACCATCATGAAACATGGCCGATAGCTCCGAAACCGTCACCCTCACCATCGACGGTGTGAAGGCCACCGTGCGCAAGGGCACGAACCTGCTCGAAGCCTGCCGGTCGAACGGCGTCGATATCAGCTACTTCTGTTATCACCCAGGGCTGAGCTCGCCGGCGGTGTGTCGGCAGTGTCTGGTCGAGGTGGTGGGGCAGCCCAAACTGGTGCCCTCCTGCTACACGCCGGTGGTCGACAACATGCAGGTGGTCACCGCCTCGGACCGGGTCAAGACGGCGCGCCAGCAGATGCTCGAGTTTACACTCGTGAACCACCCGGTCGACTGCCCGATCTGCGACAAGGCGGGCGAGTGTACGCTGCAGAAACTCTACATGGAGTGGGATGGGCGGCCGTCGCGCACCGAGTTCGATAAGGTCCACAAACCGAAGGCGGTCGATCTCGGTCCCACGATCGTCCTCGATCAGGAGCGCTGTATTCTCTGCACTCGCTGCATCCGGGTCTGCAATGAGGTGGCGCACAATCCGCAGCTCGGCATGGCCTTTCGTGGCGACCACGAGGTATTGACGGTCGCTCCCGGCGAGCAGCTCGATAACCCCTACTCGCTCAATACCGTCGACGTTTGTCCGGTGGGCGCGCTGACGGCGAAGGACTTTCGTTTCCAGATGCGCGCCTGGGAGCTCTTCACTACCGATTCGATTTGCTCCGGTTGCGCCACCGGTTGCAACATCGAGATCCACCACGCGCAGGGGCAGGCGTGGCGCCTGGTGCCGCGACCCAATCCCGAGGTCAACCGGTACTGGATGTGCGACGAGGGGCGTCTCACCTACCACGAGCTGACTGCGCATCGCGTGCAGGGTGCGGAGCTCTCGGGCGATCCCGTGCCGATCGAGAAGGCGATCCACTTTGCCGCCGACCGCATCGGTAGCGCGCGCCAGCAGGGACGGCTGGGGATCGTTTTTGGCGCCCAGTGCACCAACGAAGATCTGTTTCTCCTCGGCAAGGTGGCGCTCGATGGACTGGGGGGGCGCGCCTTCGTGGCGGGGCGGTCGCCGAATCCCGGACGGGCCGACGCCGTTTTGCGCGCTGCCGACAGGAATCCCAATCGCGCCGGGGCACATCTGTTTTCGCGCCACGCACCGGGCGTGGCCGAGCTCGAGCAGGCGCTCGCCGCAGGCGAGTTCCAGGCGCTCTGGATCGTCGGTGAGGATCTCGTGCTGTCGGAGTGGGCGCAGGCGGCGCTGGCCACCATCGACACCATCGTCCAGGCGGTGCACAGCAACGAAATCACGGCCCGTGCGCGGGTGGTGCTACCGGCCGCCGCCTGGGCCGAAGTCGATGGCACCTTCATCAATTCGCCGACCAGCCAAGGGGTCACCGGCGGGCGAGTGCAGCGGATTCGGCAGGCTTTTGAGCCACCGGGTGCGGCGCGGCCGCACTGGGATCTGATCGCGCGGATGGCCCGAGCGCTCGGGCAGGTGTGCGACGTGCCCTATCCGCGGGCGCTTTTCGAAGAGCTCAAGCCGCAGACCGTGGGCGCCGACTGGGGCCGGCCGCAGCCGCTGGTGCAGCTGCGCTTTGCGAATTCGAGAGGGTAGATGGGCATTCTCGTCATCCTGATCCCGCTGCTGGTCTTCTTCACCATGGGAGTGGCAGCGGTGTTTCTGTTCGGCTGGCTGATTCCACTCCTCGGGGGATCGCCGAGCGGCTGGTATGTCGCGCTCATCAAGATGGCCTTCTTGATACTGGGCTTTGTTTTGCCGCTGGCGTCGGTGCTCACTTGGATGGAGCGGAAGCAGTCGGCGCTGATGCAGGATCGCATGGGTCCGAATCGCGCCAACATCGGTCCGGTGCGCGCGTTTGGTCTCCTTCATTTCCTCGCCGATGCGCTCAAGATGCTGTTCAAAGAGGATTTTGTGCCGGCCAAGGCCAACCGCTTTCTGTTCGGCTTGGCGCCGGTGATCGCGATCGCGCCGGTGCTGATCACTTTTGCGATCGTGCCCTTTGGGCCAGGCGTTTGCCCCGGCCATCTCGGTGAGGTGCTGCGTCGTTCGCAATGGGATGTTTGCATGGCGGAGAGTGGCATCCCCTTTCAGGCGGTGCACCTCGAGGTGGGGCTGCTGTTCTATTTTGCCATCGCCTCGCTGGCTGTTTATGGCACTACCCTCGCCGGCTGGGCCTCCTACAATAAATGGTCGCTGCTCGGTGGCCTGCGCGCCTCGTCGCAGATGATGTCCTATGAAGTGACGATGGGGCTGGCCATCCTGGGCGCTTTCTTGGTCTACGGCACGCTCGAGCCGGCGACCATCGTCGCCGCGCAGGGCAGGGATCCGCTGCACTGGGGCATCGTCATGCAGCCGCTCGGGTTTCTGCTCTTCTTCACTGCCGCCATCGCGGAGACCAAACGCACGCCGTTCGATCTGCCCGAGGGGGAGCCGGAGCTCATCGGCTACTTTGTCGAATACTCCGGCATGCGTTTCGGCATGTTCTTCCTCGCCGAATTCATGGAGGTGATCTTCACCGCCGCGATGGTGACGACGGTGTTCC
>JAHFDT010000255.1 GCA_023248875.1 Myxococcales bacterium | reverse complement strand
ACGGGGCGTGCCGCCCCGCTCCGTCGGCAAAGCCGTCGGAGCCTCACCCCTGCCCACGCGGCGACTCCGCCGCGGGCCCGCCGTGCGGGCCTAAAAAGCGACTTTATCAACAGCCTGCTAGTACCCTGGAACCGTGATTTCTTACATTCTTTTCGAGGCGCCAAAGGCGCCGTCGGCCGGCAGTCCGGCCGTGAGCAGGAGGGAGGCTCGACGAGCTTTGCTCGTCGAGGGAGGCGGCACGCCTCCCCTCAATGGCTAGTGCCCCGAACTGCGAACCTTGGATTTGGAAATATGTCATGAATCTCGTTTCCGGGGCACTAGTGATTGGCAGCCGGCCACCAACTGGGGTTACCGAAGAGGTAGTTAGGTTTTCTTGAGCGCGGCCTGGATCTCTTCCAGGATCATTGCCGCGAGGTCGCTTTTTCGGGGGCGGGTGGCGAGGACGACATCGGATCCGGGCGGGGGCGGAGCGCAGGCGACCACGGCCCTGGGTGCGGGTGGATCGGCAGCGGTAGCGCTGGCGGCCTGGCCCAGGCCGGCCTTGCGGCGTGCCTCGAGCAGCGGCGGTAGTGCGTTATCGGGCAGGCCGCGCAAACCGCCGAGCTGCTGGGCCACGAGCGCAATGCGTGCGAGATGCTCCACCAGCTCGAGCCGCAAATAGGCCTGCTCCAGCGTCGTGCCCCAAGCGAATACGCCATTGCCGCTGACCAGCACGGCGTCACAGCTCGCGAGAAAGGGTTCGAGCGCGCGGCAGGCGGCGTCACCTGCCGGTGCGTAGGGCACGAGCGGCACCGTGGGTCCGAGCGAGACCACCGCCTCGGCCATCGCTGGCCGTTCCAGCGCTAAGCCCGCCGAGGCAAAGCCGCTCGCCGTCGGAGAATGGGCGTGGACCACCGCCTGCACATCGCTGCGGTGGCGATAGATCGTGAGATGCAGTCCGATTTCGCCAAACGGTTTCGCACTCCCCTGTACGCGCGCGCCCGATTCGTCGACGACGAGGAGCTGGTCGGCTGTGACCTCCGCCTTCGAAGTGGCCGTCGGTGTGGCGAGAAAGCGGCCCTCCCCAAGACGCACGCTGACATTGCCATCGTGGTTGGCCACCCAGCCGCGGGCATGGAGCCGCCGTGCGTAGTCTGCCACCTCGGCGCGCAGGCGGGCGTCCGTCATTTTTGGACCGCCACCTCATCGACGATACCCACGATGAGCGAACGGATCGGCACGATGGCGCCCTGCTGGAGGATCTGGCGCGCGCCCGTACCCTCGGTCATCACCAGCACGGTGTCGCCGCGGCCCGCCTGCACCGTATCGACGGCGAGGTAGCTCTCGCCCGTTTCCATGCCGCGCTCATCGAGCGGCTGCACCACGAGGAGCTTCTTGCCATCCAACGCCGCGTGGTGCGCGGTAGCGACGACCGTGCCCTTCACGCGACAGAGCTTCATCGGCGGAACTCCGGCGCGGGCGCCTTGGCCACCGTGGTTTCAGCATCGACTTCGTCCACCACACCCACGATCGCGACATCGACGGGAACAAACCAGGGATCGAGCGCCAGGGCAGCCTCGCGCGAGCCGACCAGCGAGACCAAATCGCCCAGGCCCGCGCGCACCGTATCGACGGCCACTTGCGGTTCGCCCGTCCCCTGGCCGCGGTGATTGAGGGGTTGCACGATCAATAACTTGGCGCCCTCGAGCCCTTCGTACTTACGCTCAGCGACGACAGTGCCCATCACGCGACCGAGGTACATGAGCGGCAAAGAGTAGCTGGAAACTGGGAAACTGGGAACTGCGAACTGGTGCAAGGCCTGCCTTGACGCAGTTGGCGCACCCAGATAGGGTCTGGCGCCACCGTGTCTGATCAGTTGAAATTGTTCGGTTCCAGCAATGGTGCTTCCTCTTCAGGTTCAGGCAGCGGGCGCGGGCACCGTGCCATCCCGTCCGTTCCCCTCGCCGATGAGGCGCAGCGCCGCTACCTGAACTATGCGCTTTCGGTCATCACCTCGCGCGCACTGCCCGATGTGCGCGACGGCCTCAAGCCGGTGCAACGGCGCATCCTCTTCGATATGTTCCACGATCTCCACCTCACCTCGGACGCCAAGTTCCGTAAGTGCGCGGCGGTGGTCGGTGATGTGCTCGGTAAGTACCATCCCCACGGCGACACCTCGGTCTACGATGCACTGGTGCGGATGGCCCAGGATTTTTCGCTCCGCTACCCGGTGGTCGAAGGGCAGGGGAATTTCGGTTCCCTCGACGGCGATAGCGCGGCGGCGATGCGCTACACCGAGTGCCGCCTGGCGCCCTTGGCCGCCGAACTGCTCGCAGAGATCAAGCAGCGCACCGTCGATTGGCGGCCCAACTACGACGGCACCCGACTAGAGCCCATCGTGGTGCCTTCGCGCGTACCGAATCTCTTGATCAATGGCGCACAGGGCATTGCGGTCGGGATGGCGACGGCGATCCCACCGCACAACCTCGGCGAAGTGGTCGACGCGGCCATTGCGCTCATCGATGAGCCCCAGCTCGAAGCCAAAGATCTTTGCAAGTTCGTCAAGGGGCCCGACTTTCCAACGGGTGGACAGCTGCTCTCCTCGCGCAAAGAGCTGCGCGAGATCTACGAAACGGGCCAGGGCTCGCTCAAACTGCGCGGCGAATGGAACACCGAGGAGGAGAGCCGCGCTCGCTCGACCGTGACCAACATCATCGTCACGTCGATTCCGTATGGTCCCACCAAGAGTGCGATCGTCCAGCAGATCGGCGACCTCGTCATCGAGCGTAAGCTAGCGCTGCTCAACGATGTGCGCGACGAGTCGACCGATGAGGTGCGGATCGTGCTCGAGCTCAAGAAGGGCGCCGATCCGCAGACGGTGATGGCCTATCTGTTCAAGCACACCGCGCTGCAGACCAGCGTGCAGGCCAACTTTACCTGCCTGATTCCGACGGAGAATCCCGAGGTCGGCGCACCGGAGCGGCTCGACCTCGCCAAAATGCTTCGCCACTTCCTCGATTTCCGACTCGACGTGGTGAAGCGCCGCCTCGCCTTCGAGCTCGCCGAGTTCGGCAAGCGCATCCACGTCCTCGAAGGGTTCGCCACCGTCTACGATGCGCTCGATGAGATGATTCGCATCATCCGCAAAGCGGAAGGCAAAGCGGATGCCGCCGCGAAGCTGATGAAGCGTTTCGCACTCGACGAGGAGCAGGTCGAGGCGATCCTCGAGCTAAAGCTCTACAAGCTAGCGCGCCTCGAAATCCTGCTGATCCAGCAGGAACTCGACGAAAAGCGCAAAGAGGCCAAGCGAATCGAGAATCTCCTCAAGTCGACGCCGCGACTATGGGAGGTGGTGCGGCGCGAACTGTCCGAGATCCGCGACCGCTATGGCGACAAGCGGCGCACCCGCGTCGGGGGCGCCGAGGAGATCGAGTTCGACCCCAACGCCTACATCGTCCATGAAGATTGCAACGTCGTCCTGACGCGCGACGGCTGGGTGAAGCGCGTGCGCGAGCTAAAGGACGTCGCCTCGACGCGCGTCCGCGAGGGGGACGAGGTGGCCGCGGTGCTGGGCGGCAGCACCAGAGAGGCCGTGGTCTTTTTCACCAACTTCGGCTCCGCCTACGTCTGCCAGATCAACGAAATCCCGCCCTCGTCGGGCTACGGCGATCCGGTGCAGAAGCTCTTCAAGTTCAAAGACGGCGAGCGCGTGGTGGACGTGCTCTCGCTCGACCCCCGCCTGCGAACCCGAGAGAGCGAGCTCATCGCCGTCACGCGCTCCGGAATGGGTTTGCGTTTCGCGCTCCAGCCGCACACCGAGCTGTCCACACGCACCGGCCGCAAGTTCGCGAAAGTCAGCGAAGGCGACGAAATCCTCGGCGTGCGGCCAGTCCACGAAAAATCGATCCTGCTCGTAGCATCGGCCCATTCGCACATCCTGCAGTGCCGCGCGGGGGAGGTGAACGTGCTGGCCGGCCCGGGCAAGGGCGTGACGGTGCTCAAGACAGTCGACGATGACCGCGTGCTCGCCTTCGCCATCGACGAGCCGCTCACGCTCGAAACTTCGAAGGGCAAGACGGTGACCCTCGAGCCGAAGGTCAAGCAGCTCACCGCGCGCGGCGGAAAAGGTTATGCGATGTCACGACGCGATGGCTTCGCCAAAGTGATTTCGCCACCGCCGGCCATCCCACAACTTCCAGAGACGCCCGGCGGTAGCTAACGCGGTGCTCGGGCGCGTTGATCGCGGCTTACGTCCTCCCTCGGCCTCGTTACATACGAAAAGTATGCTCCTCGGCCTCGGTCCGCGAGGCTCCC
>JAHFDT010000071.1 GCA_023248875.1 Myxococcales bacterium | reverse complement strand
AGTCGTTGCCACACTGGCCGCAGTTTTGGACATCGGTGAGCAGCGGCTTGCAGCCCGACGGGCAGTTGCCGAAATCAGGGCCGCACATCGCCATATCCGCGAGGGCAAAGTCGGGCAGGCCACCGTCGACTCGCTGCCAGTTGGTAAAACTGGGCGGGGGCGAGCTGCAGCTGATAAAAAGCAGGCCGAGCGCTGCGCTATTTATAGACGAGTGCATTGCGCAGAATATTGGCGCCATCGCCGATCCAGTAAGAAGGGCTCACATCTTTCGAAGGTGGAAACAGGTTAAGGTCGACGCGGTTGCGGGATTTGACCACGCCGCGCACGATGAGCGGCTTGCCATCCGACCAGTCGGCGACAGAGATGCCGCCGTTGACGATCCCACCCGAGGTGCGGCTGGCAATCGTGGCGCTCAGCGTGTTCACGCCCATGAGCAGCGAGCTTTGTGCCTCGTGGATAGTGCCGAGGGACTGGTTGCTGCCAAGATCTTGACCAAGGGGATTCAGGAGCATGTAGCCGTTGTTTACGGTGCCGAACTTTCCGCTAACGGGGCTAACGGCGTTGGCCAACGGGGCCGTTACGACTCGTCCACCGCTGTCGTAGTAGTCGGCCAGATTATTGCCCAGGAGAGCGGCGTCCGCAAACGGGCTATCGGAAAAGACAAGCACACCGGCATACATTTGGAGTTGAACGACGGTAGGCGTACCAAAGCCATTCTGCCCAGCGTTGTACGTTGCTACCGAGGCAAATGTATTTGTTGCAGTGAGCTTGTTTGCGACATCAAGCAAAGCATTATCACTCGTCCCAATCACCAACACCTTCTCTTTCGTGCACACCCCCGCTTTGCAGGGCACGCCAAACGGGCACACGGCATTGGGGCCGCTGCAGGCGCCGCAGTGTATGGGGTCGCTCTGGGTATTCACTTCGCACCCCTCGGCCGCGCTGTTCGAGCAGTGGGCATAGCCCGTCTCGCAGCTCTTCGCCTGGCACGCGCTCGCTGCGCACGCGTAGGCGGTCACATGCACCCAGCCGCTCGCATTGCAATCATTGCCACACCCGCCGCAGCGGGTGACCGTGACGGTGGTATCGGTTTCGCACCCGGTCGCCGCGGTGCAATCGGCAAAGCCAGTCTCGCAAGTCTTGATCGCGCAGCTCGCCACACCCGCATCGCCGGGGGTACTGCACTGGTAGCTCTTCACCTGGCTCCAGGCGAGCTTGGTGCAGTCGTTGCCGCAGCTACCGCAGTTCGTGACCGTCGCGCCCTCGGTCTCGCAGCCCTCGGCCGCCGCACTCGTGCAGTGCAGATAGCCCGGAGCGCACAATTTGGCCCCGCACAAGCCTTGGGTGCACTGGTACTCGACCACCTTCGACCAATTCTTGGCCGTGCAGTCGTTGCCACACTGGCCGCAGTTTTGGACATCGGTGAGCAGCGGCTTGCAGCCCGACGGGCAGTTGCCGAAATCAGGGCCGCACATCGCCATATCCGCGAGGGCAAAGTCGGGCAGGCCGCCGTCGACGGTGCCGCCGCCGAGGGTGATGATGAGTGAGGTTGCGTGGCTAGGCATGAGCGTGGCGGTCCCCATGCCGCTCGTGAGGAGCTGCCCCTGGGGGCCGAGCGCATCGACGGTGATCTTGACGGCACCGGTCACATCTTTATCGAAGACGAGGGCGAGGTGACGGGCGGGCGGGATACCGATGAGACCGCCGGGGGCAGGAAAGTCGGAATGGGCGGTGCGGCCGAGGTTCTCCACGGTCACCGAAAACTTGGCGATGCCGGCGACGACGGTGGTCGCATCGACAGTCAACTCCAAGGTGCTGGTGCCGGGGCCGCAGCCAAGAATCGCCGCGCAAAGGGTTAGGGTAAGCGAGCGCATGGACCTCCGAAGATTCAAAAATGGATCGCTGCCAGACCGAGCGCGCCGGCGTCGACCGGGGCATTATTCGGTACCAGAGCGACCAATAGGCCGACCACCGCGCCGATGACCAGTACGGAGCCGATCGCCGCGCCCCACACCCAGCGGCGGTGTGACACGACAGGATCGGGCCCCAAATCGGGCACGCGCAGCGCATCGCTGCTGAGCAGTCGGGGCTCAGGCCGCACCTCGGCCCGCACGGCGATGAGCTGCTCGAGCTCCTCGATCCGGTGGCGTACCGTGCGGATCTCGTTCGGGACGGGGTTGGTATCGAGATAGACGCGGTATTTGCCGATCGCCTCCTCGCGCTTGCCCATGCGGTCGTAGCACTTGGCGATATTGAACAGCAGCTCCGGGCGGCGCGTGAGATCATAGGCCTCGATGAACTGCTGCAGCGCTTCGCCATACTCCTCGGCGTCGAAAAGCGCGGCGCCCTTGCGATAGTGGGCCTTGCCGAATTCGATATTGGGGTCCACTTTGTCGGCCGCGTGCACTGATGGGGTCTGCGCAAAAAGCAGGAGAGCGAAGAGTAGGCGGATCATGGAGCGACTCCCGACGGTCAGCTAGACCGCTTTCTGGTTGAAATAATCGGCTGCGGCGATCCCCTCTGCCTCGGCCGCAGACGTCCTCGGACCGGGGGACCCCGATCCCTTCGGCGAATGCTTCGTCGCTTCTCCTGGGATTACTTACAGTAGTCCTGCGTCGGCGCTCCTCACATCGCCTCGGTCCCCCCCAGTCGGAGGGCGTCGTCGACCGCCTCGTTACGATCCTTATCAACCAGAAAGCGGTCTCGAGGCCGAGGATAGTCCTTCGCGCGTCGGAAAATCAAATTCCCGTCACTCCGCCTGGGACCCCAACCACAGCAGAACTTCCTCCACTGAATCCCTCCGATCGTTAACGCCCGGTTCGACAACCTCGACCAGGGACCGCTGGTGTCGACGCGGATCTCTCCAGCCCCTGTTGAAAAAGCGACTTTTTCGCGCGACCACACGCAACTCCTGCGGGCGGCTGCCGATAATCGGGCGATGACAACTCAGCGCCGCATTCGGTGGTGAGTGGTTGGACCGGCAGCAACGGGATGGAGGGTGGAGGCATGCGCAACGGTAATGATGGTGTAATTCCCAACCGCTTTGGCAAGGCTCTGCGGCTTGGTGGCTTGCTCATTTTCTTGGGCGCATTCGCTTACCTGGCGGGAGTGCATCTAGAGACGATGGTCGAGGCCACCTGCAGGTATGAGTTCTCGATAACTGCCGAAGATCCCCGCTGCCGGCATCCCGCCTGGTACACCGGCGGCGGCGTGGCTTTGGTAGGTCTCGGAATCGCCCTCCCGGTACTGGCCTTTCTGGTCGACAAACTGGCGCGCAAGGGCAAACCATGAACGAGCGGCAGCAGCGAAGGACGAGGAGCAGCCACGCGCCCGATTCCTCCGTGGAGTCGCACCAGCAGGGTCCCGCCGCGGTGGCACTGGGGACGGCCGCCGATGCTCAGGTGCGGCGCATGGCCGGTATGGACCCGTCGATCGCTGGACTGATCGATCCTGAGGCAAGAGTACCCTCGGTACCCGAAATGAGCCCCGAAGAGCGCGCCCAGCATGGCCGCCTGCTCAAGCAGGCGGTGCAGACCTATATAGAACGGCTCAGGAACACGACTCTCGCTGCATTGGTCCTCACTGAGGAGGCTCTCAAGACCCATTTCATCTGGAAGGGACGGGACCAGATGTGGTTCAAGTGTCGTGGCGAGGGCTCTGAAAGAATGATCGGGGCCGCTCTACAAATGGCGCTGGGCTTTCTCCAGCCTCACCTGCTTCAGGCAGGCAGGGCATTCGCACGAGTAGAAGGAATGGCTGAGCAACTGGAGTCGGCTCGCGCTATGCGCGGGATGGGGAAGCCGGGACTACAACTGGCGGGTGGTGGCAACGAAGGGGAAGGGTTGTCCCCAGCCGCCCTATGCGCTGCCATTGTGCAAAACATCACTCTTCAGATCGATGCGCAGCTGAAATCGTTCGGCGAGACCGTTAGTGCTGTGAAGGAGGATAATCCTGCCCTGGTGGCCGATGCGCTGAGCTATGAAGCCGTTACAAACAGAATCGATCCCATGGCCAGCGGTAGCGAACGGACGGCGATCGAAAACCAAATGATAGCTACAATCTTGAACTGCCCCATGCCCGACACCACCGTACTCGGTGTAGCCCTGGCCAACGCTGCCCTGGCTTCGCTAGTCGACTCGGCGGGCACAGCGCGTGAAACGGGCGACAATGCCCAGGATGTGATGAAGGGGCGAATTCGAGATGAGGTCACGCTGACCTCCCGGCAATTGGGGGGGGCACATCCATGAGATGGCTCGTCGCGCTGCCCATCACGCTCTGCGGCTGTCCGCAACCAAAGAAAGAGGAATCTCCCGTTCAACTGGGTATTCGAGCCGTGCAGGCGGGTAACCTCCGCTCAGTCGAAGCCTTCGAGGCCTGGATGCTTTGCCGGCGTTTCGATACTCCGCTCGAGTGCGAGGAGTTCTGGAAGCTCGGCGCGGGCAAGTACAACCAGGAGCACGCTCCCGGCCACCTCGACAAATGGCCATGACCCCATGACCGATATATCTATGAAGTGGTTCGTCGCGCTGGCGCTCATTCTCTGCGCATGTCCGCAACCGAAGAAAAAGGAGTCTAAGGTCCAAGAGGGTATTCGAGCGGTACTCGCTGGAAATCTGTCCTCCTTCGCAGCCTTCGAGGCCTGGGTGCTTTGCCGGCGTTTCGATACTCCGCCTGAGTGTGAAGAGTTCTGGAAGATCGGTGCGGGCAAGTACAACCAGGACCATGAACCCGGCCACCTCGACAAATGGCCATGACCCCATTAACCCTTCGGCAGCAGTCGGTGCACGATTCGCTCGATGATCTTGGTCGAGTCGGGCGGCAATGGCACCCGCACCTCTTGCGGTGCGGCGCGCCGCATCTCGATGCGGAAGATCAACCTCTGGGGGTCGCCCTCTTCGGTCTTGATTGCGACCAACCGGGTGCCGATGAAGTGCCAAATGTAGAGCTGGCCGTCGATCGAGAGGCCGCCGGTGCCGACGCGGATCTCGCCCGCACCTGCTTGGCGCCTGCGATAGTTCGCGCGGCCGACGAAAAAGCGAAGCGGTACTTCGAAAAGTGCCACCGCCAGACCGATCCCCACCCCGATGGCCACCGCGGGGAGGAACTTCCCGGCCACTAGCCCCGCGAAACCCACCAGTGCACCTCCAGCGGCCGCATTCTTCAGCGGTAGCCAGACGAGCTTGCTCCGGGTGCGCGCCCAATCGCTTTGGTAAAAATTCTGCCAGTGCGATGGCTCACACTGCCAGTGCGCAATCGGATCCAATATCGTTTGCTCCGCGACCCCTTCATAGCGCCTCGCACTCCAGTAAAAGATCGGCAAGGCGACCAACGAAACGAACAGTGACGGCACGGAGAAGACCAGTGCGAGCGGTACCTTCGCCATCGCGAAGCCGCTGAGCTTGAGCCCGACCAGTGTCACGATACCAGCGAGCGAAACTGCGAAAATCACCCAGGTGCCCTGAATGAGCGTCCGCATGTCGTCAACATAGCAGGAGGTCGAAAAGCTTGCCCTAGCCCGTCAATTCGGCGAAAATTTCTAGTCGGCGGGGGAGAACGATGGATGTTTGTGATAGGCGAACGTCGCCGCGGATCGAAACCGCGTTCTTTGCAGTGGAGGTGAGCGAGCGGGCGCGCTACCAGCGGCTGGTACGGAACATCAGTGCGGGGGGCTTTGCCTTTGAAGAGCGCCTGGCGACCAAGCAGGTCGGTGAGCCGGTGTTCATGGACTTCCCTGTCCCGGGCAGTGCGTTTCCCTTGCGCGTCGCGGGGCAGGTCCGGCATGCGCAATCGGACGGCCTCGTGGGCGTGATGATCGAAGGGGTCGACCAGGAGCGGTATGCCAAGGTACTCGCTTCGCCACCCAACATGGTGGGTTCGCAGGCTCTGCCTTAGAGGGTCCGCAGCGCCTCTTCAAAGCCGGGGTACGAGCTAGCGATACAGGAGCGATCGTCGAGCAAGATGCCCTCCTTCGAGGAGAGCGCCAGCGCAGCAAAGGCCATGGCGATGCGGTGGTCCCCACCCGTTTCGATTGCACCGCCGCGCACACTACCGCCTTGGACGACGAAGCCATCGGGGAGCTCTTCGGCGGCGATGCCGCAGGCGCGCAGGTTGCGCACCAGCAGCGCGATGCGGTCGGACTCTTTGACGCGCAGTTCGGCCGCTCCGCGAACGATGCTCTCCCCTTCGGCGAGGGCAAAGGCGATGCAGAGTGCGGGGAGCTCATCGAGGAGCGAAGGGATGCGATCGGCGCTGATGGTTATTCCCTGAAGTGGCCGGCCGGTGATCGATATCGTGCCGCGTGGTTCGGGGCTCCGATCATCTACGTCGAGGATTTCCACGGTGGCGCCCATCTCACTCAGCACCTTCAGCGCGCCGATGCGCAGTGGGTTGAGTCCCACCTGCTCGACGATGCAGCGCGAACTGGGCCGAGCTGCTGCCACACACAGGAAAAAAGCTGCCGAGGAAAAATCGCCTGGGATTATGAGTTCGGCGGCCTCTAAGCGAGCGGGCCCGTGGAGCACCATTCGCGCGCCCGTCTCGACCGATGCTCCGAACACGCGCAACAGCCGCTCGGTGTGATCGCGGCTCGGACTCGGCTCGACGATCTCGGTGCGGCCGACCGTTTGAAGACCAGCAAGAAGCAGGGCGCTCTTCACCTGTGCACTCGCGATTGGACTTGGGTATGAAATCGCCCGCAGCGGGCCGCCACGGATTTGCAAAGGTGCGCGCTCGTCCGGCGCCGTTTCGATGTACGCGCCCATGCACCGCAGTGGCGCAATCACACGCGCCATCGGTCGCCGAAGAATCGACGCGTCTCCCGTCAGGGTGGAGGCAAACGGCCGCGCTGCAAGCAGGCCAGCGAGTAGACGAATAGTGGTGCCGGAATTGCCAACGTCGATCGTTTGTGGGGGCTGCTGCAAAGCCTCCGGGCCAGCGCCATGGATCTGCAGCTCGGTTCCGCGCAACTCGCACGCAACTCCCAACGTGCGTAAAGCTGCTAATGTCCGCAACGTGTCGTCTGCAACCAGATAACCGTGCACTACCGTAGTGCCGTGTGCAATCGCTCCGAGAAGAGCGCCGCGATGCGAAATCGACTTATCGCCGGGCGGATGGATCGTCACCGAGAACGATCCATCCCGCGGCCTCACCCACCAGGGAACCATCACCCCGTAGTCTAGCTCTTCTTCTCGGCGCTCCTCACCGCAATTCTCTGCGGCTGCGCTTCGGGGCGCTTGGGCACAAGCAACGTCAACACGCCATCCTTGAGGTCGGCACGGGTGTGTTCCCCATCGATGCCTTCCGGCAGCGTAAAGGCGCGTGTGAAGGAGCCGTAGCTCCGCTCGCACGTGTAGTACGTGTCTCCCTTCTCCTCCTTTTCGATCTCACGCTTGCCACTGATCGTGAGACGGTTGCCGGTGCGCGCGATTTCGAGATCTTTCTCATGCACGCCCGGGACATCGGCTTTGAACTGATACCCCTCTTTGGTCTCCTTGACCTCGAAGGCCGGCGAAAAGGCCATCCCCTCTGCGAAGACACTCGGAAAGCCTGGCATCATCTCGCGGAAGGGATCCCAGCGCAGAAGATCGCGTGCCCAAGCCGCCGGATCCCACTCCGACCGGCGCGCCAGCGCCTGTCCACCGTCTTGACGAACCGTGATATTGGCCATGTTCATCCTCCTTTTCTGTCTTCCATTCCGGCCTATTTTCTTGCCAAATGGATGCCAATTCTCGACGGCAATACCGCTCAGAAAATCGCCGGGGAGGAGTCGCAAGGGTTGCGTACGGGCTCAGTCACCGCGCATCGGTTTCGGACTATTTTGAAAATAGCACGGTCTGAAGCGGGCTCTGCAGACTCTCCACCGCCGCTGCCCGAATGCCCGCGTCGCTGATGGCGTAGACAAACTCGTGGCCCGCCTGATCGCTCGCCATCACGCTACGACGGATCCAGGGGCTGTAGTACCCGTTCCACGTCTCTCGGCCGTGGGAGATGTAGAGATCGCGCATGCTGAGCGAGCCGCGCGGCGTGATGCCGGTCTGTAGATCGATGGAAAAGAGGCGCAGATCGCTGACGAAGCTAGTCCAGTAGTTGCCTTGTGGATTCGGCGCGTAGTCGGAGAAGGGGATCGCCAAAAGCTTGCGCTCGGGGAACCAGTTGAAAGCCTTGTGCTGCCAAGCGGCCTCCGTCCAGCCCGCGGAGGTGCCGACCAGCTGTTCGAACATCACCTTGGGTGCAGTGAAGTCGCTTACATCGAATACATTGATCTTCATGCGACGCTGCGACCAATCGGTGTGGCCGTTGACCGGTTCGGGCAGATAGGTGCCCATCGTCAAGAGGTGGTTGTCGTCGAGCGGATGGAGATAGGTGGAGAAGCCTGGGATCTTCAGCTCGCCGACCAGATGCGGGTGGGTGGGATCCGATAGATCGAGCGTGAAAAAGGGATCGACCTGGCGAAATGTGACCAGGAAGCCGTGCGCACCGAGAAAGCGTGAACTGTAGAGACGCTCGCCGGGCGCAATCTCCGGTGTCTGGCCAACGATGTGGAGCGCGCCCGACTGCTCGCCGAGCACGTAGACGCGATTGGTGGTTTCGGTGCGGCCCCAGCGGCTTTCCGGATGGCCCCAATCGACCACTCGCCGATCGATGGTGGTGGCGATGCGCAGAAAGCCCTGGTGCTCATCCAGCGAAAACTGATTGAGGAGGGTGCCGGCGACCCCGCCCGAGGCGATGTAGGGGGCACGGTCGGGATCGGTAAGATCGAATTTGTGAAGGTAGGTGAAGTTGCTCTGTCCCGGCGCAGGCCACCACCACCAGTGGGGCGACGCGACATAGAGTGACGAGGACGAAGCGTAGATCTGCCCGGCTTCGCCGAGCACCGAAGTGCGGGCTGGCGCCGTCCCGGGCTTATCGAGATTGAGCGTTGCGACCGTGACCAGGCCGAGCCGCTCGGGCGCGTTCGAGGAGTAGAAATCGCCACATCGATAGGGGAGATCGACCAAGTTTCCGCCCACCCTGTGCTTGGCCCGGGGCAACCACTCGGCCAGCGTGCGCGCGCGCAGCAGCTTCTCATTCTCATCGGCGAGCGTATCGAGCGCCTGATTCAGACGACCTTTGTCCTGGTAGCGGTTGGGTTGGTTGGGATCGTAGTCGGGATAGAAGCGAAGGGTGCTCGGCCAGTGGAACGAATCGGAGAGCACCATACGCACCGATGCACCGATGCGCCGTGCCGAGCTGTAGTTGCCCGGCAGATAGATCTCATCGATGACCTGAAGAGCGGCCTCGTTCTTGGCATCGATGACCGTGACCTTGCTGGTATTGGAATAGCTCCAGCTGCAATCGAGGCTATCGATGCAGGCCGGTACACGAGCCTTGGGATCATACCAACTCGTCCACACCTGGGAGAAGATAACCAGGCGCCCTTTGTCATCGAGGAACATCTCGTGCGGGTAGCCTTCGATCGGGAGCGAAGAGGCCAGCGCCAAATCTTGGGCCGGCCAGCTTTTCGCAGCATAGAGCTTTTGCCCGCTCAGCACGAAGATGCGCGTGCCATCGTTTTTCATGAAGTCGGCCTCATCCACACCGCTCACCTGAGTGTTGGTGGTGGTGTAGTGGGAGGGCGGCGCCGGACTGTTCTCGCCTGCCGAAGCAGCGGTCGGCTGAACATCGCCCTCACTTGCAAAACCACCGCGCCAGTACCAGGTACCCTCCTTCTCGGCCCTGATCTGCGCTCGCATCTCTTGTACCGCGGTATCCTCGATAAACTGCTCAAGCTCCGTGCAGCCGGCAAAGGGCGCGAGCGTCACCCGATTTTGAATGGGTGGCAGGAGATCGCCATCCGAGCAGCTAACTGCTGCCAACCCCAAAAGTGCCAAGGCCTTTGTCGGTGTCATGGCGGTGGGCTATAGCGAAGTCTGTGCCATGACCGAGGTGTGTGAATCCAGTGGTTTACCTGCGAGGGGCGCCTCAGAAATCTGAGATGCTACATCATCAGGCCATGAACCGCCGCCCCAGCCGTCGCCCCAATTCGTAGATCGCTCGCCCCTTCACTTCGTCGAGTGCCACTGGCCGTCTCAAGCTCTCCGAGAGCGAAGTCATCACCTCGGCCGCGAAACCGCATGGGCGGATCGCGGAGAAGTGGGACAGGTCGGTCGAAATGTTGATCGCGAAGCCGTGCAGCGTCACCCAGCGCCGCACCGCGATGCCAATCGAGGCGACCTTTTTTTCGCCCAGCCACACGCCAGTGGCGCCATCCCGCCGCCCAGCCGCCACGCCCAACGTTGCACAGAGGTCGATCAGCGCCTGCTCGATCGCTCGCAGGAAGCGGTGCAGGTCGCGCTCTTCGCCCGCAAGCGCCAAGATGGGATAGCCCACCAGCTGGCCCGGCCCGTGGTAGGTCACATCCCCGCCGCGCTCCACCTCCACGATGGGAAAGCGCGCCTCCACCACGTTCGCGCGCGACTCACGCCGCCGGCCGAGCGTGATCACCTCCGGATGCTCGACCAAAATTAGCGTGTCCTCGCCCCGCCCTGCCTGCCGCTCGCCACTCAGCGCGCGCTGCAGCTCCAGTACCTCGCCGTAGTCGCGCCGTCCGAGATCGAGGAGGCGCGCCGGCTTCAGCGTTTGCCCCCATTCACGAGATGCGTCGACTCGCCAAGCGCCGCCTTGGCCGCCTCCATCACCGCTTCGCCCAATGTTGGATGCGGGTGGATCGTCAGCGAAAGGTCGGGCAAGAAAGCGCCCATCTCGAGCGCCAGCGCCCCTTCGCTGATGAGATCGGAAGCGCCCGGCCCCACGATGTGGACCCCCAAGAGCTCATCGCTGGTGGCATCAGCGACCACCTTGACAAAGCCATCGGTCTCAAGCTGCGTCATCGCCCGCCCGAGCGCCGCAAAGGGGAATTTTCCCACCTTGACCTTGCGCCCCAGCTGCTCCGCTGCCGCTTGCGTCAGGCCTACGGTCGCAATCTCCGGATCGGTGAAGATCACCGCCGGAACGATCGTGCTATCGATTTCAGCGGCGTGGCCCGCGATCACTTCGGCCACCACATCCGCCTCTTTGTAGGCCTTGTGCGCCAACATCGGCTGTCCCGCGACATCGCCGATCGCATAGATCGAAGGCACATTCGTACGCAGTTGGCGATCGACGACGACAAAGCCCTTGGAGTCGATCTTCACGCCGATGCGATCGAGGCCAAGGCCCTCCGAATTGGGCCGCCGCCCCACGGTGACCAGCACCTGGTCGCAGGCGATCGTCTTCTCGCCCGCCCGGCCTTCGAGGGTCACCGCCAGCGCGCCCGCCTGCTCGCGCCAGCTCTTGGCCTTGGTCTCGAGCTGCGTCTCCATGCCGAGCTTCTTCATCTTGCGCGCCACGAACTGCACCAGCTCCGGGTCGTTGCCAGGCAGAAGCTGCGCCGTGAACTCCACCACCGTCACCTGGGCGCCGAGCTTGGCGTACATCATGCCGAGCTCGAGGCCGATGTAGCCGCCCCCTACGACCAGCAGGCGCGGCGGCACCTCCGTCAGCGCTAGTGCACTGGTCGAATCGAGGATCTTCGCATGATCGACGGCAAAGCCCGGCACCGCGACCGGCCGCGAACCGGTCGCCAGCACGATCGCCGGGCTTTCGACCGCGATCAGCCCCTCCTTAGTTTTCACCTCGAGGCGCTGGGGCCCCGTGACCGTGGCCTCGCCGAGCAGCAGTTTGGCGCCCGCACTCTTGAGCAGCGTGCGCACACCCCCAGTCAGCTTCTCGACGAGACCGCTCTTCCAGGCCTGCATCCGCGCCAGATCGACCCGCGCCCCTTCCACCAGCACACCCATCGCCTCAGCACCGCGGATTTTTTCATAGGTCTTGGCCGCCGTGATCAGCGCCTTCGACGGAATACAGCCGACGTTGAGGCACACACCGCCGGGAATGTCGCGCTCGACCACGACCACCTGCTTGCCGAGCTGTCCCAGTCGAATTGCCGCCGAGTAGCCCCCCGGCCCCGCGCCCACCACCACCGCATCGGTCCGAATCGTTTCCATGGCGGAGAACGGTATAGGGATCTCGATTCGAGGGTCAACCGGTTTGAAGGCGGCTATGGTACATTATAGAGAATGTCGCGTGACCACGCTCAGCGACCCGCACAGGCTGCCGCCACGCCGGCGAGCGCCACCCCGCAGGCCGGTAGCGCGGCCGCAGTCGCACAGGCCACCTGTGCGTTTCTACGCGGTGGCACCGACCTCACCTCGCCGGTGCTGGTCGGACTGCATCAGGCGCTGATCGACCCCATTCTGGTGGGACGGGTGGTCACAGCCTGGCGACAGGGAGCCAGCCTTGGGCGCAATCTTCCCGCGGAGCTCGGGGCCGCCCAAATGGTTCACGATCCTCGATTCGATTGGGGCGTGAGCGAGCCCGCAGGGACGGCGGGCCCTCCCGCGCTCACTCCCGATCGGGAGGCGGTGACCGCGGCGCCACCGCCATCCCCCGGTGCTGCAGCGCCGCCTGGCGAAGTCGCAACTCCCGCGACCACGTCCTTGACCCAAGGGACACTCGCGGAGGATCTTCGCAGCGCCGCACAGGCCCACCCGGTCGATGCCGATCGCTTGGTCGCCCGCATTGAAGCCGCGCCACTTGTCGAGGTGACCTCACTGGCGAAGAATGCTGACCTCGTCCGGCAGATGGAAAGAAGCCTCCCGAGCAGAGTGCGCGGGAGGCTCGCCCGGCGTCTGTTCCCCGATGGCCAGCGAGCGGTCGACGCCTGGGCACTCATCGCCAGCCACGATCGCGCTCAGAGGCAGCGCCTCCTCGACGCCTACGGTGCTGTCGCGGAGCAGCGCGCGCTGTGCGACGCGGTCATCGCTAAGGGCAGCCATGTCGATTTCATGGTCGAGGCGTTCGCCAGCTACTGGAACGTCGAGATGTCGAGCGTCCAGGGCCAACACTGGAACGCCGAGCTCCTACAGCGCGTCCACTCTCAGTGCAAACTCCTTCCCGAGCAGGACGTCCGCGGCGGGGCGTGGCGGCGCCTCACCCTCACGCGGGGCGAGGGCGGGAGCATGAGCGACCACAGCGGTGAGTTTGCCATTGGCAGTGGTAGCTCGATGGGCGGACTGCGCACCCGGCTGACGAGCGGTGCCTCGTTTGGTGCCCTCTTCGTTCGGGTCGAGAACCCCGGGGCTTTCCCGCCACACAGCCAGATCTCAATCGGCGGCCACGATATGAAGACCCTTCGCGGCGTCGTACTGGGAAATAGCTACATCCTTGATTCTGGGCTCAGCCGCGACTATCCGGCGGGCACCGAGATCACCCCGGCTACTACCACCGGTGAGAATAGCTCGCTCACCGAGAGGGCGAAGGCGGGCACGCGGGAGATCCAGGTGGCCAACCTGGGGCCCTTCTCCATCGGTCTCGCCATCGAGCTGGGCCCGGCTCCTTCTGCGGACGTGCACCAAGTGGCTGAAATCGATCCCGTGGGCAAGAAGCTCAAGTTTCGCGCAGGACTCCACCACACCTACCCGGTCGGTGCACGGGTCGCGCCGATCGTCGCACACCCCTTCGGCATTGGCACCGCCTTAGCGCAAGCGGTGGAGGCCGGAGCGACGCACATCTACCTCTCCGACCTGACACAGTTTCAGGTGGGAGCGAGGATTGGATTGGGACCCCGCCCGTCGGCCGATATCAAACAGATCACGGCCATCGAGGAGGCGTATCTCAAACTGACGTTGAATTCGCCGCTTTCGCACGGTTACCCGAGGGGCGCTCTGGTCGCACCCGATGACGGGACTGCGATGCGCCTGGGCGACTGGACCAGCGCTGTGGTGCGCCACGAGATCGGCCATGCCGTTGATGCAATGATCCGCGCCACGGGCTTCTATGCTCTGGGCGGCTGGGAGGCGACGCGGGACTTCTCCGCCTGGGCGGCTGCCATGGGGAATCCCTGGCAAACCAGCGATGGCTCGGTCATCTCCTCGCAGGACCGGCAGGCGATCCAGGCCCACATCTCCGCTGCAGCACGGAACAGCACTCCCCGTGCGCTCAACCACGGCCTGCCGCGCAGCCATGCCATCAACCGCTACTACGGCAAGGAGGTGCCGGTGATCGAGGCGGCCAAGCCATGCATACTGAGGGGCGAATCGTTCTGGACCACTCCCCAGGATCTAAAACGGTACGGCTCGCGCTATTTTTCGATCAACACCTACTACGGCCGCTTTCAGTACCACAACGAAGAGGTCATGGCCCAGCGCGTGAGAGCCTACCAGCTCTATTCCCCAGCCGAGTTTTTCGCCGAAATCTATACAGTGTTCTACGAGGAGGCGGGGCGAGTCCCAGAGGAACAGCTCGGCCGCCTCGTACCGGTGGGCGCCTGGCGCGACTGGATCCGTAACCATGTCCATCAGCGCGGCCACGCTCCGGGGGCCGCCTCCCCGTCAGGCGCTGGTGTGGGCGCCAAAACCCACAATCCAGGCATGTGACCGCTTGCGTGGGTTCCTCTGTGCGGTGCTACTATTCTCAACGCCACTGCATGCAAAGAAGCGCGCCATGACTCCTTTTGATCGAGCGAAGGCCGCGTTCCTGCGCGAAGTAGCGGCCGTTCATCACAGAAAAGCCTCCGGGATCCACGTTGCACCCGACGGTGACGACTACACCGGCTTCGCCGAATACCAGACCGGCGACCTGTTCGCCTTCGAAGCGACCTGGCCGATCGTGCCACCGCCGCGCGAAGGCGCGCGCGAAGTGACTGTCCGAGGATATGCATCCCCGTCGGGTGACGTCGTGCTCGAAGCGAAGAAGAATCTGGGCCTTCTCCTCCAAGCCGCGAACTTTCTCGAGGAGACGCGATCACTTTCGCCCAAGACCCTCACCGAACGCCTGCTCTGGCTACTGCTGGTCGAGCTTGGACAGCCCACCTCGCGCGCTGGACTGCAACCTCCCAATCACCTCCTGCTCGAGCAGGGCGGTCCGTTCGTGATCCCGCCCGATGCAGAACAGCGCCACATCGTACCGCCCTATGTCGAACGCCGTGCCGATGGCTCGGGCAGCTTGTGGTTTTTCTATCAGAATCTCGACTCGGTTGGCGTCAATGGCAGCATCTCACTCCACCGTGCCGAGGTCCGCTGCACGAAGGACTATCAGGTCACCTTGCACCGCACGAGCCTCGTCGCCATGAGCGGATTCTGATGGATCGTTTTTCACTGTTCCCGACACCGCTGTTCGTGTTCGATGTGCCCGATACTGAAGAGCTCAACCGCGAACTTGAAAACCAGCTGCTACTCGAAGCGCAGGCAGGTCAGGGGATCCAGCGCAGCAATGTCGGCGGTTGGCACTCGACACCGAATTTGGCGCAGCGGCCGGAGCCCTGCTTTCACGCGCTCATGGAGCTGATGGTCGAGCACGTTCGCCACGTCGTCGATCGATTGGGCCGAGACGCCGCTCTCCCGCCGGTTCCGCGCTACCGCTGTGGCCTCCAAAGCTGGGCGATGATCCTGCGCGATGGCGACTATGTCATGCCCCACGATCACGGGGACTGCCACTTCTCGACGGTCTACTACGTCGACGCAGGAGATCCGGTCCGCGCTTCGGGCAAGCTGACCTTCGTCGATCCGCGCCAGGGCCGGCGGCCAATCCCCGAACGCGAGCTCTTCCCCTCGAACTTCACCGTTGATCCTCGCTCGAGCGCGCTCGTGATCTTTCCCGGTTGGCTGCAACACTACGTCCACCCCTATCGTGGGGAGCGACCACGGATCAGCATCTCGGCGAACGTTGTCCTCGAGTTGTCCGCCCAGTAATATGATCGCTGTCCCCTACATTACGGGTGGGATCAAATCGGACTGCACGCAGGAGGAGAGGTCGAACAACATGAAGGCAAGCGCCTTCTCCTGATCCGTAAGCGGCCCGCCCTTGCAAGCCTTCGGGAAGGTCGGCCCGCTGGCTTCGCTGGCAGCAACATGAAGGTCGCCGAAGACCGCGCGCCCGCAATACTGCGGTACACCCATGTCGTCGGGAGGTGCATTGAGAGGAGTGTTGAAGGTGAGTAGCGGTGTTGCAGGAATTCCGTTGAAGTCCAACTTTCCCCAGGCCTGTGCAAAGGCGGGATCAACGCCATCAATATCGTGCAGCACCGCCGGCGCTTCCAATTTGTTCGGTGCCGATTTCGCTCCGGCAGAGATCAACCACTGAGCGAAGGCCATTCCTTTCGGAAAGTTGGTCACCAGGGTGACCGTACCGGGGATCTTCGCTGACTGTCCCCGCGGCCACAGCCCATCCTTTTGCGGCTTTGCGATCTTATTGAACGGGCTGTTCGAGTAGGTGAACCAGGAGTAGCTGTAGTGGGTACCAAAGACGCGACCGCCGGCGTTGAGGTACTCGACGATGTTGCTGCGCCCGACTGCGCCTTGGTCGTATTCGCTCCCTTCACAGGGGAGGATGACCACGTCGTAGTCCATCAGCTTCTTGAGATCCATGTAGAGGCCTTTGGTCAGGTCGGCCCCGCTGGGCGTGTTGGTGCTGATAGTCGTCCCTGGGCTATGCGCCGCCTTGTAGAAGTCGACCCGCTTGCCCTGGCCCGGCTCGGCAATCTCGTTGGGATCGATCCCGATCTTGAGCAGCAGGCACTCCATCGGATCGAGGGAGCCGGTGGCGATGCCAATCTTCGGTATCTCGCCCTCCGAATTGCTCTGCGGCAAGCGGGTGTACTTCGCTTCCAGCTCGGTCGTCGTGCATTCGGGCACGTCGACCAGCACCTGCCGCCGCCACTTGCCAATCTGCACCACCAGTGGAATATCGATCCCAGCCGGAACATTTTCGAGGACAAAGCTGCCGTCGGGTCCGGTCACCGCTTTGACGAGCGGGCTGCCCGAAACGTGGCCGTCGCACGGTTCGCACTTCACCGTTTTTTCGAACGGTTCAAGCGGCGCGTTCGGGACGTAGACCACCGCATTGTAGAGCGGCAGGGTGCCATTCGGCGCGTAGACCTTACCCACCAACGTTGTCACGCCCAGTTCGCCACAGTTCTTCTGCTGGCAGGCCAGACCGACGCAGGGCACCGCGAAGTCCATGGGACCCGGACCAGCACCCTCGTTGGGGCTTGGCTTGGTGGCCCTAGGCCCACACCCATGCAGGATTGCCGCAATGAAAACTAGCCCTGCAAACCTTCGGGAAAGTGCTCGGCGGATTCCGCCATCGACATTTTCAAGCAGCGCCATTGGGTGAACCTCTCCTCCGGCAACCGGTGAGTAAGTGTAACATAGAGACGACAGCCGAGTAGGGCTGTTCATTGGTGCTCCACCCAATCGGTGATGGCAGCAATCACCTCTTCCGGCCGCTCCTGCTGGAGCCAGTGGCCAGCACCCTCGAAAATACGGAACTCAAACCGACCCGATACATAGCGGCGCGCAGGCTCGACCAGTTCAGTGCCGAGGGCACGATCGCGATCGCCCCATAGCAACAACGTCGGTGCAGAAATCGGATCCGCTAGTCGGTCTGTGCTGCGCATACCGCGCGAAATGCTGCGATAATAGGCGAGCGCGCACTCGAGTGCGCGCGGCTCCATCAGGCTGGCCGCATACAGTCCGATTTCTTCGTCGGTCCAAGGCTTGCGATCGCCCGCCGCGGTGAAGAGCGCACGGCGCATGAAACGTTCCGGATCCTTTCGTACCCAGCGCTCGAACAGGCCGGGCACCTGGAACAAAAACATGTACCAGGATCGAAGAAGCTGTCGCGGATTGGTAAGCAGAGCCCGCCGAAAGACCAACGGGTGCGGTGAATCGAGGATCACGAGGTGCGACACGACCTCAGGATGGAGCGAGGCCGCGCCCCAGGCGACGGCGCCTCCCCAGTCATGGCCCACCACGGTCGCGGTCGACCTGCCGAGCGCTTCAATCAGAGCGGGCACATCGGAGGCCAACGTGACGATATCGTAACCGTCGGAGGGCTTTTCCGAACTGCCATAACCTCTCAGATCCGGTGCTACCACGAAGTAGCGCGAAGAGAGTGCAACGAGCTGTGCGCGCCAGGAGTACCAACATTCGGGAAACCCGTGGAGTAGCAGGACGAGTGGCGCTTGGGGATCGCCGGCACAGGCGACATGGAACTCGACCGTCCGAGTTGGCAATTGCCGGTGGCTCACTCCTGGCAGTAGCGGGAATACAGTCATTCGCCCCTCAGCTGGTGTTCGAGTGTGCGGGGAACCTCCGCA
>JAHFDT010000070.1 GCA_023248875.1 Myxococcales bacterium | reverse complement strand
GGCCCCGTGATGGCCAGCCTGTTTATCGCCTTGCTCGAGCTCTACACCGAAGAGCGGACGGCTGCAGTCATTGCGTCTGATCGATGATGAAAGTATCGGGATTCTGTTCGCCCTGAGCCGGCGCGGTTTGCGTGGGTGCCGTGCCCGCCAGAAATCTCTCGTCGATCGCATTGGGCGCATCAGGCGGCGCGAGTAGGCCGGTCGTGGGATCGATCCGGTGCACCTCGATCCCGGGCGGTTGCGCAAAGGGCCGGGGGGCCATCCCTTTCAGCGCGCCAGTCATCACGTCGATCCAGATCGGCAGCGCGGAACGCGAGCCCTGTTCGCCATGGCCGAGGTCGCGCATATCGTCGAATCCTACCCATACGCCCACGACTAGATCGGGCGTATAGCCAATGAACCAGGCATCGCGCTCGTCGTTGGTGGTACCGGTTTTACCTGCTGCTGGCCGGTGGAGCTTTCCCTGGGCCGACACAGCGGTACCCTCTTCGATCACGCTCTCCAGCAGCGAGGTGATCAAAAAAGCCACCTCGGGCACCACCGACTGCTGGAGGGGCGATTTCGGCTGAACTTCGTCACCAATGTGCGTGATCAAAACGGGTGGCCCTCGCCTCCCTCCGGCCGCAAAGGTAGCGTAGGCGTTGGTCAGTTCGAATAGGCTCACCTCATAGGCACCGAGTCCCAGCGAGAGAGTGGCCTCGAGCCTCGACTCGATGCCCGCTGCACGTGCCATCTCGACCGCACTCTCCGGTCCAATCTCATTGACGAGCTGTGCAGCGACGGTATTCATCGACCTGGCGAGCGCCGTTCGGAGTCGCACCGGTCCGAGAAACTCGCGCGACTCGGCATTCTTCGGTGCGTAATCGGGCAGCCCTACTTGCGCATATACCTGGGGCGCGTCGTTGATCACCGAGGCGGGGGTATATTTCCCCGAGTTGAAGGCCGCGGCATAGAGAAAGGGCTTGAAGGCCGATCCGGGCTGCCGCTTCGCCTTGCGTGCGCGGTCGAATCCCCCGGAAAGGAAGTTGTAACCGCCGACGAGAGCGCGCACCTCCCGCGTTTGCGGATCGATCGCCACGAGCGCCGCCTGCGGGCCGAAGTCGGGCAGAACTTGAGCCAGACCGTCATCGCTCTCGCCGAGCGAGGGCTCCGCGCGCACCGCGATCACGTCGCCCACCGAAAAGCGTTTGTCCATCGGCAGCCCATGCGGATTGTAGCGATCGCGCTTGGCCGAAAGCGCCATGTGAAAGCGCTCTGTTCCGGTATCGACCACCAGTCCAGTAGGCTCTACCTTCATCACCACGACCTCAACGGTGCGATGTTGCTGGGCGGCCCGCTGACGCTCGGCCAACCATGCGGCTCGCGGCTGGTCATGGGGGCGGCGAAGCCAACGCTCGTCGAGAAACTTGCCGATCGCCGCCGTCGTCCCGCCTTTCCAATGGGCCATTGGCTTGCGATAGCCCTGCCGCTCGTCGAGATTCTCGAGTCCCCGTTCGAGCGCATCTCGGGCGATCCGCTGTATGCGCGCGTCGCAGGTCGTCCGCACCGTGAGCCCCAGCGTCTGGAGCTTTTCCTCGCCAAAGTTCTTGATCAGCACCCGCTTGGCCTCATCGACAAATTCGGGAGCCATGCGAACTGTCGAAACGGCGCGCTTCACCCGAATCGGCTGCTCGCCAATCTTCTGGGCATCGGCCTCGGTAAGATGGCCGTAGCGCACCATCTGCGAAAGCACGTAGCGCTGGCGCTCTTTGAGCCTTTCGGGGTGGGCAAAGGGATCCATCCCAGTCGGACTCTTGGGCAGCGACGCCAGGATCGCCGCCTCGCCCGCGTCGACACTGGTGATCGATTTGCCGAAGTAGAACTGCGCCGCCTCCTCGACCCCAAAGCGCTGGTGACCAAAGTCGATCTGGTTGAGATAGAGTGCCAGGATTTCGTCCTTGCTGAGTTGGCTCTCGAGCCGACGGGCCAGGAGCATCTCTTGGACCTTGTCCTGGAGCGTGCGGTGGCCCATCCGGATGAGTTTGCGTTGAACGAGGTGGTTCTTGACCAGCTGCTGGGTGATCGTCGATCCCCCCTGCAGTCGTCGCCCAGGATGCAAAACATCGCGCAGGAGCGCCCGCAGCATGCCGGAATAGTCGAGCCCTTTGTGGGCGTAGAACTGTGCATCCTCGGCATCGACAATGGCGTGCGCCATGATGGGAGGAATCTTTTCCCGAGGTACCACCGTGCGGCGCTCGGCAAAGATCTCCCCCAGCAGCTCATCGTGGCGGTCGACCACCCGGGTCACCACTTTAGGGGAGTCGGTAAGGAGGCTATCGATCGATAGATTGGGATCCCGTCCGTAGAGCCAAAAGGCACCCGCAACCAGCGCAGCGCCGCCGGCCAGCCCGAGCAGGCCGAGCAGGACCGTCCAGCGTACTAGTCGCCAGCCCGTGGACCCTTTGCGTGCTTTCGCCATGGGTGCGAGAGAGTTTACCCGTGCTTTCGTGCTGCGCAAAAGCGCGCCACGATCGCCTCCGCACCGCGTAGATCGCGCGCATAGTAGCGCGCCCGCAATGCCAGCAGGGCGGCCTCATCGAGATCCCCGGCGCGCCCGAGCGCCCGACGGCGCGCTTCGGTCACGGCGTGGAGTGCCACGGCGACCGATACCGAGACGTTCAAGCTCTGCGAGCAGCCGTGCATCGGGATGGTGAAGTCACCATCGCTCAGCCTGCGCAGCTCTGGACTGAGGCCCAGATGTTCATTGCCGAAGCAGAGGGCGATCTTCTGACCAGCATCGATTTCGCCCAGGCGGCGCGAAGCCCCTGGCACCGCAGCGAGGATCTGAACCCCGCGGGAGTGCAATAGATCAGCGCAAGCACGCGTCTCCGCATGGCGTTCGATCGTCAACCACTTTTCACAGCCTTGGGTGATACGGGTCGCGGTGCGATAGCGATGGCGCACCGCGATCACATGCACACCGAGGACACCCATTGCTTCACAGCTGCGCAGCGCGGCACTCATGTTGTGCGGATCGCGCAGGTCTTCCAGCACCGCGATCACGCCACCCAGGCGGGCGCCAGCAACCGCATCCAACTTTGCGGCGCGCTCGCTTCCCAGATGAGGGGCGAGCGCTGCCACCACGTCCGCGGGATCGAAATCCATGGCAGGGTCAAGGGTAGATCTAATTCGCCTCTCGCGCGTATTATCTTCAACCGATGCGTGAATCTGAGCTACGCCGCCACCTGGTCGAAATCTGCCACCGTCTGTATCGGCAAGGTCTCATCGCTGCAGGCGATGGCAATGTTTCGGCCAAGCTCGATGAGGAGCGAGTGTTGGTGACGCCGACCGGCTTCCACAAGGGCTACATCAAAGAGGAAGACCTCATCATCACGGACTTGACGGGGCGTCGCTTGCGCGGCCTGCACAAACCCTCGAGCGAGTTCCTCATGCATGCGCTGGTTTACGCCGAACGGCCGGATGCCAGGGCAGTGGTACATGCGCATCCACCGATCACCGTCGGGTTGGCACTCGCTGGTGTGACCCTGGCCGAGTGCGTGCTCTCAGAAACCTGCTTGGTGCTGGGAGCCATTTTGACTGCGCCCTACACCACACCAACGACCGACGAGGTGCCCAACACGCTGCGCCCCTACGTGCGACAGGCCAACGCGATCGTGATGGATCGGCACGGCGCGCTCACGATCGGGCGCGATCTCGACGAAGCCTACAATCGCATGGAAGCGATGGAGCACGCTTCTAAGATCACCCACGCGGCGCGGGTGATCGGGCCGGTGGCGCCGCTGCCGGTGCACGAAGTGAAAAAACTGCAGCAGCTAGCCACTCAGTTTGGCATCCCGCGCGCGCCTGATCCCTGCACGCTCTGCAACGCTTGCCCCAACGGCACGGGCGGACCGATAGCGATTTCAGCAGCCGATTCTTCGGTCGATGCGATTGTCGAAGCGGTGGTGAAGAAGTTTCAAAGTAGCTGACCAAGGAGAGTCATGCTCCACCTGCTGTTTGCGCTAGCCGCTGCGACGCCGATTGAAGCTCCGATCACCGCGGTTACCGTCTTCAGCGACCGTGCGCGTGTCACCCGCACCGCGCCTTTCCACCTCTCGGACGAAACGGTGTTAGCGCTACCGCTGCTGCCCGATCGTGTGGACGCAAGTTCCATCCGCGTGCAGTCGACCGGCGCTGCGCTGCGGCGGATCGAGATCCACCACCTTGACAGCGGGGAGTTTCCCCGTGACCGGGCTCTCGTGCTGCTGCGCGAGCTCGAACGGGTCGATGATCAGATCGCACGCGCGAATGCCGAGCACCAGACCATCGAGACACTCTTGGAAAATCTCATTCGTCTGGCGCCCGTCGTCCCCGAGGACGAGGCACTGAAACCGCGCACCCGTCTTACGGCCTCGGGCTGGCCGCTCGCGATCGCCTTCGTCGAACGCTGGGTGCAGCGCCTGCAGCAGCAGCAGCTTCGTCTGGATCAGCGGTTGCGGCCATTGCGCGAGGAGCGCCAGCGTTTGGCCGACGAGGCGAGCCTGGTGGGCGGTGCGCAGCACCACACCGGTTACCGCGTACTTGCAACGGTGGCGACCGGCAGCGGCAAACTGACAGTGACCTATCTCGTTGCGAACGCCCGCTGGCGCCCGAGCTACGATCTTCAGCTCGATCTTGCGACGAGCCGCGTCGCAGTCAGCTTTGCCGGGATGGTGAGCCAGGAATCGGGGGAAGATTGGACCGACGCCGTACTTCAGCTCAGCACGGCGGTGCCCGCTACCGCGGTGGCGTTTACGCCGCTCTCGACCTGGAAGATCGGCGAGCGGGAGCGGTTCATTCCGACCCCTCGACCCCTCGAAGAACAGTATGTGCCACCACCGCCCGCGCCACCGCCCCTTCCTGCGAGCGATGATGAATCGCTACGTCAGCAGCTACTCGAACGTACTGCCACGCCGGCCCCAGCGGCGCCGTCGGGCTCTCTGCACAAGATGAAGAGGGCTGCCGCTGCGCTCGATGCCGAAGGGGGCACAGGAGAAAGGGCAGAAGCTGAGGAGCTCCCTGCGGCTCCCGCACTGGAGCTGAGCTCTCCCACCTCGCCATCTGTATCCAAATCCGAGGGCTACTGGCGCCACCGATCGAACAGCGCCGTACCGCCTCCCTCCGAGGGCGTCGGCGGACTCTTGCCGCCGGCTGCCTATCAGCCGCCGCGCTATGCCGCCGATCTGCCCGCTTCGCTCGCCGGCGGCTACGATCTCGCCTTTCCCTCGCTGCGCTCGGAAACCATTCCCTCGGGAAAAGGTGCCCGACGGATCGCCCTGCTGGCCGAAGAGTGGCCGGTTACCGTGGAGCGCAAGCTCTACCCGGCGCTTGCCCCCGAGGCCTTCCTGGTGGCCGAGATCCGCAATCCTTCATCCCATGTTCTCCCCGGCGGCCCGGCCAGCCTCTGGGTGGGTGCCGATCCCGCCGGCTCAGCCCGCCTGGGTCTCATGGCGCGGGGCGAGCACTTTGCCCTGCCGCTCGGCCTCGACCGCGCCATCAAGCCGCTGCGCCGTGTGAAGCTCGTCTCGTCACAGCAGGGGATCTTCTCCAAAGACGATGTCGGCGACTATACCGTCACCACCGAAGTCGCCAATCCCTATCGCACGCCGCTTTCGCTACGCATCGTCGACCAGGTTCCCGTCACCTCGGACCCACATGTCGAAATTAAACTACTCAGCAGCGTGCCCGCAGCGGTGGTAGAGACGGTCTCCGGCAAGCTCGAGTGGCAGCTGGTCATTCCGCCCTCCTCTACCACAGCGGTTCACTTCACCTACCAGCTGCGTCGGCCTAAGGGCTGGCGCATGCACCAGAATTAGAGGAGCCCCATGGTGACTCTCCTTCCGCTGTTGGTTACTGCGCTGCCGCTCCAGATCGAACGCGTCGTGGTCTACCCGGATCGAGCTCAAGTGATCCGCATCGCATCGGTTTCCTGCGGAGCACACGTCGCGGTGCCATTTGAGCATCTTCCCCCGGCGGTTGACCGCGCCAGCATCCGCGCTCGTACTAGCTTGGGCACCGTCGCCGGTCTGCAGGTGGAGGAGCACACCCGCGCCGACGCCTTTGCGCCCGAGGTCAAGCGACTCGAAGAGCAGCTCATCAAGCTGTACGATGAGCTCAAGTCGCTCAGAGACGATCGTCGTCGGATCGAGCATAGCGGTGAGCTCGCCGGCCACTATACCGAGGTCACCCAAAAGCTGCTGCAAGAGGAGCTGGCCGCAGCGGCACCGAATACTCGCAACTGGGATCAGGCGCTCGAAACAGCGCTCTCGACCAAGCTGCGCACTGACAACGAGCGTGTCGCCAAGGTGGCGGCCGAGCGCGAATTACAACGAAGGCTCGGCGAGCTCGAGCAGCAACGAGCACGCCTCGAGACCTCGTTGGCGCGCCACGAATTCTCCGCTGAAGCACTGGTCTCCTGTGCCGCCGGACAAGCAGGTAAGACCGCCCGCGTCGAGCTCAGCTATTTCATCGGTGGCGCCTCTTGGAGTCCTTCCTATGAAGCGCGCGCAGAAGAAGCAGCGGGGATGGTCGAGCTCACGAGTCTTGCTACCGTCCAGCAGTCCAGTGGTGAGTCCTGGTCCCACGCCGAACTGGTGCTCTCCACCGCCGTGCCACGGCAGGATGCGACTCCGCCGGAGCTGAACAAGCTGAATGTCTGGGCCGAGGAGCATAAAGAACTCAAGCGCGTGCTGGTACGACGGGAAGAGAAACAGCTTCATGCCGAAGCCGCCATCGCAGGGACGGCGGAAGGAGACATCCCGCTACTGCGTGCTACTTCGCAGGGGATCTCGGTACAGCTCACTGTACCCGATCCGGCCGATGTGGCAGGCAATGGGACACCGGTGCGGCTCACGATCGCTCGCCACCGCATGAAGGCCCGTTTCGCACTGCGCAGCGCGCCCCAGCGCATGCCCTACGTGTTCCGCATCGCCGATCTTACCAATCAGGCGCCCTTTCCGCTGCTCGCGGGACCGGTCGATGCTTTCCGCGACAACGGCCTCATGGGCCACTATTCGCTCGAGCGCGTCGCTCAGGGCGCGCGCTTTCACCTCACTTTCGGCATCGAGGAGGGGCTGCGGATCAAACGCACGGCCTTGGAAGAGACCAAGCGCCAAAGCGGCCTCTTTGGCGCCAAGCACCGCTTCCGTTTTGCCTATCGCTTGGAACTCGCCAATTACCTCGGCCGTTCCGAGGAGGTCGAGCTACTCGAACGAATTCCGGTCTCCGAATTGGACGATGTCGAAGTCGCACTCGAAACGGACCGCACCACCGCTGGCTATCAACTGCAGTCCGACGACGGTCTCCTCACCTGGCGGCTGCGCATTGCTCCCAATGAAGTCCACTCCACCGATCTCGGTTTTCATGTCGATGTGCCCTCGAGTTACGATCTCGGAGGGTTGTAAGGTGAGACCATGACAACCGCGATACACAATAATGAGCTGATCACTTCCCTACCGGCAGGAGGGGGAGACACGACACTGTCGGGATCCATGGCTCCGGGCGCCACCGGAACGAAGGGTTTCACCTACGACATTTTCAATTGATCAGGAGAAGATGATCGACGAGGAGGCCACGAAGGTTCCGGCAGGGGTAGCCGTTTTCGATGCGCACGTGCACCTGTTTCCGCCGCGACTCTTCGAGGCGATCTGGCGCTGGTTCGATGCGCACGCCTGGTCGGTTCGATATCGGTTGCAGGCGGAGGAGGTGGTGCAGTTTCTCGTTGAGCGAGGCGTCCAGCGTATGGCCGCGTTGCACTATTCGCACAAGCCTGGACTGGCCACGGTGCTCAACCGATTCGTTGCTGAGATCGCACGCGCCCATCCCGAGGTAGTGCCCCTCGGCACCGTGCTTCCCGGGGAGCCCGACGCGAGCGCGATCGTCCGTGAGGCGCTCGGTTCCCTCGGTTTGCGTGGGATCAAGATCCATTGCCATGTGCAAAAAATGGGTGCCGACGACCCGCGACTCGATGAGGTCTATTCGATCTGCAGCGAGATCGGTCGTCCTGTCGTGATTCACGCGGGTCGCGAGCCCGCCAACCCTGCCTACGGCCTCGATACACGGGCGCTCTGCGCGGCTCAGAAAATCGAGCGCGTGCTGCAGCGCCATCCCAATCTGCGCCTCGTGGTGCCGCACCTTGGGTACGACGAACTCGCCGACTACGCTGCCCTGCTCGATCGCTACGAGCATCTCTACCTCGATACCACGATGGCGATCGCTGGCTATTTCCCCAAGCCGATTCCCATCGATCTTTTTCCCGGCCGTGCGGCACGGCTACTCTATGGCAGCGACTTTCCCAATCTCCCCTATGCCTGGGATCGTGAGCTCCAAGTCATTGCCGAGACACGTCTCGACCCGGCCACGCGACACGCCCTGCTGTACGGTAACGCGACGCGGCTATTCGACTGAAAGTAGCTCCGTGACCGCATCGATGAGGGGTTGCCCTTTGGCATAGATCTCGTCGATCTCGGCATCGGGATTCGAGTCGGCAACGATGGCGCCACCGATTCCGTAGGAGATTTCTCCGGGCCGAACCACGATCGTGCGGATGGCCATCGACAGATCGATCACACCATCGATGCCGAAGAAACCGATGCCCCCCGCGTAGACGCCACGGGGCTCTCCTTCCAGCTGCTCGAGGATCTGCATCGAACGGATCTTGGGCGCACCGGTCATGGAACCGCCGGGAAAGAGCGTGCGCACTGCTTCGACGGGACTGATCCCTTCGCGCAACTGACCGCGCACGGTGGACACGAGCTGGAATACCGTCGGGTGCTCTTCGACGACAAAGCGGGCGGGCACTTCGACCGAATCGGGCTTGCAGACCAGGCCAAGGTCACTGCGAACGAGGTCGACAATCATGAGGTTTTCGGCCCGATCTTTGGCGCTACTTGCCAGCTCGTCACGTAGCCTACGATCTTCGAGGGGCGTTCGGCCGCGTCGGCGGGTGCCTTTGATAGGCCGGCTTTCGACCCTGCCATCTGCCGCAATGCGGACAAATCGCTCGGGCGAGGCGGAGACGATGGCAAGATCGCCCAAGCGAAGGTAGCTGGCAAAGGGCGCGGGATTGCGTACGCGTAGCAGCCGAAATAACGCGAGTGGATCGACGTCAACGGTCGCACGGACCTGCGTGGTGAGGCAGAGCTCGTAGCTCTCCCCATCGCGGATGTACTCGAGTGCGCGGGCGATGTCCTGGCGATAGCGCGTTTCGCTTCGGGCCATCTCGAACCTGGGGCGGCTTCCACCGTGCGGGCGCGGAAGATCTCGCTGCGGCGGCGGAGTGGGCAGCTCGACGATACTAGCGATGCGAAGGAGCCGTGCCTCTCCGCCGCAGCTAAACTCATAGCTGAGGTAGCCCACAAAACGATCGCCCCCCTCGAGTAGCTGCTCGAGCTCCGTCCAGCTCCGGACAGTGACCCTCTCGCTGCCAACCCCAACATAGGTGAGCCCTTCGCGCTCGATCCAAAAATCGAACTGATCGGGGGGAGTGGTGGGAACGGTCTTCAAAGATGGAGGGGGCGTGGGGAGGGTCTTCGAGAACTGCAGGGGTCGACAGCGGGACGGAGCTCCCAAAAAGTTCTCAAAGAGCTTCTCACCCCACTCCGTCTCGATCGACTCGGGATGAAATTGCACTCCATAAAGCGGCCGTGCGCGGTGTGCAATTCCCATCACCAAGTCATCGCACCAAGCCGTGACCCGCAACTCCTGCGGTAGCCGTGCGCGATCGAGCACTAGCGAGTGGTATCGCACCGCCTGAAAGGGCGATGGTAGACCGGAAAAAATCCCGCTTCCATCGTGCACAATAGGAGAACGATACCCATGGACCGGCCGCGGTGCATGCACCACACGTCCTCCGAACACGTATCCGATTGCCTGATGCCCGAGGCAGACGCCGAGCAGCGGTACTTTCGTCTGCTGGATGAGCTCGTTGCAGACGCCTACGTCGCGAGCTACCGCAGGCGTGCCGGGGCCCGGCGATAGCACGATACGGTCCGGTCCCCAAGCGAGCAGCTCCTCGGGGGGCGCCGCGTCGTTGCGAACTACACGCGGCAGCTCACCGGTCACGCGCGCAATAAGCTGTGCCAGATTGCCGGTAAAGGAGTCGTAATTATCGACGAGCAGTACCTTCAACTACTTCGTCGCCGGCACCGGTCGCGACACGATCATCACTCGGTTGCGCCCGCTGTTCTTGGCCACGTAGAGTGCCTCGTCGGCACACGCTACCAGGTCTTCGCTCGACGAGGAGTGGACCGGAAAGGAAGCGACACCAAAGCTCATCGTCACCTGGATCGGCTTCTCCAGTCGCTTGGAGAGAAAGGGAAACCCGGCGATCGTCTTGCGCACCCGCTCGCAAGCGAGGTAGGCACCCTTCTCATCCGTTTCGGGAAAAATAATGACAAACTCCTCGCCTCCAAAGCGAATCACCACGTCGCTGCGACGAAACGAAGTGAGCATGTGCTGGACCTTAAGCGAGTTCTGCAGCAGCTTTGCCACGTCACTCAATACGTCGTCGCCGCCCGGATGGCCGTAGGCGTCGTTGAGCTGTTTGAATCGATCGATATCGCACAGAGCGATCGACAAGCGCCGCTGGTAGCGGCGCGCTCGGCTGAACTCCTCTTCCATGCGATTCTGAAAATAGCGACGGTTGTTGAGACCAGTCAGCTCATCGGTGATGGCCTGGCTCTTCATCCGGTCGAGCTCGAGGAGCAGGTGATTGATCCGGCCATCGTGGTCGAGCGCCGATTGGTAGGTCGCCAACAACCCCGATTTCTCGGCTACCAGTCGCTCGAGAATTCGCTCTTTGAAGCGAAACACATCGCGCATCGATACGATGCCGACGAGCTTACCCTGGCTCACCACCGGAAGATGGCGCACCGTCAGACGTGAAAGCGTCTCATAAACGGCCTCGAATTCGTCCTCTACCTTGGCCACGGCTGGCGCGCTCGTCATGATCTCGTGCACCGCCATCTGCGCCGGGCTGAGTCTGCGCGCCACGACCTTGTTCAGCACATCGCGGTCGGTGATCAGCCCCACCACCTCTTCGCCGCGAACGACCACCGCCGATCCGACGCTGCGCTCCGTCATCGCCTCGGATACGATCTGCACCGTATCGTTCTCGCTGGCCGTAAGGGGATGAGTGGTCATCCAGGTGCCGACCTGGGTCCGCTGCCCCGATGGATGACCACCCGCGATCAGATCGCGGATCGAAATCATCCCGACCACCAACCCCTCCTGCACGACCGGCACATGGCGAATCTCGAGTGAGCGCATCTTGCTGAACACCGAATCGAGATCGTCGTCAGCATCGGCAGTGCAGGGTGCCGCGGTCATCACATCCCGCATGACCAGCTGGGCGATATTACGGCCCTTGGTCACCACCCGGGACACCAGATCGCGTTCGGAGAATAGCCCAATCGGGCGGCCGGCATCGCACACGACCACCGCACCAATGCGGCGCTCTGCCATCACCTGCAGACACGCGCCAAGCGGAGTGGTCGGCTCCATCGTCACCACCGGCTTGCTCATGACCGCACGCGCTTTAGGCATCCGTTCTCCGTAACACCGTCATAAACAAGCCAGTGTAATGCTATTTCGCAAAGCAGCTCCCGGTCAAGGCTCTGCCGCTCGTGCCTCACCCTGCTCTTCGCCGTTTCCTTCGGCTTCTTGGGCGACCGTGGGGGGCGGTGTCGTGAGCCGCCGCACCATCTCGAGACACTCGCGCTCCGGCTTGGCTTCGGCGCGATCGAACTTCAACTCCGCATAGAGCGCTTTCTGGTACTCCTCTTGGGTTAAACGATGACGCTCCTTCATTCGCTTGAGGATGCGATCGATATACTGCTCCCATTTCGGATCGGGCAAGCCTTTGCAATAGTGGATATAGCGACGCTTGGGGCTCGGGAGAATCGACGAGAACCAGGCCGATTCGCGCGGTGTCAACTCCTTCGCGCTCTTGCCGAAATAGTGGTGAGCGGCCCGCCCAATGCCGTAGATCCGCGGTCCGAATTCGATCACATTCAAGTAGATCTCGAGGATCCGCTCTTTGGTGAGATTCTTCTCCAGATACCAAGACAGGAACAGCTCCTGGAGTTTGCGCGACAAGGTTTTTTCGCGTGAGAGCAGCACGTTCTTGACCGTCTGCATCGTGATGGAAGAGGCGCCGAGCCGGAAATAGCCCCGTTCGAGGTTTTCCCGGAGGGCGGTACGAAACTCCGACGCGATGAATCCGTGGTGCTGCATGAAAGTCGAGTCTTCCGTCGTAAGAATGGAATTGATGAGGTTCGGCGAAATCTCGGTGAGCGGCACCCACTCGGGGTTGTCGGGCCCCACGAAGAATGTTGCCCATTCGCCGGGCACGACTTCGACGGTGTGCTCAAACTGCCCGAGCAGTCGCTTGGCATCCATCTCCTCGGGAGCGCTCAAGACTTTGCAACCGTCTATCCCTACTTGACCGCCCAGATCGATGCCCTGGGCCAAGTGGTCGAAGTCGATCGCCATATGGAGATCTGTCGCGAAGGTTCCGTTGAGCTTGAAGCCCTGGATGGCCGGTGTCAGTTCGGCAGGCAGTGCCAAAAGCACCGTTTGGCAAGGGATCGGTGCGATCTTGAATTGCCCCGAAAACGACGGCTGCCGTCCCAGTCGATCGGCATCCAGCGTCAGCGAGGCGTGAACACCACGAAATTCGATCTTGCCCTCTTCGAGATGCAGGTGCCGCGTGCGGGGTTCGAGGCGGCCGTGCCCCGATGCGGCGAAGCCGAGATGCCGCACCGCCTGTTGCCCGAGCATCGGGCTGAACAGCGACAAACCGGAGAGCCGAGCCTGCGCATCGAAATCGATGGCATCATGTTCGTGCCGCGGTGTCTCTTTATCGCCGCGCAGATCTAGATCGAGCCGAGCGTCTACTTGGGCGAGTTCGGGGTCGATCACCGGTGTGCCCGCCAAGATCGGCTTGAGCTGCCCCAGATCGAAACGGTCCGCGCGCAGTGCCAGCTTGCCATTTCGCGCGACGGGGTTGATCCAGCCGTTGGCACTCCACAATACGCGGGCGACGCCCCCGTACCCGCCCTTGAGGTCGATCAAGATCTTCGGCACCGCTTCCGGAATCACTTCGCCCGGCTTGATTCCTCCCATCACGCCGGTGAGGCTAAACCCATGCCAAAAGCTGATCGACCCGCCGGAGACGGTGACGGTCGGCAATCCGGTGATGTGCATCCCATCGAGTTCGAAGCTGGCATCCAGCTTTTCGGTCCGTGCCGAGGGCCCTGCGAGCAGCTTCACCGCCACATCGCTGCAATGGATCGCAATCGGGCCGTGCTTGACAGTGCCATCGCACGAAACGGCCTCGAAACTGCCAATGCTGTTATCGATAAAACTCAGCGTGCCGCCCTCTACCCGAACCGAAGTCGGGGACTTCACCTCCCAATCGATCAGCCCATCGTCGTCGCCTCCCCCACCGCTGCGCGAGCGATTGAGATGGGCCATGATGTTCGAGATGTTGTCTTCACCCGTCTCCTGTCGCACCACGTTGATCTGGGGATGGAGGATCAGAACTTCGCCCAGCGCCAGTTCGGCCTTGAGCAGCCGATCAACATCGAACGGCGCCACCAGGTTGGCGATGCGGATGGGGGCCGGTCCGTTCGCCGATTCTACGAGGATGCCGGCGAGTTCGATTTCGCCCCACCGCACCGCGAGTTCTTGAATCGTTACGTTCCCGCCCAGGCGGGCCTGTATCCGGGGAATGACGAAGCGCCGCACCAGAGAGCCGGCTGAAACGAAGATGCCCGCCGCCAGCAGGGCGACGAGCACCACGAGAAAGAGGATCGCCTTGACGAGCTTCCGAACCACGGCGTGATTTTACACGGATCCCTCGACGAGGCCTAATTAGTCCTCAGTTCTGCAGGAGAGCGCGTAGATCAAAATCCCCTTGCCAAGGCGCTGCCCTGCCACCATGAACAGCCCCCCCTCATCCAGTGAAAAACCGGTGCCTGCACCGCTGTGCGCACCCTGAACGTGCAAAGTGCCACGCACGCGATGCTTGCCGCTAGGATCCGTCAAGTGTTCGGTGTAGAGGAGCGACGCCTTTTGCCCCTCGGGAAAGGAGAATTCCAACTGCTGGCGCGGGCGCAACTCCCGGGTTTCGTCAGCGAGCAGGCGAAATGAGCGCCAAACGGAGAAGGGCGGTTTGGAGAGGTGCAGACGATGAATATCCGCGAGCCGCGGATCGGGCGGCCCCGCCTCTGGCAGGGCATGGATCAGCCGCAACACGCAACGTGCTGTATCGGTGGGTGCCTCGGCTCGTGCATTTACCGAAAGCCAACAGGCCAGTGCCAAGGGAACCCAATGGCTCACAGCTCCTCCTCTTCGCTCGCTTCGTTCAGCCATACCACGGTGGTGCCGGTTTCGTTCAACTTCAGCACGGTCGCCGAAGCCCCCGTCACGTCCAATTGATCGATCGCACAGTCGTTGGTGATGCTGTTGTCGTGCCCACTGAGCGTCAGAAACAGCGCCAGCGCACCGGCCGTTGCCAGTGCCGGAACCCAGAAGAGCCGCCACCCCCTGGGCGTGCCGCCTGACGAAGGCGCAGGCAGCCGCGCCATCACCCGGGCCGCCAGATCGAACTCGTTCGACTCTGCCTCGAGGGTATTGTGAATCAGCTGACCGAGTTCGTTGTCCATCACCGCCCCTCTTCGGCGGCCGCTGGCTCCACCAGAACCGACAACTCCGCCTGCATCCGCTTGCGCGCATGAAAAAGGCGGCTCATCACCGTGCCGAGCGAGCAGCCCATGGTTTCTGCGATCTCTTCGTAGGACAGCCCTTCCGCCTCCCGCAGCAAAATCGCCGCTCGATGGTTGGGCGAGAGCATATCGAGCGCTCGTAGCACGCGTTCGCGGATCTCACGGTCCGCAAAGGCCCGCGCGGGATCGAAGCCGAGCGGCTGAGCGACCATTTCGGCCGAACCTTCGAACGCCTGATCCTCGAGCTCCACCTCGACAAAACGGCGGCTCTTGCGTAGCTGATCGATGCACAGGTTGGTGGTGATGCGATAGAGCCAGGTGTAAAAACTCGACGCCCCCTGAAAATTTCCCAGATGGCGATAGGCCTTGAGAAACACCTCTTGGGTGAGATCTTCGGCAGCACCCCGTTCGCGCAGCATTCCCAGCGCCATCGCAAAAACCTTTCGTTGGTAGCGCTCGACGAGGGTGCGAAACGCCCGCTGATCGCCACCCTGAACCTGTCGCACTAACTGGCGATCATCAGACTCCACCCCAGACGGCTCCCTCTGGCTCAGACGAAGCGATGGCCGGTTTTATTCAAAGAAAAAAACGCAACGAATCCAGCTACTCAGCGACGGCCTTTGCCCCAGGCAGTAGACTCGCCGTGGAGCTGACCACCACCTGTTCACCGGGAGCAAGGCCGTTCGAGACATAGGCCAGCGTCTCGTTCTTCTCTGTGACCAGCACCGGCCGAAGTTGCAGTTTGCCGCCGATCACCAGGTAGACCTGGTGACCTCCCCCCGGCGTCTTGGAGAGCGCCGCCGCCGGGACGGGGGTGACACCTGACAGGCGGTTTCGCACCATAGCCACCGGATCGCCCGGCTTGGCCGCATGGCGGTCGGTAAGCTCCACGCGAACCGTTCCTGCTTCCACGCTGCGGATTCGTCCGGTGATCGGTGCCTTGACGCGATTTGCTACCACCAGTGAAGCCGGATCGCCCGCCTGGAGTGCCGTACTCTCTGCCGCCGTCAACTTCAGCTCGGCCATCACCTGCTGATCCACGAGCTTGACGGCCGGCTTTCCTATCGCGACGTCATCTCCCACTCCCACCAGCACTTCCGACACCAGCGCGCCGGCCGGTGCGACAATCCTCAGGCTCTTGACCTGCCCCTCTAGCAGGGCGATGCGCTTCTGCTTCTCCGCCACCTTCTTTTCGAACTTCTTGGCCTCCGATAGCTTGCCCTTCGCAGTGGCGGCGTCAACCTGACTAGTGTAGAAAGCTGCCCGGTCGCGCACATCGGCGAGCTCTTTTTCGAGCGGTGTTGCGACGTCCAGACTCGCCAGCGTCATCCCTGCTTTGACATCGGTACCGGGGGCCACCACATCGCCCACTTTTCCAGCCGCGGCGAAGGAGAGCGTCGTCGGCTGGCTGCGCACCACACTGCCAGTCCCTTCATAGTACTGCACCACGTCCTGCGGCTTTCCGACGGTCTCCACGCGAACTTTGACCGGAGCGAACATCGGCGCAAGCCAAAGCATCCACACCGCGATGCCCGAAACAGCCAGCAGCAGCGCCCCCAGTACCCAGGTGATGGCCGTCGGACCACGCTTCGCTGCGGGCATCGGCACGGGAGTGAATTGGGGCTTGGACGGCGCTTTGGTCGCCGGCGTGACGGGGAGGGTCGCAGCCAGGGCCATGTCCATTGGCGGAGCGGCCCTGGGAATCGCCGGGGGCGCGGCCGCGAGCGACGTAGCCGGTGGCGGCGGCACGGCGGGAGGTGGCGGGGCTCCGACGGGAGTCTTGGCCGTGACCACGGGTTCGGGCTCGGTGTCGATGACGATGCCCTCTTCCAGATCTAGCGGGAGCAGGCCGCTGTCGGACTCTTGCGCCGGCTTCGCCTCCGTCTCGAGGAGGCCGAGCTCGTCCAGCTTGCCTGCGTAGACCACCAGATCGGCTGCCGTCGGTGCAAAACCAAAACACCCCCCCGCCCAGCTGGCCAGGTCACCGAAAGTCGCCCGGCCATCCAGTTTTTGGGCGATCAGCCACTCGAAATCGTAGAGCCGCAGGGAGCTGCCCGTACGGGGGTCGCTTACGTCGAAGTAGGCGATGCCCGCCTCTTCGGCGGCGGTCGCCTTTAGCTCGGGTCGTAATCTCGGGGTCGTTGGGCTCAATCGCTCTCCTTAGACCGGTTTCCTTAACCGTTGCCGCCACGCTTGAGCTCGGTGAGCACCAGTTTTGCCACCGCCTTGAGGGTATCGAACACGCCGCCCCCGGTCGGAGCCACCGCCTCGAAGTCGGGAACGTTGGTAGGATTCACCACCGCCTTCAGCTCTGCCACCGGCACCGCGCTCGGCAAGTCACGTTTGTTGTATTGAACCACGTAGGGCAGCTTGTCGAGGTTGTAGCCCTGCTCCTCGAGATTGGTGCGCAGATTGTCGAGCGACTCGATGTTCGCTTCCATGCGCTCGATCTGTGAATCAGCGACGAACACTACGCCATCCACGCCCTTGAGAATCAGCTTGCGGCTGGCATCGTAGAAGACCTGTCCAGGCACCGTATAAAGGTGGAAGCGCGTCTTGAACCCGCGAATTTCTCCCAGGCTCAGCGGCAAAAAGTCGAAGAACAACGTACGCTCGGTTTCGGTGGCGAGCGAGATCATCTTGCCCTTCGCATCGGGCGCCGTCTTGTTGTAGACGTACTGCAAATTGGTCGTCTTCCCGCACAGACCGGGACCGTAGTAGACGATCTTGCAGTTGATCTCGCGCGAGCTGTAGTTGATGAAGCTCACAGCGACCTATTCACTGAAAAGGTTGTCGATATCATCGTCGGTGATCTCGGAGAAAACTTGCGTCTGGGCACTGCCTTGATTCATTTTGCGAACGATCGCCTCGAAAATGCGTGTCAGCTCTTCGGAAGCCTTCTTTACGCGCAGTCGAACCAACCCGAGCGAAGAGCGCTGGTCGAACAGCACCACCAGAATTGCACGCTGCGCCACCAGAGAGATGTGTACGTTGGTTTTCTCGCCCTCGTGAAACTGACCGGAGAACTCCTTTTCCGCCAGTAGCTTGGCAATGCCACCGGTGGCGGCGACGTTGCCCGCGAACAGCGATGAGAGCGACGTGACATCGAGATCGTCGGTGTCCCCCGAGCGGGCGATTTCCTGACCGTTCTTGTCGATCACCAGCACCGCCTCGGCGTTGGCTGCCCGAGCGAGCAGATCACACGCCTCCTGGATGCGGCGCTGCTCCTCCTCGAACATCAAGAACTGGTTTCCAGCCATTAAAAAGGACTCCCGCGTTCTCCGTGGATATCACATCTCACGGCGCCCGTCGAGCGCCCGGCTGATGGTCACCCCATCGGCATATTCGAGTTCGCCGCCGATAGGCACGCCCGAGGCGATGCGCGTCACCTTCGGCCCGAGCGGCTTGAGCACTTTCGAGAGATAGAGCGCGGTCGCCTCGCCCTCGACGTTGGGATTCGTGGC
>JAHFDT010000069.1:4932-18286 GCA_023248875.1 Myxococcales bacterium | reverse complement strand
ACAGGAGTGCGATAAACATGTGCGCGGAATTCGGATGCGCCGGAGAGAAACGTGGGGGACAGCGGCGCCTCGACGGCGCGCTCGACCAGTGACTCCTTCTGGAGTCGGTATTCGATGAGATCCGCGATCGACAGGATCATGAGACCGTGCTCCGCCGCGAAACGTTCGAGGTCGGGCATGCGCGCCATCGAACCATCGTCGTTCATGATCTCACAGATCACTCCGGCGGGAGCGAGGCCGGCCAGCTTGGCGAGATCGACCGAGCCCTCGGTTTGTCCGGTACGCACCAGCACGCCGCCATTCTTGGCGCGCAGCGGAAAAATATGGCCGGGCGTGATCAGATCATCAGGTCGCGCTTCGGGCCGCACTGCCGTCAAAATGGTATGGGCACGATCCTTGGCGGAAATGCCAGTGCTCACACCGGCGCGCGCTTCGATGCTCACCGTAAAGGCGGTGCCAAGCGGTGGCCCACCGCGCCGCGTCGCCTGCAGCGGCAGTTCGAGCTGGTCGGCCTTCTCCTCCGTGAGCGTGAGACAGATGAGGCCTCGACCGTGCTTGGCCATGAAGTTGATCGCTTCGGGCGTAACCCGCTCGGCGGCCATGCACAGATCGCCTTCGTTCTCCCGGTCTTCGTCGTCGACGAGGATCACCATCTCTCCGCTCTGGATGGCGGCGATGGCGGCGAGCAAGCGATCTGGGCTGCGCTCAGTCGGCAAAGCCAAACTCCTTCAGCTTTTCGCGTGTCAGCCCCGGCAGGACGACCGACGCGACGCGATGGGGACCGAGAAGCCGCTCGATGTACTTACCCACCAGGTCGACCTCGAGGTTGACGGGTGCGCCGAGCGGCTTGCGCGCCAACGTGGTCGCCGTCCGGGTGTGTGGGATCAGGGAGACTGAAAAGCCACGGTCGTCGACGGCGTTGATGGTTAGGCTGATGCCATCGACCGTCACCGAGCCCTTGGCGATGAAATAGCGATGCAGGGACGCGGGCGCTTCGATGGCGAGATCGAGGGCCTCGCCCCGCTCCTCGCGCCCCCTGACATGCCCCACTCCGTCGACGTGGCCCAGCACCAGGTGGCCACCTAGCCGATCGCCTAGCTGCAGCGGTCGCTCGAGATTGACCAGGTCTCCAACGCTGAGCCGCCCCAGCGTAGTACGGGCCAAGGTCTCCGCGGCAGCGACCAGATCCACCTGGCCGGGACGCAACTCCACCACGGTCAAGCAGATGCCATCGACCGCCAGCGAGGCCCCCACCGGGAGCTCGCTGAGCGTGGTCGCGATGCTGAGCCGCCGCGCCATCGGCTGTTCGACGATGGCTTCGATGCGGCCCAACTCTTCTACCAGCCCAGTAAACATAGGTTTTCAGCGTCCCGCAAACGAACCGGTGAGCATGATATCACCACCCAGACGACGCGTCGACACAGCCACGAGGCGTCGGGCTTCGGCCATCCGCGCACCTCCAGGTAGCGCGATCAGCGGTACCCCAGCGGCGCCGATCAGCAGCGGCGCGATAAAAAGCACCAGCCGGTCGCCCAATCCTGCTGCGAGAAAAGCGGCATGTACCACTCCCCCCCCCTCGACCAAAAGCTCGAGCACATTCCGGCGACCCAACTCGTCGAGCAGAGCAGGAAGATCGACGCGCCCCTGGTGCCCCGGCAGGCGCAGCACTTCGGCGCCGCGTGCGCACAGACGAGTCTCCGCCGCTCGCGGAGCGGTCGGTGAGGTCACCACCAGCGTACCGCTTCGCACCACTCGAGCGGTCGGTGGTATCCGCAGTTTGCCGTCGAGAATTACCCGCAACGGATCGCGCCCTCCGGGGATCCGCGCTGTCAACTCTGGATCGTCCACACGCACCGTGGCGGCACCGACCAGCACGGCATCGGCCTGATTGCGCAACCGGTGCGCCATCCGCCGCGACTCGACTCCGCTCACCCAACGAGAATCGCCCGAGGAGGCGGCCAGTCGGCCGTCGAGCGAAACGGCCGCCTTCAGGGTGACCCGCGGCCGCCCGGTGGTGATCCAGGAGAAGAAACCGCCGTTCAGTTCTCGTGCCTCCTCTTCAAACAGTCCGGTCTCGACGACCACTCCCGCGGCGCGCAACCGCCGTAGACCACGGCCCCGCACCCGCGGATTGGGATCGCCCACCGCCGCGACCACGCGTGCGATCCCTGCATGGATGAGGGCCCGGGTGCAGGGCCCGGTGCGCCCGGTGTGATCGCACGGTTCGAGCGTCACGTAGGCCGTACCGCCGCACGCCCTCTTCCCGGCCTTCGCGAGCGCCTCCACCTCCGCGTGGGGGAGCCCCGCGCGCCGATGAAAACCCTCTCCGACGATGTGCCCATGACCACCGACGATCACACAGCCGACCGACGGATTGGGTGCAGTTCGCCCCAAACCGCGGGCGGCCAGCGCTAGCGCGCGCCGCATGTACCTGCGGTCATCCAACTAACGCGGTGCTCGGGCGCGTTGATCGCGGCTTACGTCCTCCCTCTGCCTCGTCACATACGAAAAGTATGCTCCTCGGCCTCGGTCCGGGCGCGCTCGCGCTGAACGCGCCCGAGTACTGCTTCCTATCCATCCGAATGAGCACCGCGCTAGTTGAGGGTCAACGTAAAGGGACCGTGCTCTGTGAGGTCGTAGGCGTCCACCACGAAGTAGTAGGTGGTTCCGGCCGCAGCGACGAAATTGATCTTCTCCATTTCGTTGTTGCCTACCTTATCAGAGGCCTGGACGCAGTTCGAGCCATTGGCCACGCAGGTTCCGGAGGCCATCCAGAGCGTTGGGTCCCAGGAGCCATCGGAAACCAGCGTGGCGGTCATGGTGGCAGCAACATTGGCAGTAAAGGAATAGACCAGATCGCGACCGGGAAAATTCTGGGTCTGGTTCACATCACACGCCAAACTGATTGCCCCGGCGAGATCATCGGTGGCAAAGGTGGTGTCGCCCGCCATCGGACTGCCGAGCGTGAGTGCCTTCGGCATCGAACAGTTGTCATTCATCGGCGGCGGAATGGGAGCCGCCAGGGTCACGGTCAAGACCCCTTTGCCGCTGCTGCTTAATGCGCCATCGACCAGAACAAAGTAGGTACCCGCTAGAACGTTTGGCACAATCGCTGTCGCGGTCATGCCTTTATCCGCCTCATTACAGACGAGTTCGTCTTTCCACAGCTCGCTCTCGCACACCGATCGCAGTGCCACCGTCGGAGCATACATGGGCGTGGCCTGATTGGGGACCAGCTTGACCGTCACCGACTGGGGCGCGTTGGTCGTAAATTTGTACAGAAGGTCCTTGCCCGATCCGGAGCAATTGGCGCTGTCGGTATCGTTCATGGCCACTGTGGTATCGACGTTGACGGTGGCCACGTTATTCGCAAAGCTGAGGGCCGGCGCATTCATGCACTTCCCGACGATCGGCGGCGGGTCCTTCAGCGTCACGGTCAAGTCAAACTTTCCGCCCGCGTTGAGGCTATCCACCCAGATCCAATAGGTGCCCGCTGGCAATATCGAGACCTCCACGCTGACGCTCTTACTGAACGAGGCATCGTCACAAGCCAGCTCGTCCGCCATCTGCCCGCTTTGGCACACCTTACGAACGTAGACGACCGGGCGATAGTTGGGTGTGGACGGATCGGCCTTGACATCGACGACCAGCGTGTAGGTCTTGTTGGTAGTGAAGGAATAGACGGCATCTCCGCCGCCGGCCTTGCCGCACGAGCCGAGCGCACCATCTTTGGCGTTACGAAGATCGCCCTTGACGGTAGCGCCGCCGTTGGTGAAGACCAGCGTCTCGGCCGTTTGGCAGGTGCCGTTGGCCGGCGCCGCGGGGGGCGCGGCCAGCGTGAGATCGAGGGTAAACGGCCCTTTGGTGCCAAAATAGCCATCGACCCAGAGGAAGTAGCTCCCCGGCTGCAGAACCAGGTCGACCAGCGCCGGCATTCCAGCTCCCTTCTCATCGCAGGCGAGCTCCGTGCCATCGCCATCGCAGACCTTGCGAAGATAGAGGACCGGATTGAACTTCTGGTCGCCGGGGGTCACCTGGGCGGTCAAGTTCTGCGGGCTGTTGAGCGTGAAGGTGTAGACCAGGTCGGGGCCCGTTGTGCCGCCGCACTCTCCGCTGCTGGTCGTGTTACCGGCCAGGGAGGTATCGCCCACCACCTTCGCCTTATTATTGGAAAAGGTGATCGGAAGAGGTGACATGCAGAGCAGTGATAGGCCGGCATCCCCCATCGGCGGGGCATCCTTCATGGCCAGGTCCTTGGCCACCGCCAGGTCGCTCGGCAAAACCGCCAGGTCGACCAAAACCGCCAGGTCTTCCGGATTGGCGGTCGCCGCATCCACCGTTCCGCTCATCGCTAGATCGGTCCCGGCGTCCGTATCGCCGACGCTAAAGCCCCCCTTCGGGCCACAGCCGACGGAAAATGTCATGAACAATAGAATGTAGTTTCGGTAAGTCATGGTCTGCCTCGATTAAGGGGCAGCGCGTACCACATCCTGTTCGGATGGAAAAGCGGAATTTCTAGCGTCCAGTCTGCAGCCGGTCGCGGTTGATCTTGAGCAGTTCGATCACCGCTGGATCGGTCTGGCGGGATTGACCTTTTTCTAGCCATTCCAAGCGCTTGTGTGGGTCGGGCTCGAGCTCGAAATAGACCGTCATGAGATAGAGGAGGCGCGACTTGGCCGATCGGTCCTCCTCTCCTCCCACGGGCAGCGGACGCAAGATCTCGTCGCGGAATAGCTCTGCCAAGAGCGGTTTGGTCTGGTCGTCATCGAGCAGCCGCGCCGTCTTGAGGAGGGCCATCCGGTCCCCGGCATGGAGGGGGATCTTTTTCAGAACTGCGGCGATCTCCTCGATCGCCGGGCGGGCCATGCGCGACAGATCGGTCAACAGATGGTCGATGTCCTCGGTGCTGAGCGGATCATTTTCTGCGTCCAGCGCTACCAATGCAATCATGCGCCGCAGGCGACGCCACCGCTTGCCGGTGGAAAAATGGGGCGCAAGACGAGCCTCGACCGCGGCCAACTGCCCAGCGAGCTCCCGCTCCGCCGCGTTGAGTGGATCCCGCTTGGCCTCCGTCACCTCATCGAGAAGATTGGCACGCACCTTGGGCGGTGCATGGTCGACGAACTCGGCAAATTCCTCCACCGCCAGCTGATCGACCGGTGCTCTCTGCTCCCAGCGCAGCAGAAAAAAACTTCCCGTTCCGAGCAGAACGAGGAGCAGGCACACCCAGATCGCCCGCTTCCACCCCGAAGCCTCCCAGTTCAAGGATGGAACCGCTTCATCATGCGGTTGAACGTATCGGCGAGCTCGGGGAAATAGTCCTTGGCGCGGAACCTGACATCGGTGGGCACCACCCCCGGTTTGGCGAGCTCCTCCATGTGGCGGCGCAGACGATAGAGCGGGCCGGCCACGCGATGGGAGAGCAAGAGGCAACCGAAGATGACGACCCCGGAAGCCAGCACCGCAGCGACGATAAACAGCCAGGTCATGGCACGTTGCTGTGCCGCGATGAACTGAAAAAAAACGTGGCCCTGGGGCAATCCGATGGTGCTTCCCATCGCGAGGAAGCGACGAAAGAAAAAATAGTTGGCGGCGTAGACCACGCCGATGATGAGAGCGGCCATGCCAAGGGCGTAGCCGATCACCCGCAGCTGAAATGGTCGATTGATGAGCAGCTGCCGCCGGAGATTGGCCATTCGCACAACTGTACCACTGCTCTCAAATGCGCGCGAACAGGAGCGAGGCGTTGGTGCCGCCGAAACCAAAGCTATTCGATAGCGCCAGATCGACGTGCCGCTCGCGCGCCGTGTTGGGCACATAGTCGAGATCGCACTCGGGATCCGGCCGCTCGAGATTGATCGTCGGCGGCAACACATCATGGACGAGCGCCAGCACGGCGAAGGCCGCCTCGACCCCCCCCGCCGCACCGAGCAGATGGCCGGTCATCGATTTGGTCGAGGAGATCGCCAACTCTCGCGCGTGCGTGCCGAATACCGCGTGCACCGCGCGCGTCTCCGCGATATCGCCCTGCCTGGTCGAGGTGCCGTGGGCATTGATGTAGCCGATCCGGGTGGGGTCGACCTGCCCATCCGCCAGGGCGAGCTTCATGCAACGCACTGCACCTTGGCCGGTATCGGGCGGCGAAGTGATGTGGTGGGCGTCGGCCGAAAGCCCATAGCCGATGACTTCGGCGTAGATCCGCGCCCCGCGGCGCCGTGCGAACTCCAGCTCTTCGACCACAAAAATGCCCGCCCCTTCGGCCATGACGAAGCCATCGCGGTCGCTATCCCAGGGCCGGCTCGCCCGGGTGGGCGCGTCATTGCGCGTCGAGAGCGCGCGCATCGCGTTGAAGCCGCCGATTCCGAGCGGCGTGACGGTTGCTTCGCAGCCGCCCGCGATCATGGCATCGGCATCGCCGCGCTGAATCGTCCGCATCGCCTCGCCGATCGCATGCGCCCCCGTCGAACAGGCGGACACGTGCGAGAGATTGGGCCCCTGGGCGCCGGTGCGAATGGAGACGTGGCCGGGCGTGATGTTGACGATGATCTGCGGCACGAAGTAGGGCGACATCCCGCGCCGTGGCCCCTTCTCGAGCAGCGCCTTATGTGTCCGCTCGATCGAAGTGACGCCGCCGAGCCCAGAACCGATGAACACCCCCACCCGATCGGGCACCTGACGGATCACCTCACGGATGCCAGCGTCATCGATGGCCAGCTCCGCTCCCACCACGCCATACTGCACGAAGGGATCGAGATGCTTGGCCTCGCGCGGCTCGATCCAGTGCGTCGGATCGAAGTTGCGCACCTCGCCCGCGATCTTGGTGGGAAAATCGGTCGTATCGAAGTGGGTGATCGGTCCGATGCCGCTCTGCCCGCGGCAGATCGCCGCCCAGCTCTCCGCCCAGCCGATGCCGAGCGGGGTGACGAGACCCATGCCTGTGACGACGACTCGTCTAGCCATCTATATGTACGCCGGAGGGTGACGCCAAAACCGCGCGGGTCAAACTTTCGCGTGGGTCTTGATGTACTCGACGGCATCCTTGACCGTCTTGATCTGCTCCGTATCTTCGTCGGGGATCTCGATATTGAAGGCCTCTTCCAGGGCTAGCACCAGCTCGACCACCGCCAGCGAATCGGCCTTGAGATCGTCGACAAAGGAGGCCTCGGGCCTAATCTTGTCGGCCGCCACCTCGAGCTGCGCGCAGATGATCTCTTTCACTTTGCTTTCGATCTCCATGGTCTCCTCCCTACTTGGCTATCCGATGAGCAGGCCGCCGTTACAGCGCAGCACTTGCCCGGTGATGTACCCCGCCTCAAGCGAGGCCAGAAATCGCACCGCCTCCGCCACCTCTTCCGGCCGCCCGATCCGACCGAGCGGGATCCGCGCCAGAAGCTCCTCGCGCGCCGCCCCCGTCACATGGGCCGCGGTCATGTCGGTTTCGACAAAGCCGGGCGACACCGCGTTGACGGTGATGCCGCGGCTGGCGAGTTCCCGCGCCAGCGCCCGCGTCATGCCGATCAGCCCCGCCTTGGCAGCGACGTAGCTCACCTGCCCGGCGTTGCCCATCTCGCCCACCACCGAAGTGATATTGATGAGCCGACCGCTCTCGCGGGCTTTCAATAGATGGCGAGCCGCGGCGCGAGCGACGTGCAGCGCCCCGGTCAGATTGACATCGAGGACGCGCGCCCAATCCTCGTCCTTGAGGCGCAACAGCAGACCATCGATCGCGATGCCGGCATTATTGACCACCACATCGAGCCGGCCATTCTCATCGACAATCTGCTGGATGGCACGGTTGACCGCCGCTGCATCGCTGACATCGAAGCGCAGCGCGGTGGCGCTGCCGCCGGCCGCGGTGATGGCCCCGACCGTCTCCTCGGCCGCGCCCTCCTGCGCGGTGTAGTTGACCACCACCTGCAGCCCCTCGCGAGCGAGCGCGATCGAAATCGCCCGGCCGATGCCGCGCGATCCACCCGTGACGAGTGCCACGCGACGATCAGCCACTCAAAAGCCCCTGGGCATCGGAGAATTCTTCCACATTCTGCAGGCGAACCGCCGGTGAGATCCGCTTGACCAGACCGGTCAGCACCCTCCCTGGCCCCAGCTCGATCGCCCGCTCCACCCCCAGCCGGCCGAGCGTCTGGACCGACTCCTCCCAGCGCACCGGCGCCGTCACCTGGCGCACCAAGAGCTCCTTCACTCGTGCACTATCCTGGTTGGGTGTCGCCTCCACGTTCGTGACGACCGGCACCTTCAACGACTGGATCCGCACCGTCTCGAGCGCCCGCTGCAGCCGCTCGGCCGCTGGCCCCATGAGCGGACAGTGGAAGGGCGCGCTCACCGGCAGCGCCTTGACCAGTTTGGCCCCTTTTTTTTTCGCCAACTCCATCGCCCGCTCCACCGCCGCCGCGTGGCCCGCGATCACCGTCTGTCCCGCGCCATTGAAATTGGCCGGCGTGCAAATCTCGTCGCCCGTAGCCTCACGACAGGTGTCCTCGATGGCCCGGGCATCGAGCCCCACGATGGCCGCCATGGCGCCCTGCCCACGCGGCACCGCCTCCTGCATCGCGCAGCCGCGCAGATGGGTCAGCTTGACCGCATCGCCAAAATCGAGCGCTCCGGCCGCCACCAGTGCCGAATACTCACCCAGGGAATGGCCTGCGACCACTTGCGCCTCGATCCCGGCCAGCTCGCGGACAGCCGCAAAGGCAGCGATCGACGCCACCAAAATCGCCGGCTGGGTATTGGCCGTGGCCTGCAGCGCTTCGGCCGGCCCCTCAAAGCAGAGGGTCGAGAGCTTGAAGCCGAGCGCCTCGTCCGCCTGAGCGAATAGCGCCCGCGCGGAGGGCAGGGCATCCGCGAGCGAACGCCCCATCCCCACCTTTTGCGACCCCTGCCCTGGAAAGAGCAACGCGAGCATCAGCGGCCTTGTATCACTTGGGCTACCACTGGACAAGCGCCGAGCCCCAGGAGAAGCCGGCCCCGAGCGCGGCCAGCAGCAGCCGCTGCCCCGGCTTTATCGACCCGTCACGCACCGCCTCGTCCAATGCGATCGGAATCGATGCCGATGAAGTATTTCCATACTTATGTATGTTTAGATAGAATTTACTCAACGGAAGCTTAGTTTTTTCCGCCACCCCCTCCAGGATCCGGAGGTTGGCCTGGTGGGCCACCACCCAATCGATCTGGTCGGGCGTAAGCCGATTGTGGGCGAGGGCGTCGAGCGAAGCGCGGGCGATATTGCGCACCGCATGGAGAAAAACCCCCTTGCCATTCATCTTGATGAAGTGCTGCCGGCTCGCCACCGAAGCCGCGGTCGCAGGGCAGATCACCCCGCCGCCCGGGATGCTGAGCAGTCCCGCCTGCGCACCATCCGCGTAGAGGTGGGTCGAAAGGATCCCCGGCTGGTCTGAGGCCCCCAGCACCACCGCACCCGCCCCATCGCCAAACAGGATGCAGGTATTGCGGTCGCTCCAGTCGACCGCACGCGAGAGAACCTCCACTCCGATCAAAAGGATGTGACGAAAGTTGCCGGCGCGGAGGAGCGCATCACCAACGGAAAGGCCATAGATGAATCCAGCGCAAGCGGCCGCCATATCCCAGGCGGCACAGTTCGCCCCCAGCTTCTGCTGGACCGTCACTGCGCAGGCGGGCATCGGCACATCGGGCGTGACAGTGCAGACGATGATCGCGTCCAGCCGACTGGCCGGCAGTCCAGCCGCCTCCAGCGCCGCGCGCCCGGCCTCGGCGGCCAGGTCACTCGTAGTGCGCCCCTCCTCGAGGATCCGCCGTTCGCGGATCCCCGTGCGCTCGACGATCCAGGTGTCGGAGGTGTCCACCCTCTTCTCGAGATCAAAGTTGGTAAGAACCTGCCCGGGGATCCCTTTGCCGGTGCCGAGGATGCGTGAGTACATGGCCGTTCCCCCCCCGCGGTGCGCACCGCCCCGCATCAAGTGGTCCAGATCGGCGCGTGGCGGGCAATGGCCGCCTCGAGCGAAGGCGCCACCTGCGCGGCGACCAAGCGCTCGGCGCTCAAGATCCCGTTCTTGATCGCCTTGGCGTTGGCCCGGCCGTGGCAAATGATCACCACACCGTGGACACCGAGCAGCGGTGCACCGCCAAACTCGTCGGGTTCGATGCGCCGCTTGAGCGCCAAGAAGGCTGGCTTCATAAGCAGCGCGCCGAGCTTGGCTCGACCCGACTTTGCCACCTCTGTGCGCAGGAGGTCGAACACGGTGGTCAGCGCGCCCTCGAAAGTCTTGAGGCAGATGTTACCGGTGAAGCCATCCGTGACGATGACATCGAAATCGCCCGCGCAGATGTCCCGGCCCTCGGCATAGCCGCGGAAGTCGAAATCGATGGGACCGGGCGGACTCGCCAGCATCCGGTGGACTTCGCGGGTGAGATCGTTGCCCTTGGAGGACTCTTCGCCGTTGGAAAGCACTCCCACGCGCGGTTTGGACACGCCGAGCATCAACTTCATGTAGGCCGAACCCAATACCGCGAACTGCGCCAGTGCCGTCGGCTTGAGCTCGGTGTTGGCGCCGACATCAAGGACAACGCTGTGGCCCCCTTGGACCGTAGGAGCCACCGCCACGATCCCGGGTCTCTCGACACCCGGCAGTCGCTTCATGACGAACAGCCCACAAGCCATCATCGCGCCCGAATTGCCTGCCGACACCACCGCATCCACCTCACCGCGCACGGCCAGATCGAAGCAGATGCGCATCGACGAATCCTTTTTCGCTTTGACGGCTGCCGAGGGACGGTCGTCCATGGTGATCGTCTGGCTGGCGTGGCAGATGCGCAGGCGCGGGTGGCTTCGGCCCGCGAGCACCGTGTCGATCCGGGAACGGTCACCCACCAAAAAAACATCGATCGATCGCTCAGCGATCGCGGCCAATGCACCCTCGATCTCCGGGCCGGGCGCAAAGTCGCCGCCCATGGCATCGACTGCGATCCGGGTCATCAGCGGAGCTATTCTGCTTCTTTCACGAACACGGCGCGGTCGCGGTAGTAGCCGCAGTTCGCGCACACACGGTGGCCGAGCTTCGGCTCCTGGCAACGCGGACACAGCGTTACCGATGGCACGGGCACCGAACGCATCCACTGCGCCCGTCGGTGGTCACGCATCGCTTTCGATTTTCTTCGCTTGGGAACAGCCATGATCGTTTCCTTTTTCTATTGGTTAGAGTTCAGTTTGAGCCCCTTGAGCGAGGCCAAACGAAGATCTTCGAAGGCCACTCGACAGCCGCAATCCTTCTGGTTGCGGTCGCCGCCACAGACGGTGCAGAGCCCCTTGCAATCGGGGCGACAGAGCGACGCCATCGGCACCGCCAGAATCAGCGCTCCGCGCAAGAGATCGCCGATTTCAACGGCCACGCCATCGTGGGGCAAATAGTCGGCCTCATCCTCCGCCTCTTCGTCGGCAGCTCGTGCGGCCGGAACGAATAGGCTCTGGATCGGCGCCTCGAGCGCCACCTTCACTTCGGCGAGACAACGAGCACAGGGCAGGATCGTGCTGCCGATGAGCCGGCCGCGTACCAGCACCTCCTCATCGCTGCGCGTGACCGACAGAACCACGCCTACCTGCGACGCACCCAGATCTGCGTCTCTTCCGGCCAGCGCATCGGCCACGATCGCAGATTCGAGCGGCACCTCGAGATGCAGCCCCAGCGCCGGTATTTCCCTAATTTTTATCAGCAAGTTACACCGTCCCGCGGAGGACGGCGCAGTATAGTCAAGGCGCGGTCAGTGTCAACCGCATCCCAGAGCTCTCGCTATAGAATGGTCCGCGGGCGAGAATCGCTATCGGGCAAAGGGGGCGGGTCGACCTTTTCGGGCGGCGGAGCGGCGGGTGGCGAGCTGCCGGATGCATGGGGAGCCAAGAGAGCGCGCAGCTCGTCGAGCTGGGCGTTCGATTTGCGGACCCAATCATTATCCACGCCGCTCCGCTCGGCCACCTGCTGCGTGAGTTCGTGAGCATGGATCGCTTTACGGAGCAGCGGCTCGATCATCTTACGCAGCTCTTCAAAGTAGATCTGCTTGGCCTCGCCCGAGAGCTGCGGCGGCACCGGCGCCCCCATGAGCGCGTCGTACATCTCGCGGTAGAGCATCGCCATCTGGTAACCAGCCGCGGTCGCCCAGGCGGGATTGCGAATGCGCGCGACATCGACGTAGCGAGCTTGCGCCGCGAGCAGCAGCTGCGCCTTGCCCTCAAGATCGGCGCGCATGTGCTGTTCCGGCAGGCTTACCGACAGCGCGCGGAAACGGTCATGCGCGATCTCGGCAACATAGTAGGCGGACAGCGCGAGAAAAAAATCCGAGTCGAGCCGCTCCTCCGATTCATGCGCCCGATAATAGGCAAGTGTGTCGCGAAAGGTCCGCTCCGCCGCCGCCGCTTCGCCCACCTTGTACTGTGCCAGGCCCCGCCGCCCCATCGCTTCTACGCGATCCCCGACCGAAAGTTCCGGGTAGTCCAAGAGCCGCGCAAAGGCCTCCGCGGAGGCGGGCCACTGCTCGAGCTCCGCATGACAGGCGCCCCTGCGAAACAGCGCATCCAGAGCGTCACGCGTGGCGGGGTACTTCTCGCTGAGCGCGCGGTAGCGCTCGATGGCACCGGCGTAGTCGTGCAGCCCTTCGAGCGCCAGCCCGACGTTGTAGAGGGAGGGCTTGTGGTAGCGCGACTCGGGGAACTCCCGCAGCAGACGGTCATACGCGGCCACCGCGGGGCCGAAATGGTCCTGCGCAAGCGCCGCGCCCGCCTGCTCAAACAGCAGCGCCGCGTCGTAGGCCTCGATAGCCTTGCCGGTCGGGGCGCGCACCACCTCGACCCGCAGGGGCTCCATCTCGATCACCTCGGCAGCAGCCGTAGCCCGGGGCTTGGGAGGCAATGCCGCACAGCTCGTGAGCAGTAGGAATAGGTAGTGCTTCATGGTTGGCTCTGCTCCTCCATTGTAGCAACAGCCATGCTACGTTGTACGGCCATGCAAGCGATTTCTACCCTTCTGCCCCACCGACCTCCCTGGGCCCTGGTCGACCGCATCCTATCCGCCAGCGAGGATACGGTGGTGGGTGAAAAACGCATCTCAGCGGCCGATCCACTGTTGCACGGACGACTCGCCGGTCCGCTGGTCATGGAGGCGCTCGCGCAAACGGCCGCCTGCTTGATGGGGCTGAGAAATGGCCATCGTGCAGGCCATCGTGGCTATTTAGTCGCCGCTCGCGGCTGGAAGTTCCCGGATTCGGCAGAGAGCGGCGAAACGGTGACCCTGATCGCCACCCAACGCTCGGAACTGGGCGGCCTGCATGCCTTCGACGCCGTGGCGCGGGTGGGAGAGCGAGAGATCGCCTC
>JAHFDT010000069.1:0-4922 GCA_023248875.1 Myxococcales bacterium | reverse complement strand
GTAAGCGATGACTAAGCCTCTGATTCTCATCCCCGTTTATGAAGGTGCCACCAGCGTCGCTGAGGTGGTCCGCGGCGCGCGCGTCAGCGGCTGCAGCGTGTTGGTCATCGACGACGGCTCCAGCGATGGTTCGGGTCGCGCCGCCGAAGCGGCCGGGGCGGCGGTATTGCGCCACCCCAGCAACCGTGGCAAGGGTGCGGCACTGGCGACCGGCTTTGCCTACGCTGCCCGCACCCAGACGAGCGGTGTGCTGACCCTCGATGCCGACCTGCAGCACGACCCCGCCGAAATCCCCCTGCTGCTCGCTGCCCACCACCAGAACCCCGAAGCGCTGGTGGTCGGGATCCGCAATTTTGCTGAGATGCCCCGCCGTAGCCAAGTGGGAAACCGCATCTCCACCTGGTGGATCAGCCGCTTTTCGGGACGCCCAGTCGGCGATTCGCAGTCGGGCTTTCGGGTCTATCCGCGTGCGCTGTTCGCCGGGCGGCCGCTACGAACCCGCCGCTTCGATAGCGAAACCGAGCTGATCCTCCGCGCCGCCAAGCTGAACCTGCCACTCATCGAGGTGCCGATTCGCACCGTCTACCAGAATGGCCAAAGGACCCATTTTCACAACTGGCAGGATTCGCTGCGCATCCTCAAGCTGGTGGTCACCTCGCCATGGTGGGAATAGCACTCGTCCTCCTCGTTGCCTTCGCCGGCTGCGGGGCTCGGCCCATCGCTGCGCCGGCGTCGGCCAACCTATCGGACTGGACAACCTTGCGCGCGGAGCATCGCGCCACCGTCGAGGCGGCGGGAGAGTCGCGCCGACTGCGCGGTCTCGTCGCAGTGGCCCGCCCCGATCGCTTGCGGCTGCGCGCCTTTGGCCCCGGCGGCCTCACGCTGTTCGATCTGATCTATCGCCATGGTGAAACCACGGTGCTGTCCGCTCTGCTGGGTCGGGCCGACGAGAAGTTGCAGCCGATCCTACGCGGGCTCGGCAGCGATCTCGCCGGCCTTTACAACCTCCAGCCCCAGCCTGCCGGCCGCACCGTCGTGCCCCAGAATGGCCACCTCCTCCTCCGCGACTCCGAACGCACGATCGAGCTCAGTGAGTTCCGTACCATCGCGGGACGTGCCATTCCGACCCGCATCCAAATCGACCACCCTGCCCTCGCCTATCGAGTGACCATCGAGGTGGTGGACGTCACGCTCGACAGCCTGCTCGATCCTGCGCTCTTTACACCCCCGTAACACGTCTGCTAGCTTGCCCGCCGATGGACGCGCAATTCTTGACCGTGCCCTACCGCCCGTCGGAGATGGAGCATCGCTACGGCAACAGTGTGCATATCCTCGCCGATCCGCTATCGCTCAACCTTTTAGCGCGCCTCTGCCAGCCGAGCACCTTTCAGCCCGAGATCAACCGGCTCGTCGGTGAGCTGTACCGATCGCTCTTGCATGTAGTGATCGCCGCCGAGTTCCCTCGGCGCATGGCCAGCGTCGAAACTCGAATGGTGCAATACACACCGGCGGGGTTCTGGCGCGGCGAAGCAATCGCGACCGATACCCCGACGGTATGCGTCGCCTTGGCCCGCGCTGGCCTTCTGCCCTCACAGGTGGCATTCGATTTTCTCAACCAGGTCCTCAATCCTGCCGGCGTGCGGCAGGACCACCTCCATCTCGGCCGCACGGTGGACTCCGACGGACGCGTCACCGGTGCCGGCCTCCACGCGGTGAAAATCGGCGGCACCGTGGATGGCGCCATTCTCCTCATCCCCGATCCGATGGGCGCCACCGGTTCGACGGTATCCAAGGTACTGCACCACTACCGCGCCGAGGTGAGCGGCACGCCCGCCAAGGTGATCGCCGTCCATTTGATCGTGACGCCCGAGTATGTCAGGCATGTGCGCACGCACCATCCCGAAGTCGCCATCTATGCGCTGCGTCTCGACCGCGGCCTCTCGGAACCGACGGTGCTGGCGACGGTACCGGGCACGCGCTGGGACGAGGAGCGTGGGCTCACCGACCACCACTACATCGTGCCGGGCGCAGGTGGCCTGGGCGAAATCATGAACAACTCCTTCGTGTGAGGCCATGGCGGAATCCCAAAAAATAAAAGAGCTGATCTCGAGTGAGCGCATCGCCGCGCGTATCACCGAGCTGGGCGCCGAAATCGCCGCCGACTACTCGGGCAAGGAGCTGGTGCTGGTGGGCGTGCTTAAGGGCAGCTTTCTCTTCATGGCCGACCTCGCGCGCGCCATTCCGGGCCACGATGTGCTGATCGATTTTCTCGGGCTGGCGAGCTACGGCGATGCTTCCAACTCTTCGGGCGTGGTGCAGATCACCGCCGACTTGACCAAGCCCATCGCCGGCAAGCACGTCCTCATCGTCGAGGACATCGTCGACACCGGCCTCACGATGGAGTACCTGCTCGAGAATCTGCGGACGCGCCATCCCGCCTCGGTGCGGCTCTGCTCGCTGTTGCACAAACCGGAGCGCGCCGTGAAGCAGGTGCAGATCGACTACCTCGGGTTTACCGTTCCCGATCTGTTCGTGGTCGGCTACGGGCTCGACTACGCACAGCGCTATCGCAATCTGCCGTTTATCGGGGTCTTGGAGTAGCTTGGGGTCTGCCCGGGTTCACTTCGCTCGCCTTTTCCACTCGCTCAACCGCCGTAGCAGCACGCGGTGCTCCTCACGAAAGGCAGCCTGGATCCGGCGTTCGCGCTGAGTCGCGCGAGATGCGGCGATGAGGTCTTCGAGGCGCGCAAACAGCTCCGCTCGGTCGCCGAGCTCGGGCAGCGCCACGGTACGATCCCCCGGCTCCACCATCGCCACCTTGCCGCCCGGGCCCATCGAGTAGTGCAGAACCATCGTCTCGGGCGAGCTCGCCTTGATCGTTCGCACCACCATGGAGCCCGGCAGATCGGGTAGCCCCTCCTTGACCAAAACGATCTGGAAGGCACCGCGCGCAGCGAGGTCGAGTGCTTCGCCGCCCGAGATCACCACCCGCGCTTTCAAACCCGACCTCCCCTGCCATAGCGCCGCCAACTGCCCCTCCAAACCGGGCTCGTTATCGACCACCAGCACCGCCGTCTCCAGCTCCGCGGCGCTCTGAAACCGAGGATCGGAATCGACTGCTTTCCGGTAGACCGTCGCAAGCTCCTTCAGCAGATCCTCCTCGAGTGTGAGCGCCTCCTTGAGGAGCGCCCCCGGCTCCGCTTGCGAACCCCGCGCCGCCTCCACCACTCTTTCGCGCAGATAGTCCAGCTGCGCCGGCGACTTCACCACCACGTCGCGCACGCCCGCGCGCAAGCCCGCCACCGCTGCCTCAAAATCCGGCCGGGCCAGCAGCAACACCAGCTTGGTCGTGGGTGAGCGGCGGTGCAGTTCACTGATCAACGCCATTCCCCCACCGACGGTGGGTGTATCCCAATCAACCAGTGCCACGACCCACTGCTGCTCACCACAGCGATCCAGAGCTCGCCCCGGATCGGTCAGCACCATCGGCGTCAGCCCTGCCTCGCGCACCAGCGCACTCAGGCCGTCCTGGACCTTTTCATCACCATCAAAGATGAGCGCTTCGCTCATGGTCGGTTCACAGCTAACCATTTTACCACGGTGGCTCGCCCCGCTGTGATATTGTCGAAGTGTGAATCCTCTACTCGACCAGTGCTTGCAGACCGCGCGCCAGCTCGGCGCATCGGATGTCCACTTCAAGGTAGGCCTGCCACCGGTGTTCCGCATCAAGGGCGCGCTGCGAACGGTGCGCGATATGCCGCCGCTTTCGGGCGAAGTGATCTCCACCTTTGCCATCAACCTGATGAGCGAACGACAGCGGGAGCACTTCGACCGTGAGAAGGACCTCGACCTCGGCTACAGCGACGAACAGGGCGGCCGCTATCGCATCAATATTTTTCTCCAGCGCGGCAGCTATGGCATCGCAATGCGCGTCGTTCCAGCTGAAGTGCCCCCATTTGAGCGGCTCACGCTTCCGGAGGTGGTGCTCAAGCTGGCGAACGAGCCGCGCGGTCTGGTGCTGGTCACGGGCGCGACTGGATCCGGCAAGTCGACCACACTAGCGGCCATGGTAGATGCGATCAACCGCACTCGTGCCGCGCACATCATCACGATCGAAGACCCCATCGAATACATCCACCGCGACCAACGTTCGATCATCAACCAGCGCGAACTCGAGTTCGATACCACGACCTACGCTCGCGCACTGCGCGCGGCGCTGCGACAGAATCCCGATGTCATCCAGGTCGGTGAGATCCGCGACCTCGAGACGATCGAGACGGCCCTGCTCGCTGCTGAGACCGGACACCTCGTGCTATCGACCATCCACACCATCGACGCCGTCGAAACCATCAACCGAATCGTCGTGGCCTTCCCGACCCACCAGCAGGCCCAAGTGCGCACCCAACTCGCCGGCGTGCTCAAGGGCATCATCTCCCAGCGTCTGGTGCCTCGCGCCGATGGCATGGGCATGGTTCCGGCGGTCGAGGTGATGATCAATTCGCAGCGCGTCAGAGAGCTCATCGAACAGCCGACCCGTCTGCGGGAGATCAGCGACGCGGTCGCCGCGGGACGCCACCCGTACGGGATGATGACCTTTGACCAGTGTCTGACCGACCACGTGCGACGACGGCTCGTCACCTATGAAGCGGCGCTGGCCGTAGCGACCCGGCCCGACGACTTTGCGCTGGCCTTCCACGGCATCGATATCGGATCGACGGCAACCGCGACGACCGTGAAGACACCGGAGCCGCCGCCCACGCCTCAGCGGCCACCGGACTTCGATCGGTTCGGCAAGTAGTCACTTAGACCGACCTCACGTTAAGTTGAGCGTAGCGAGGCGATCCCCTCTGCCTCGGCCGCAGACGTCCTCGGACCGGGGGACCCCGAGACCGAGGCGAAGCAAGGAGCGACGACGCAGGACT
>JAHFDT010000254.1 GCA_023248875.1 Myxococcales bacterium | reverse complement strand
ATCACGCGATCCCCTGCGGACTGATCGTCAATGAGCTGGTATCGAATTCCCTCAAACATGCCTTCCGCGATCAGGGCGGTCGCATCGAGGTCGCCCTCCGTCGGCCGAGCCCAGATCTGTTGGAGCTCTGGGTGGCTGACGACGGCAGGGGCATGCCCCTCGGGATCGACCCCGGGTGCACTCCGAGCCTCGGGCTCCAGATTGTTTCCAGTTTGACGCAACAGCTGCGCGGGAAGATCGAACTCACCCGCGAGCACGGTACTCAATTTCGGATTCGCTTCCCCGCGACTTGAAATGCACTCCAGGTCGATTCTGAAAGTTTTTCCCCCGGCCGGACACCAATGGCAGTGCAGGGGGCTCGGCGCTCGCGAGGTCACGCCATAAAACGCTATGTTTTCGGGCGCCTGTCCGCCTATCCGCCGATTGACTTCACCCTTTCGATCAGGGATACTCCGCGCGCCCGAGACTCCCAAATGCAGAGCTATTTTCTGGATTTGTCCCACTATGGTGCGGCCTGGATCGCCGGGCCCGCCGCCTGGTTCGGGGGAGCCACCCTGGATCCGGCCAGCCTGGCCAAGTTGGCTCTGGTCGTGGTTTTGCCACTGGCGCTGCTCGTCCAGCGTCCGCTCGGGCGGGTGGAGATGGTCGGCGCGACCGCCGCCATTTTCCTGCTCTACCTATTGAACTCCTTCTACTATTACCAAATCTGCGATGAGACCTTCATCGCCCCGCGGATGGCCAAGGTTTGGCTCTCGGGCGGGGGGCTCTCCATGAGCGTGGGGGCCAAACAGGATGGTACCGCGGAGATGGCCTTCCTGTTGCTGCTGTGTGGGCTGGGAAAACTAGGCATAGAGCCGGTTTACGCTGCGATCGTGCTCTCCTTCTTGTTGGGTGCGCTCTTTTTGGGGGTGATCTCCCGGTTTGCCGCCTGCATCACCGGCAACGAACGAGTCGGCCTGGCGATCGGCGCCTGTGCCGCGCTCTCCTCCTGGATCGCTCGCCCTGCGCTGTCTGGCTTTTCGGTCTTTCTATTCGCCTCGGGCCTGCTGATCTGCCTCCAACTGTTCTGGGAAAAACGATTTCTTTCCGCCTACTTCATCGCTGGGATGTTGCCATGGGTGAGAAATGAGGGGGTGATTCTGTGCCTGCTCCTGCCGGTGGTGCAGCTCTTGGCAGAGGGGCGCGCTGCGATCGACTGGTGGCGCGCCCGCGGCGGGCCAGCGGCGGCACTGCTGTTTTTGCCGGTGGTGGTGTTCCATCTCTTTTGGCTGCTCTACTATGGCCATCTCACCCCTTCGCCGGGCCAGTTCAAAGGATCGGCCCTGGCCATCCCCGCGCTGGTGAAAGCCCGCTTCGTCCGAGAGCTGAAGGTGTTGGCCATCGATGCGGTGTTGCGTCTGCCCGTGCTCTACACCGCGCTCTTGGCGCTGCTGGTGCGGCGGCCGACCCGAATTCAATGGCTCACCTTCGCCGCGCTCGGGCTCTTCACGCTGCCCTACATCGCCGGGGGCGGGGACTATCTGGGGTACCAGCGCTACTACGTTCCCCAGGTGGGTCTGCTCTTTGTGATCAGCGCGCTGCTCCTCGAATGGGGACGCGCCCAGCTCAGCCACCGTGCGCCGCGCCTGGCCAATCTTCTCGTCGGAGCAGTGATCGTGGCGGGCACTGCGCAGGTGTCCATCGCGCGGCCCAACCCGTACCCATGGGCGGCTAAGAAAACCAACTACTACAAAATGTTTGGAAGTACGCTGAAACAGATCGCGCCACCCGATTGGAAGATCGCCCAGGTCGAAATAGCGACGATACCCTACTATTCCGAGCACCACCTGGTCGACATGTTCGGCATCACGAATCCGCGCTTTCGCCGGGTCCAGGCCGATGATTTCCCGGGCGTGGGCATCAAAGCCGACCCGACCATCATCGACGAAGTCCGTCCGGAGATGATCGTGGTGAGCACGCTCGAACTCATCCCCTCGCCACGCGAGCTCGAAGCGCAGCAGGTGTTTCCCCCTTTTGTGGAGGAGAATCTCAACTTCTTGCCGGTTCCAAAGGCGCCGGCCGGTTGGCTCGACCTCTATCTTTCGAACGGGCACGTCCAGGAGCTCGGAACATTTCTTCGTCGCACCTACGGCGGTATCGACAAATTGGCGCGCGACTACGATCTCCTGCTCATGCGTCACCCCTACTACGGAGTTTCGCTGAGCTTCATTCGGCGCGATAAGCTCGGCGAGCTCATGGAATTCAACCGTCACAAAGCTTGGTTTCCGCCGCTGGTGGCCTTCGCCTATTCCGTGGACCGGTTGCGATGAGCCGCGGACCGCAAAATGCTCCCCAGGCGCTCTCTTCGGGCGCTGAGGTGCTGCGGCCACTGAGCGGCTATTCCGGCTGCGACGTTCTGCTCATGAGGCAAGGAGAGTCCCTGTTCGTGCGAAAGGTCTCCGGCAGCCGGGACTATAATGATCGGTTGCTGCGCCAGATGCAGGAGCAGGAGACCTTCTCGCGCTACGAGAACCGACCGTTTGGTGTGCCGCGGATCTTCGGATCCGGTCATCTCGACGCTCGCTTCTACTTCGATTCCCAATATGTGCCATCGCGCGATCTCATCAGCTTCATCAGCGATTCGGACCATTTCGAGATCGCCAAGATGCTGCGCAAGCTGCAGGAGATCATCGTCTTCTTCCAGCGGACACCCCATCGCACCAGCGCCTGTTCCCTCCTCGATTACTGTCGCGACAAGGTGGAAAGCGTCGCTGCGCTGATCGAGGTCTCCGAGGGAGAGGAGCTGGCCGGTTTTCGCTGGATTCTGGACCGCCTGCAGCGCTCCGACCATGCCGAAGCGACGCTCTCCCACGCCGACCTGACGCTAGAAAATATTCTGATTGATGCCAGTGGACGGCTGTGGTTGATCGATTTTCTCGATAGCTCCTATTCGCACTATTGGCTGAGCATCGCCAAGACCTTCCAGGATCTGGAAGGTCATTGGTTCACCTTGAGGAATCATCCCGAACCGATCCCGGCCTCCAAGCTGCTCCCGGTACGGCGTCAGTGGGATCGGCTGGTGGCCGAAATCGATCCCCGCTACGGCGAGTTTCACTATCTACTCCTGGCGCTGATGCTCTTTCGCATTGTTCCCTACGCGAAAGGGCGGACGGATGGTCTCGAGGAGCGGCTGCGACAGCGCGTCCGAGGATTTCTGCAAACCCAGATCGCCCGATTGGAAAAGGAGTCCCGATGAAGGTCGTCGTCCCATGTTGCGGAATGAGCACGCGCTTTCCCAACATGCGACCCAAATGGATGTTGAACGATTTCGACGGGCGCCTGATGGTGCAGGCTGCGATCGAGGGGCTTCCGGTGCGGCCGAAGGATGTGATCATCTCGATCCTGTCGGAAGTGGAGGAGGCTTACAAGGTATCGACGGGCCTGCGTCGGGCGATCGGCGAAGAGCTACAGATTTGCATCTTGCCGAAACGGACGCGGAACCAGCCTGAAACGGTCGCGCGGACGATCGAAGTGATGAAGATCGACGAGGCGGTCTTCGTCAAGGACTCGGACAATCGATTTTCGCTGAAAAGGTTGGAGCAGAATTCCAACTACGTCTGTTTCGAGACGCTCCAGCATTTCGATGTGATCAACCCGCGCAACAAGTCCTATCTGCAGATGAATCAGGATGGACTGGTGATCCAGATCGTCGAGAAGAAGGTGATTTCGTCGCACTTTTCGGTCGGCGGCTACTACTTCCGCGATGCGCGCGAGTACTTGAAGTACTTCCGAGAGCTCGAATCGCAACTTCCCAAGGAGGAGGATCTCTACCTCTCCCACATCATGAACTACATGATTTCGGAGGGGCAGACGATCGCGGCCGAGCAGGTGACGGACTATGAAGATTGGGGCACGCTGGAAGACTGGCGTCGTGCAAGGAGCCAGCGCCGGACCTTTTTTATCGATCTCGATGGGATCTTGTTCAAAAACGGCGCCGAATTCTTTGAACCGCTGTGGGGGACGACCGAAGCCATTCCTGAGAACATCGCTGCAGTGAAGCAGCTCCTGCGGAAGGGCAACCGCGTTTTCATCACCACCGCGCGCCCGGAAAAATATCGGGTGGTGACGATGGGCCAACTGAAAGAGCAGGGGCTAGAGTCGGTGGAGCTGGTGATGGGCTGCGGCAATTCGCAGCGCGTTTTGGTGAACGACTTTTCCAACACCAACGGCTATCCTTCGGCGGTAGCGATCAATGTGACGCGCGATGGGACCGACCTGGGAAAATATTTAGACTAGCGATGCCCAAACTCAGTGTGGTGATTCCCGCCTTCAACGAGGAGCGAAATATCTCCCACACGATTCGCGACTACGTCGATGCCTACGTC
>JAHFDT010000068.1:1615-18612 GCA_023248875.1 Myxococcales bacterium | reverse complement strand
TCCGCTCGCAAACGGGGAGTGGAGGTACGGGTACTGCTCGGCTACCAGCCGGGACACGGTGGGGAGCCGCCGAAAAACCGGGCGGCCCTGGACGAGCTTCAGCTGGCCGGGATCTCCGCCGAATTCTTCACTCGCCACTACCTCCACGGCAAGATGATTCTGGCCGACGATCAGGTCTTCATCGGCTCGCAGAATTTCACCAGCGGCGGCCTGCTCAACAATCGCGAGGTGGGCGAGATCTTCACCGATTCTGTGATCGCAAAAGATCTCGCCATGACCTTCCTGGCCGACGCCGCTGATCTCTCACCGTAGTAGTTCGTTCACTCCACCCCGACGGCGAAATACTCCGTGTCGGCGCAGGCCCACCACTTATGAAGATCCTGCCGATATTCGACGGTGATGCGCGCTCCGCTCCGCTCGACGGTGCGCAGCTTTTCGAGGAGCGGCGACTTATCGTCGTCGAGCGAGAAGTTCCACACTTCGGGAGCAGCACCAGGGAGCAGACCACTCAGAACCATCTCCACGGAGGTGAACTTACAGTAGGGCGGCCCCTTCAAGGACACCTTTCGTACGATCCCCGTGCGCGTGCCGCGTGAATAGCCGCGATACCACCAGTAGCGCAGCCCCTGCCAGGCGAGAAATCCCAGCAAGAGGGTCAGCGGAACCGTGACCCGCCAGCGGCGCCCGCGCGTGAGCGTCTTCAGGATCGGCATGGCGAAACCCTACACTCGCCGCTGGGGCACCGCAAGGCAGTGGACAGCGCGGAGATGCGACACTATTCTTTCGCCCGCGTTCAAGGAGGATCGACATGGGACTACTCGACGGAAAGGTCGCGATTGTCACGGGCGCGGGGGGCGGCATCGGCCGCGCGCATGCATTGGCCCTCGCTCAAGAGGGCGCCAAAGTGGTCGTCAACGATCTCGGCGGCGATCGCGCGGGGGGCGGCAAGGGTTCGGACATGGCGGATGCGGTGGTCGCCGAGATCAAGCGGGCCGGCGGCGATGCGGTGGCCAACTACGATTCGGTAACCACGCGCGAAGGTGGCGATGGTCTCCTCTGGAGCGCGCTCGCCAAGTTTGGCCGCGCCGATATCCTTATCAACAACGCGGGCGTGCTGCGCGACCGGACCCTGCTCAACATGTCCGATGCCGACTGGGATATCGTCTATTCCGTCCATCTGAAAGGGACCTTTTACGCTACGCAGGCGGTGGCGCGGCATCTCAAGACCCAGGGCGAAGGGGGTCGAATCATCAACACGACCAGCCTTTCCGGCCTGCTCGGAAACGTCGGCCAGGCCAACTACTCGGCAGCCAAGGCGGGCATCTACGGCTTTACCCGCACCGTGTCCATGGAGCTCGCGCGTTACAAGATCACCTGCAATGCGATCGCGCCGGTGGCCTTCACCCGAATGACCGAAGACCTCGCCGTGGTGAAATCGATGGGCGACGCGGGTAAGCAGCTCCTGGCGCCCGAACACATCGCGCCCATCGCGGTCTTCCTGGCCTCCGAGGCGGCTGCGGAGATCACCGGCACCATCGTCGGGGTTCAGGGCAACCAGCTCTCCATCTACAAAATGACGCAAAGCCAAGGCGTCGCACCCCGTTCGGGGGGCACCTGGTCGCCTGCAGAGCTGCGGGAGCGCTGGGCCGAAATCTGCAAATAGGACAGCAAGACTACCGCCGGGCCTTGCCCCCGTCGACGTACCTGTGGACCCGCTCCACTAGATCGAGAAGTCGACGATCACGACTCCGCGCTCCAGGTCGGATTCGGGGGGGCGCGCGCTACCGCCGTGTTCCGGTGGAAATTCCGGTGCTTCCAGTGGAATGTCCAGCACCGGACGCTGCTCGCGGTGCTGGCGCTCCTCCTCTTCCCTTCGCCGGATCTCCTCGATGATCCAGGGGTCGAGCATGGCCGTTCTCCCGCGTCTGAGGACAATGGGAGCCCTCAGGTTAGATTTTGCACCGGCTACGCCAACAAGTCAAGTGAGCGCTATCTAACGCGGAGCGTTACTGTGGGCGGTCAACGAGCGAGGCCAAGAACTCGGCTTCGCAAACCAGCTGCCCGTCGACGAGCGCCTGCCCCTTCATTTTCCAAATCGAAGCGCCCTTGCGCAGGGGCTCCACCTCGAGACGCAGCTGGTCGCCGGGCACCACGGGCTTACGAAATTTGACCTTGTCGAGCGCCATGAAATAGACCACCTGACGCACCGGGTCGAAGTTCGACGCGCGCATCGCCATCACGGCGCCGGCCTGCGCCATCGCCTCGACGATCAGCACGCCTGGCATCACGGGATGGCCGGGAAAATGGCCCGCGAAAAAGGGCTCATTCAGGGTGACATTCTTGAGCGCCACCACCCGCTCCTCACTCAGTTCGACCACCCGGTCGATCAGCATAAAGGGAAAGCGATGCGGTAACAGGCGCTCGATGGCGACGGCATCGAGAACCACTACTTGCTCGACTTCCCCGAGGTCCCCGAGGAGTTGTACTTGCGGATCAGCTCGTTGGTGAGATCCAGTGATGGCGGGGCATAGAGGATGCCGGTCGACTTTTCGAGCACATAGGTGACGCCCTCGGTCTTGGCAATCTCGGCGATGACCGAGGACATTTTCTTGAAGATCCGTCCCGTCTCTTCCGCCTCGCGCTCCTGGAGCTGCTTCTGCAGCCGCATGTAGGTATCCTGGAGGCTCACCAGCCTCTGCTGCAGCTCCTGCTGCTTCGACTGCAGGGCGTCGGGTTTGAGAATCGCGGCCTGCTTGTCGAGGTCGCCCTTCATCTTCTTGAGCTCCTCCTGCCGCTGGTCGAGCTCCTTTTGCTTCTTCTCGAAATCGGTCTTGAGCTTGGTCTTGGCTTGGCGCCCCTCTTCCGTCTCCTCGAGCGCACGCTGTAGATCGACATAGGCGATCTTGAGCTCGGCGTGGGCCAGGCGGGGAAATACCAGCAGTGCCAGCGCGAGAATCATCCGGGTCATGTAGCCTCCAAGGCGTGGAAAAGTGGCTCTCACTTACAATGGTTAGAAGAAATTGCCAATCGTAAATTCAAAGACGATGGGGTCTTCGTTGCGTAGTTTGCCGATGGGAATGCCCCACTCGAAGCGCAGCGGTCCGATTGGCGAGAACCAGCGGAAGCCGAAGCCCGCGGAAGTGCGCAGGTTGCCGAAAACGCCCGAAAAACCGCCGTTGAGCAGAGTGCAAGGGTCGGCTTGCGACGGCACGCTGGTATGGCCTACGCCGGAGCACCACTTGCTCTCGGTGTTGTAGGCGTTGCCCGCATCGAAGAAGACCACCCCCTTGATCTGCACTTGGGGGAAGATCGGGAATTCGATTTCGAAGTTCGACACCAGCTGCAGATTTCCGCCGATGTTGAAGGGCACGAGGAAGGCATTCGGGTCTTGCGTCTCCTGAATATTGACCTGGGGTCCCAGGGACAGCAGATGGTAGCCGCGGATGGTGTTGATGCCGCCTGGAAAGTAGCGTTCGTAGATCGGCACCCCCTGAGACGAGGGGCTGGCAACAAAATCAGCTTGTAGATTGGTGCGAAAGACGAACGGCCCCCACAAGGGATAGTAGAAACGCGTAAAGCCGGTGAGGCGCCAAAAATCGGATTGCGAGGCGATATAGGGGCTGGCGATCTCCGCTGCCGCGGAGGCGAAGATGCCCTTGGTCGGAAACATGCGGTCGTTGCGTGAATCGTAGTTGATCGATCCCTTGAGCGATGAGGTAAAGCCGGAGCGAAACAGATTCGTGATGGTCCCTGCCGAAGCCTGCGCAAAGCCGCCGAAGCCGCTCCCCGCGAAGCTACCGAAATTAAAGCCGACAGGGTTTTGCGCGACGATCACCGACTCGAGCTTGTAGGTACCGAAGATGCGCAGGTTGTCGGAAAGCAGATAGCCCCACGTGAGATCCCCACCGCGCGCAGTGCGATTGAACGACGGATAGAAGAGCAGCGAGTTGTAGATCGAAAAAGCGAAAGTGAGCGACGTATCGAGGAAATAGGGGTCGAGAAAACGCAGACTGAACAGTTGTCGTAACGAGGAGATCTGCGCTTGCAATGCCAGCGTCTGTCCACGCCCAAACAGATTGTTCTGTGAGACCTGCGCCTGCCCGATGAAGTTCTCCACCGAGGAAAAACCCGCGCCGATTTGGAAAGTTCCCGTCGGCCGCTCCGTCACCTCGAGATTGACTTCGATCTTATTGTCGGTGCTACCGCGGCGAGTCGAAAGCTCCACCTTCTCGAAAAAACCGAGCGCCTGCACGCGCCGTTTAGAGAAGTCGAGCAGGCTCTGGCTATAAAGCTCGCCCTCGGCCACCTTGAGTTCGCGGCGAATCACCTTATCGCGCGTCTTGGTATTGCCGCGGATGTTGATGCGCTCGACGAAGACCTTCACGCCCTGCTGAATGTCGAAGGTGAGATCGACGTTTCGCGCGTCGTTATCGATCGCAGTTTGCGGCGTGATATTGACGTAGGCGTAGCCCTTGTCCTTGTAGAGATCGTTCAACTTGATGATGTCGTTACCGAGCTTCGATCGATTGAAGGTGTCGCCGGTGTGGACCGTGAGCCGGCGGTAGTACTCCTCCTTGGGGGCCACCAGATCGCCCTTGAAGTCGATCTTGCCGATGTGAAACTGCGGCCCTTCTTCGAGGGGGATGGTGATGTAGATGAACTGCTTGTCTCCCGAGAGCTCGATTTCGGGCTTGCCGATCTTCACATTGATGTAGCCGCGGTCATAGTAGAAGGCCGTGATCAGCAGAAGGTCGCGGTCGAAAGCGTCCTCCTTGTAGGTCCCCGAAGAGGTGAGAAAAGAGAGCCACCCGCCCTCCTGTGTGCCGATCGCTCCGCGCAGCTCGTCGGCGGTCACCGCCCGGTTTCCGAGAAAACTGATCTGCCGCACCTCCACCTTGGCGTGTTCATTGACGTAGAAATAGACATCGACCTCCGCCTGCGAAAGGCGCTTCACCTCGGAGGACACATCGACCAGGTAGAAGCCCTTTTCCACGTAGAGGTCGCGCACCTTCTCTTCATTGCGTTTGACCTTCGTCGCGTCGAAAATCGTATCGCGACGGAGATCGAGCACCTCGTTGATCTTGTCGACGCCCACCTCGGCATTGCCCGACACATAGATTTTGCGGAGGGTCGGTTTCTCGACCAGCAGATAGGTGAGCTCCATCCCGCCGCTCACCTCTTCAGCTTCGACCCGAACGTCCTCGAAGTAGCCCATCCGCCAGACCGCGCGCACGTCGTCCCGTAGCTGGGCGCGGTTCAAGGGTTCGCCCACCTGCAGCGACAGGTTCACCCGGATCGCCTCGTCTTCGGTCTTGCGGTTGCCGCGAAAGCGCAGCTTGACGATCTTGGGCGCCGCTTCGCCCCCTTCGTGCTCACCGGCAAAGCCGGCGCTGGGGCCTAACCAGAGCAGCAGGATCAGGAGACGGCCGAGTTTCATGCGGCGGCTCCCGCCACATCCTGCAGCCGTCCGTCGACCATCCGAATGCGCCGAGGCATGCGCTGCGCGAGGTCGGCGTTGTGCGTGACGACGATCATCGTCATCCCACGCTGCTCGTTGAGGGCCACAAACAGCGCATGCATCTCGGCGCCCGTCACGCTGTCGAGATTGCCGGTCGGCTCATCGGCCAGCAGGAGCCGTGGCTCAGTCACGAGCGCACGCGCCAGCGCCACCCGCTGCTGTTCCCCCCCCGATAGCTCGCCGGGACGATGCGTCAGTCGGTGGCTGAGACCCACCTGTTCGAGCAAGTTCGTCGCCGTCGCCAGCGCACCGGCGCGCGTCTGGCCGCCGATCATCGCCGGCAGGGCCACGTTCTCCGCAGCAGTGAACTCTGGCAGGAGATGGTGAAACTGAAACACGAAGCCAATCGAGCGATTGCGAAACCCCGCCAAGGCCCGCGGCGATAGCCGGCCCACCTCTTGGCCATCGAAATGAAGGGTTCCCGAACTGGGCGTATCCAGGGTTCCCAATACGTGGAGCAAAGTCGATTTGCCGACTCCCGATGCGCCGATCACCGCCACCATTTCGCCCGGTTCGACGGTGAGATCGATCCCCTTGAGCACTTCGATCACCTGCCCGCCGTGAAGAAAGGACTTTTTCAGGTCACGGATCTCGAGGCGGGCGCCGGGCATCGGGCAGGAAACGTACTTGCCGAACTGGGGCCTGTCAACGAACCCACGAACACGAACCCACGAACACAACTAGCGACCCATGCGCAACCATATACAATGACAGAGGTGGTCCCTCGCTCGCTTCTGCTTTGCTGCTGCCTCCTCCTGGCTGCCGCTCGGGCGGAGCCGCCCAGCCTTGCCCTGTTCTACGGCTCGCCCGTGCCCGCGGAGCTCTTGGCCCATTTCGATCGCGTGGTGCTACAGCCCGAATCGGTGTCCCGCGCCGAGCTCGCGGCATTCGGCCCCAGCGAGGTCTACGCCTACCTGAGCGTGGGCGAGGTCGGCAGCGACCAGCCCTGGCAGCCGCGCCTCGATTCGCGCTGGCTCTTGGGGGCCAATTCTGGCTGGCAGAGCCGCATTCTCGATCCTGCTGAAGCCGGCTGGCAGGCCCTGCTCCTCGAACGAGCCGACGCGCTGTGGCGGCGCGGTTTTCGGGGGCTCTTTCTCGATACACTCGATAGCTACGAACGGATCCTCTCCGATCCCGAGGCGCGCGCTGTCCGCCAGGCGGCGCTCTGCGAACTCATCGAAACGCTGCACCAGCGGCTGCCCGGCCTCAAGCTGCTACTCAACCGCGGCTTCCTGCTACTGCCGCGCGTGGCATCGTTCGTCACCGGTCTCGTGGCCGAATCGCTGTTTGAAGGCTGGGATCCCGCAGCCTCGCGCTACCGGCCCGTTCCCGAAGCGGATCGCCGATGGCTGCTCGACCGCCTGCGGGAGGCGCGTGATCGCTACCACCTCCCCGTCGCTGCGGTCGACTATCTTCCCGCGGCGGAGCGCGCCCGCGCTCGCGACACCGCGCGCAAGATCGCCGACCTCGGAATCACCCCTTGGGTCTCCACCGTGGGGCTCGACACCCTCGGACTGGGCGCTCTCGAGCCCGTTTCGCGTCGCGTTCTCGCCCTCTACGATGGCGCCGAAGAGCCGGGGATCGCCTTCAGCTCGGTCCATCGACTCGCCGCCCTGCCGCTCGAATACCTGGGCTTCGCGGTCGACTACTGGGATGTCCGTGCCCCGCTCCCCAGCTATCCGCTCGCTGGTCGCTACGCCGGGATTGTGACCTGGTTTACCGACGACGAACTGCCGGCTGCCAACCGCCTCCGCAACTGGCTGCTCAGCCAGGTCGCCGCGGGCATTCGAATCGCGATCCTCGATCATCTGGGTTTTTGGGCCGATCCCCCGTTCCTCAAACAGCTCGGCCTCAGCACACCGGACAAGCGGCCTTCGCCGCCCTACCGCGTCGCGCGCGCGAGCGCAGGGGTCGGATTCGAGGGACCGCTCTCCCTGCCCGCCCGCGCCCTACCGCGAACTTGGCAGACCGGACCGGGCTTTGAGGCCCACCTCGAGCTCCTGGATGGCGAGGGGCAGCGCTCGACGGTGGTCGCAACCGCACCCTGGGGTGGCTTTGCGCTAGCGCCCTTCGTGATCGAAACGGGCTTTGAAGACCACGAGCGCTGGATCCTGAACCCCTTCGACTTTCTTCAGCGCGCCCTCGCACTCCCAACGCTCCCCGTACCCGATTTGACCACCGAGAATGGGCGGCGCCTGCTCCTCGTCCACATCGACGGAGATGGCTTCGCCAGCCGGGCCGAACTGCCCGGCTCCCCCCTGGCCGGCCAGGTGATCCTCGATCGCATTCTGCGCCCCTTTACCCTACCCACCACGGTCTCGGTGATCGAAGGAGAGCTCGGTATGGCGGGGCTCCACCGCGAGCTATCCCCCGAGCTCGAAACCATCGCGCGCCAGATCTTCCAGCTGCCTCACGTCGAGATCGCCAGCCACTCTTTCAGCCATCCTTTCAACTGGGAGCGCTCGGCAGGCGGCGATCCAGAACGCGACCGCTACCACCTCTCCATTCCAGGATACCAGTTCGATCTTCGCCGTGAAATCACCGGCTCCATCGACTACATCCGGCGCCAGCTGGCGCCACCGGAAAAGCCGGTCCGCCTCTTTCTCTGGTCGGGCGACGCCCTACCCGGCCGCGAAGCCCTCGCGCTCGTGCGCCAAGCGGGTCTCGGCAACCTCAACGGTGGCAATACCGCTATGACCCGCGAATTCCCATCGCTCACCGAAGTATCCCCCACGCTGCGCCCCGTCGATGGCGAGCTGCAAGTCTACGCCCCGGTGCAGAATGAGAACGTTTTCACCCACAACTGGAATTCACCCTTCTACGGTTACCGAAAGGCCATCGAAACCTTCCAGCTGACCGACCAGCCGCGCCGCCTCAAGCCGATCGCGATCTACTACCACTTCTATTCGGGCACCAAAGAGGCCTCGCTCAAGGCCCTGGACGAGGTCTATCGCTGGGCGCTATCGCAGTCCCCCTTTCCCATCACCGCCAGCGATTTCGTCCGCCAGGCAGAGGCGTTTGATCGCGTCACCTTCTCGCGCCAACTCGATGGTGGCCTGCGCATTCGCGGGATGGCCCCCCTGCGTACTCTGCGCATCGGAGCGGAGCTCGGCTGGCCCGATCTCAGCCGTTCGCACAATTTCGTCGGCATCCGCGATCTTCCGCAAGGGCGCTATCTCGCCCTCGGCCCCGGCGACTCGGCCCTGCTCTACCTGACCGCCTCTCCGCCGAACCGCCCCCTCCTCGAATCGGCCAACGCGCGGCTGGTCCGATGGGAGTCCACTCCTCGCGGAGTTGCACTCCGTCTCACCGGGCACCAGCCGGTACGCCTGGTGGTCTCGAGCCCGGCGCCCTGCCGAATCCTCTCCGGTGCTCGGGGCGCACAGGTCGTGCGAACCGTCCCCCTCGAGCTGCATTTTCCCGGCCGCGATACCGGCGAGGTCGAGCTTGTCTGTCCCTAGGCGAGAGCGGCTGGTCCGCCCGATGACGCTCCTCTTGCTCGCCGGCGCGATCGCTGCGCTTCTGGTGCTGCTCTTTCCTCGCGGTGGCACGCTCGATCTCTCTCGCTCGGACGAGCTCGCGATCGCCTACCTCAAGATCCGGCTGCGGGCGGAGCCCGAAAATCGACCCGCGCGGGTGGCCTTGGCCCGCCATCAGATGGATCTCGGCCGCTGGGCAGACGCCTGGCAAGCCCTCGCCTTTTTCGAAACGCCTCGCCCCCAGCACTATCTCGAGGCGGATCTGCTGGCGCTCGAGCTCAAGCGGCGTGAACTGGCCGCCGCCGGGGAGGAGCGCGCCCGGCGAACGCACCTGCGGGGTCTAGGCCAAACCATCGAGGGGCTGCTCGCCGCTCATCTCAAACTACCGATCGACCGGGCCGAACTCATCGCTGGCATCGCCCTCGAACTCGGCCGCCCCGATCTATCAGCGCTGGCCCTCGAGGCCGGTGCGCGCAGTGCAGATCCCCAGCCGGCCCTGGAGCTCGACCTACGGGCAGTGGCGAAGTGGCGCAGCGCCAATCGCAATGCCCGCGCCTTGGCCTTGATGGGCAAACTCCTGGGACGATTCCCCGCTGCGTCGCCCCCAGAACGGGAGCGGCTCTACGAACAGGCGGTGGAGGTAGCGCTCGCCGCCAACCACCTTTCCCAAGCGCGCACCTGGCTGGCCCAATGGATCGCCCGCTTTCCGGAAAATGACCCACTCAGAAAGCGCCAATTCAAGCTCGCCCTGGCCGCGCACGATCTCCCTGCCGCACTCCGCAGCGCGGAGGAGCTGGTCGCGCGCCAATCCCAGGATCCCGAGGCACATCGGCAAGTCGGGACGGTGGCCGAATGGGTGAAGCGCCCTCGTCGCGCGCTGACCGAATGGCGCTGGCTGGCTCACCATACTCACAACGCCGCCTTTCTCGACCACGCGCTCCAGCTGGCTCGCGGTCTGCAAGTCGACGGGCTCGTGGCCGAGCTCCTGCTCCTCAAAGGGCGGCGCTACGAACTGAGTCGCGCCGAGCTGGCCTCGCTCGTCTACACGCTCGAGCGCGCGGGGACTCCCGATCCCGCCAAGCGGTTTCTCCGCGACTATGCGCAGCGCCATCCGTACGACCGCGAGGCCTGGCGCACCCTGGCGGCGGTAGAAGAGCGACAGGGTGACCTGGTGGCCGCACTGGCGACCCGCGAGGAGCTGCTGCGCCGCTTTGGCACCCGTATCGAAGATGCGACCAAGCGGGCCGAGCTACTCTGGCGGCTCCATCGCCCGACCGAAGCGCTGGCACAGCTGAAATCCGTGCGAACTGCCGCTTCGCCTCACGACCAGCCCTTCTGGCGACTCTTGGCAGAGCTCGCCTGGCGAGCCGAGATGAACTCCGACGCGCTCGTCGCCTACCGGACGCTCTGGGAGAACGATGTGCGCGAGCCCGCCGGCGCCGAGCGGCTCCTCCTGCTCGCCTTCGAGGCCCGTGCGCTCGATCTAGCGATGCGCGTGGCGCGCGAAGCCTGGCACCAGCTCCATGAGCCTCGCCTCTTGGTGCTCGCTCTCGATGGTGCCTTCCGGGCCAGCGCCTGGCGCGACTTCGCGGGTCTGCTACACCTGGCCCAGCAGGATCCGGCTCGTTTCCAGTCGCACGAACACTATTGGCTGATGGTCGCCAAGTGGGCGACCCATCGTCACCGCCTGCCGGAGGCCTACTGGGCCTTCGCCCATGCACTGGCGGCCGAGCCGCGCTCCGCGACCTCCAAACTCGGTTGGCTCTGGCTGGCCATCGATCACCACGACCGCCCCCAAATTGCGGCGCTGTGCGCCCGTTTTCGCGCCGACGCCCTCCTCGATCCCGCCTTCTGGAACGCCTACGCGGTGGCCTATGACCAGCTCGGCCAGCTCGAGGAGGCGCTCCCCTGGTACGAACGCCAAGCGCGTAGCCAACCCAGCGATCTGCATTTTCTCGTCAGTTATGCCGATGTGCTGCGCCGCAGCGGCCGCCCGGTCGCCGCCGATCGACTTCAACACTTTCTGCTCGAACGGCTGCAGACCCGCTTGCACGCGCGCAAAACACCGACCCCGCCCCAGCTCCTGGTCGCCTATGCCTCCCTCGTCCAACAGCTGCGCGGACAGGCGGCCGCTCGCCGGCTCGTGGAACCGCTGGCCGCCCACCGTTCGACCGCGGCCGAAGTGCGGGATTTTGTCGTCAGCATGGAGCTCGACGATGGCAATCCAGAGGCGGCACGCTTCTGGCTGAAACGCTGGCCGGGCGCTGAGCGGGAGCTGTCCTCCTCCCGACGCCTCGAGCTGGCACTCGCGGAGGCAGACCGGGCGGCCGCACTGGCCATTTTGGATGACGACGAGGAGGCGGCCCGCCTCTCGCGCGTCGAGCGGGCCGATGGTGAAGTTCAAGTCGGCCGAGAGGAGATGGCCTGGGCGCTGGCCAACCAGGAGCTCGCTCTCGGTCGCGGCCGTTCAGGGCCCGAGGAGCTCGACGCCCTCACCGCCGAAGTCCATGCCCTCGCACCGCGCCATGTGCCCACGGCACAGCTCGATTGGCATTATGACAATCTCGGACCGATCCAGCTCCACCAGTTGCGTGGACGGTTCGACCTGGGAAGACAGCACGGCTTCCGGCTGACGGGGGAGCTCTCCTACCACCATGTCGACGCCGATTCGGTGGCCGTTCCTTCCCACGAGGCGGGACTGCTCTTGGCCATGATCTTCGAACAGCTCCGCGGCCAGACGATCTTGGCCGTGGGGGCCAATCTACGCGCCGATCAGTCGCTGTTCCAGGCGCACCTCGAACAGCGCTACCGCCTGCGCCACAACCTGCTCGGGCGCGCCGCGCTGGCGATCGGTGAGCTGACCCTGGAAACTTCTGCCCTGCGGGCCACCGGCAGCCAAAATCGCCTGACCGGCTCCCTCTCGCTCGACCTCACTCCGCGCGAGTTTGCCCAGTGGGGCATCGAGTGGCGCGACTACCGGAGTCGCGATTGGGCCTGGCTCGGAGAGGGCATGGCCCTGCACTTCGAAGCCGGTCACCGGTTATCGGCGAGCCGTCCGGATCTGCGCCTCCAGGCCACCGGCACGCTGCTCATCAACCGGCTGCCCGAATCCCTACCCGTCAGCGTCACGGCCCTCTGGCCCGCGATTCAGCGGCCTGACGAGCTCGTTCCAATCTGGCTGGCCAGCCTCGGACTGGGCGCCGAGCTGCACAGCGCTGATAGCGATCTCGTGCGCTACCATGTCGACGCCTGGTTGGGCTGGATGTGGCCGGCGAGCCAGCTCGCCTACCACCTGCGGTTACGGTTGGGTCTCGGCATCCGCCTATTGGGTGCTCCGGGCGAGATCAATGTCGGGGGCTTCTTCTCGAACGATCTCAACGGCGCCCGTCACGAGGGGCTGGAGTTTCTGTACATGCAGCGCTTCTCTGGGTAAGAATGAAGGCTTAGGAGTCGCTATGCTCAAGCGAACGGTTCTCTTGGCCCTGACTCTCAGCTCCGGCTGCGCTGTCCACCAGGTCCAGCGCGGTCCACGCCTCGATCCCAGCTCCCGGTGGGTGCTCCTTCCGATGATGAATTTTGCAGAAACTCCCCAAGCGGGCGAACGGAGCGAATCCATTTTGGCGACGCTCCTGCGCATCCACGGCGTCGCCGGCCTGACCCAGTATCCGGTTGCCACATCGGATACTGATCTTCCCGAGCTCGACGAGCGCCGCCGTTACGAAGCAGCCCTCGCATGGGGCAAGAGCGCTGGATTCACCTATGGAGTGACCGGCAGCGTCCAAGAGTGGCGCTACCGCAGCGGTCTCGATGGCGAACCGGCGGTCGGGCTCAGTATCCAGGTGATCGATCTCGCGACTGGGCGGGTCGTTTGGTCCGCCACCGGTGCACGGTCGGGATGGGGGCGTGACAGCGTCGCCGGCACTGCACAGAAGCTACTCGATCGCCTACTCGCCGATTTGCAACTTGAAGCGCCCCCCACTGCCCCCGACTCCTCCATCGCTCACCGCCCGTGAAACTCGACCTCGCCGGTCCCCAGGATCCGGGGGACCGACCTACCCCGGCTTGGCTCTCCTGGCTAGAAACATCACTCATCACGACCGGAACGATCGCCATCGGGTGGCGGCTACATCCGCAGGATCCATTTTTCCTCCGGGCGCCCTTCTCTTGGACTGCGATCGCCCCGCTGCTCGTCGGACTTCGCTACGGCTTTGCGCATGGCTTCGGCTCGGCCTTCACGCTGATCCTCGGGCTGGCGACCGCCTGGCGCTACGAGTGGCTGGCGCTGCCGGGCTGGCCGGTGCAGTTCAGCATCGGTCTACTCGCCACCGGGATGATTGCGGGTGAATTCCGCGATCTCTGGACCCGCCGGCTCCGCAGCCTGACGGTCACGAATGACTATCGCCAGGTGAGGCTGGATGAGTTTACCCGGGCCTACCATCTGCTCAAGGTCTCGCACGATCGACTCGAGCAGCGCTTCGTCGGCAGCACACAGAGCCTGCGGGGAGCGCTGATGGGACTCCGCCGACAGCTGACCGTCGCCCGGGAGGGCCGGCAGCCGATCAGCCCCCGAATCGGTGAGCAGATCGTCTCCATCTTCGCCAACTATGCCTGGATTCAGGTGGCCTCTCTCTATCCCGTCACGAGCGGAACACTGGGGGAGTCCGCCGTGGCCCATCTGGGCGGAGGAGTCGCCGTCGACGGTTCGGATCCGCTGGTGTGCGAAGCACTCCAGCAGGGCCAGCTGGTCAGTATCAAGCCCGAAACCTATTCGGCGGACACCCGTCTCCTGGCAGCCATCCCGATCGTCGACGTGAACCAGCACGTCTGGGGCCTCATCGCGGTGCGCGAAGTGCTCTTCGTCGCTTTCCACCAGGAGAACCTGCAGCTCCTCGCGGTCATCGCCGGCCACATCGGCGACCTGCTCGCCAGCGGCAGCGGCGACCCTCTCTCGGTGGGCACCGCCGAAGAGGAGTTCTGGGCGCAGCTCAGGCGCTGCCTCGAGGACGAGCGACGCTACGATCTCCCGGCCGTAGTCCTGGCGATCCTGCTGCGCGAACCCACCCGGGCCGAGACCCTTCTCGGTCAACTTCGTGAGCAGCGCCGCGGTCTCGATCAACTGGTAGCCTTACCGAACCGGGAAGGCCACCAGGCGGTGCTCTTGCTCATGCCACTGACCGATCAGGCCGGGTTGTCTGGCTATCTGACGCGCTTAGAAAGTTTGGTCGACAAGCGCCACGGCTGTTCGCTGGCGCAGGCCGGCGTGGAGGTGCACTCCATTCTGCTTCGCAAGCGTGATACCGTGGAGAGCCTACGGAGCCAACTGGCGGAGCAGTGCCAACTTCCGGACCATGCGATACGCCCTCCTCTCGCTAGCGCTTAGCCTCGAAGCCGTGGCCCTGTGGGTCGTGCTCCACGGAGACCTCTTGGCCGCGCCTCTCTTTGGTCTGCTTCACACCGCCGCGAGTATCGTCGCTGCGGGCGTCCTCCCTCAACTGCTTCCGCCGCACCTCCACCATTCCAAAAAGCAGGCCTCCCTGCTGTTCGCCGCCTTCGCCCTGTTTCTTCCCCTCGCCGGCCTCCTCGGTGCTACCGTCGGCGTCCTACTGAGCCGCCACCTGCGCACCGTGCCCGCGATCGGTCTCGGCTGGGCCACAGTTCCGATCCCAGACCTGCCGTTCCGCCCGGTGCGGATCAGCCCCCATTCCATCTACAGCGAAGCGCACTTCTTCGACCTCCTGCGCTATGCCAAAAATGGCCACCAGCGGCTGCGTGCGGTGATGGCCACCCGGCAGATGGCGGACCAGTATGCCATTCCCCTGCTGACCATGGCGCTCAAGGATCCGTCCGATGACGTGCGCCTGCTCGCCTACGCGATCCTCGATCGCAAGGAGCAGGAGATCCATGCTTCGATCCGTGACCGTCTACGCGAGCTCGAGGGGAGCGACCAGACTCGGCGCGCGGTCATCCACAAGCGGATCGCCCTCGACTACTGGGAATTTGCCTACCTCGGCCTCGCCCAAGGGGACCTTCTCGCCCACGTTCTTGGTGCCGCCCTCGAGCACGACGAAAAGGCCCTCGCTGAGACCCCCCAAGATGCGGCCCTCCATCAATTGCGAGGGCGGATCCTTCTGCGTCAGGAGAAACTGGACGAAGCGGAAGCGGCGCTGGTAAAAGCGCGCAACGCGGGGCTGCCCGAGCAGGCGATATTGCCCCTGCTCGCCGAGATTGCGTTCCGCAAGCGCCGGTTCGACGCCGTCCGCACCCATCTCGAAGCCCTCGATCCCGTAGCGCGCTCCCGCGCCCCTCTCTCCCGGCTGGTCGCCTACTGGCTATGATCCCCACCGCCGACCAGGCCGACATCGGGCTGCTCCTCGAAGGAACCTACCCCTACGTGGCCGGCGGCGTCTCCACTTGGGTCCATGAGATCCTGCGAGGCCTCCCCGAGTTCCGCTTCGGCCTGATTTTTCTGGGTGGGAGTCGCGATAGCTATGGCGAGATGAAGTACACCTTGCCGCCCAACGTCGTCCACCTCGAGCGCCACTACCTCATGGACGACGAGGCCGTGGAAACCCGCCGCGGATCCCGCGGCAACCCCTCGGCCTTTGCGGATAGCGCCGCGCTCCATGACTATTTCCGCGATCCGCGCCACACGCTCTCGAGCGGTCTCCTCGACCGTCTGGTGGAGGGATTTGGCACCCACCGAGGCATTTCTCGCGACGCTTTCCTCCACAGCGAACTCGCGTGGGATCAGATCCGCCAGTCCTATCGCAGCCACTGCACCGATCCTTCCTTCCTCGACTACTTCTGGACGGTCCGCACCATGCACGGCCCGCTGTTCCGACTCGCCCAAATCGCTCGCCAGGCGCCCCGCTTCCGCGCACTCCACGCCATTTCGACCGGCTACGCGGGCTTCCTCGGCATGCTGATGCAGCGGCTCGGCCAGCTCCCCCTCGTTCTCACCGAACACGGGATCTATACCAAGGAGCGCCAGATCGATCTGGCCCACGCCGACTGGATCCGCGATCTGCGCGAGGTATTCGGCGGCAGCCTCGACGATGATGTCAGCTATGTGCGCCGGCTCTGGATCCGTTTTTTCGAAGGCATCGGTCGCCTCGCCTATGCCTCGGCCGATCCGATCATCTCGCTCTATGAGGGCAACCGGCAGCGCCAAATCCTCGATGGAGCGGAGGCTGGGCGCACCCGCATCATCCCCAACGGCATCGCGCTCAATCGCTTTTCCCCCCTGCGCGCACAGCGCCCGCGTGAAATCCCCAAGGTGCTGGGCCTCATCGGCCGCATCGTTCCCATCAAGGATATTCGGACCTTCATCCGCGCCATGCGCACCGTCTGCAATCGCCTCCCGGACGCCGAAGGTTGGATCATCGGTGGCGAAGAGGAGGCGCCTGAATATGCCACCGAGTGTCAGGCCCTGGTGGAGAGCCTGGGTCTCAGCGGACGGGTCAAGTTCCTCGGCTTCCAGCCCCCGGAAGAGGTGCTGCCCAAGCTGGGCCTCTTGGTGCTCACGTCGATCAGTGAAGCGCTACCCCTGGTCGTCCTCGAAGCCTTTGCCAGTGGCCTCCCCGTGCTCGTGACCGACGTTGGTTCCTGCCGCGAGCTCGTCGAAGGGCGCAATCCGGAGGACCACGCGATCGGCACAGCCGGCTCCGTAGTTTCGATCGCCGATCCCGAGGCCACCGCGCGCGCCGCAGTGGAGCTACTCACTCAGCCCGCGCGCTGGCAGGCCGCCCAAGCGAGCGCCATCGCCCGGGTCGAGCGCTACTATACCGAGGCGCAGATGTTCGACGCCTACCGGGCGATCTACTCGTCGGTCCTGGGAATGTAGATGGCCGGCATTGGCTTCGAGCTGCGCAAGCTCCTCCAGAATGGCAGCTTCCTCGGCATGCTGCGCGCCTACGGCTATGCCGGCGCGATCAGCTCCGGTCCCTGGGTCTTTTCGATCGTCGGCGTGATGGCAATCGGTCTCTTCAGCCTCCAGTCCG
>JAHFDT010000068.1:0-1605 GCA_023248875.1 Myxococcales bacterium | reverse complement strand
TGCAGTTTCTCGTCTCCATCACCTACCTCATGGCGGGATCGCTCATTCTTACGGGAGCCTTGCAGCTGCTGTTCAGCCGCTTCGTCGCTGACCAGATCTACACCCGCCATCCGGAGGCGGTCCTCCCCAACCTCTTGGGCGCGCTCACGCTCACCACTCTTGTCGCAGGCACCCTCGCGAGTCTGGCCATGCTGCTGCTGTTCGATGATCCCTTTCCCTACCGCCTGCTGATGGTCAGCACCTTCGTCGTCTTGTGCGACCTCTGGATCCTCATCGTCCTATTGTCGGCGCTCAAGAACTACCAGGCGGTCTTGGCCACCGTCTTCTGCGGCTACCTGCTCACGGTCGCGGCCGCCTATGCTCTACGCAGCCTCGGACCCAGCGGACTCCTTGCCGGCTTCTTCCTCGGCCACGTAGCCATGTTTGCCACCATGCTGCTGCTCGTCGCGCGCCACTATCCGTCGGCCGAGCTCCTCTCGTTCGACTTTCTCACCCGTCGCCACGCCTACTACTCCCTCGCCCTCACCGGTTTTTTTTATAACCTCGGGATCTGGGCCGATAAGATCCTCTTTTGGCAGCATCCGCTCACCTCCGATCCGGTGCACGGCCCTTTGCGCGCCTCGCTCATCTACGATCTGCCGATCTTTCTCGCCTACCTTTCGATCGTCCCGGGCATGGCCGTTTTTCTGGTGCGCGTCGAAACCGACTTCGCCGAGCACTACGACGGTTTCTACAACGCCATTCGCGATGGCCACCTGCTCAGCCACATCGAACATCTCAAGGACCGAATGGTCTACGCCGTGCGGCAGGGCATCTATGAAATCTTCAAAGTCCAAGGCCTCACCGTGCTCGGACTTCTCCTGGCCGGCCCCCAGCTGCTCCAGCTCATCGGCATCTCACCGCTCTACCTGCAGCTCTATAACGTCGACCTCGTCGCGGTGGCAGTACAGGTGCTACTGCTTGCGATCCTCAATGTCTTTTTCTATCTCGATCAGCGCGCCACCGTACTCGCTCTCAGCCTGTTTTTGACGATTTCCAACACCGCCTTGACGGTCCTGAGCCAATACCTCGGGCCGGCGTTCTATGGGTACGGCTTCGCACTCGCGGTATCGCTCACCGCCCTCCTCGGCCTCCTCTTGCTCTCGCGCAAGCTGGATCGGCTGGAATATGAGACGTTCATGCTGCAGACCTGACTTACCTAGCCCCGCCCGCAGGATATAGTTTTGCCAGTGCTGCTTTGATATCGGTGAGGTGTTTTCCCACACTGAACTGATGGTGAAACACTGCACGAATGACACCCACCCGGTCGATCACAAAGGTCACACGTTGCGTGAACAGCCCCCCCAAGACGGTTACCTGGTAAGCCTTATGAATCGTCTTGGAAGGATCTCCCAGTAGAAGAAATGGCAGTCTGTACCGCTCCTTGAATCGCCGGTGCGTGGCCGCATCATCGGCACTGACACCGACGATCGAGGCTCCGGCCACCCCGTCGATCTCTTCGAATGAGTTTCGGAGTAGACATGCGTGTCGGGTGCAAAGAATCGAAAAATCCCCGGGATAGAAGTACAGAACCAGCGGCCCGGTCTGAAGAAGGGAGTCGAGAGT
>JAHFDT010000067.1 GCA_023248875.1 Myxococcales bacterium | reverse complement strand
TCGGTATCGGTATCGGTGTCGGTGTCGGTGTCGGTGTCGGTATCGGTGACGGTGTCGGAGACACCCTCGGCGACTCTGTCATCTTCCGCCGAATCGGATTTCCGAGCCATCGTACCTTGATCGCAGGAAAGTAGCGGCCCGAGGTTTCAAACATCACAAAAACCGCGCGTACGACGCGTCCCAAGATGCGGTTAGTGACCCCCGGCACCGAATTCTGCTCCAAAATCACCGTGGGTATTCGCGCCCATGCGGCCATCAGTACGAGCGGTCCCGAGGCGTAACCCCCCACGCCGACCACCAGTTCTGGCCGCACGCGGCGCAAAATCTGGCACGACTGCAAAAGCGCCCGGGGAATCCGCAGGAGACCACGCAGCAGGCCCAGAACACCATGCCCCTTTATGCCGCCTACTTCGATCAACTCCAAAGAATAGCCCTCGCGCGGTACTACCCGCGCCTCGATCCCCTGCGCGGTGCCAACGAAGCGCACCTCATGCCCGCGCGCCGTCAACTCTTCAGCCAGAGCGACACCGGGAAAAAGATGGCCTCCGGTTCCGCCTCCAGCGATGATCACACGCAACTACTCACCAATTTCGAGCTGCACCCGCTCGCCTGTGGTGCGGCGCCACCGACGCCGATTGCTCCGCGCCCACAGCCGCGACCACCAGCCCAGCCCCACGATGCGCTGCGTAGTGGCCGCTTCGGGTGCGCCACGCGAGATGTTGAGCAGAATCCCCGCCGCCAACAGATCGACCACCAGGGTCGAGCCGCCATTCGAGACAAACGGGAGTGGCAGCCCCTTGGTGGGGAGCGAGCCGAGCACCACGCCAAGATTGACCAGCGCCTGAAGCGCGATCACTGCGACGATGCCAAATCCGAGGTAGCAGCCGAAGGCATTGCGGGCCCGCAATGCGGCTCGGATCCCCCGCCAGATCAGCAGCGTAAAGCAGAGTGCGACCGCAGTGAGTCCCACAAATCCCAACTCCTCACCGACGATCGCCAAAATGTAGTCGGTGTGCGCTTCGGGTAGAAAGAACAATTTCTGCTTGCCATCGCCCAACCCTTGGCCAGTGAGCCCGCCCGAGCCGATCGAGATCAGCGACTCGGTGATCTGGTAGCCCACATCGTAGCGATAGTGCCACGGATCGAGATAGGCCAGCATGCGCTTGAAACGCCATGGCGTGCCTACGATCGCCTGATAGACGATCGGCGCAGCCCCCAGGAAGGCCAGCACCAGATAGCTCACCTTGGCACCGGCCACAAACAACAGGACCAGCGTTGCCATTCCGAGGATCACCGCGGTGCCGAGATCGGGCTGCTTGAGCAGAAGCACCATCATCAGCCCTGCGATCGCCATGTGCGGCAAGAAGCCGACGGTGAAGGACTTTACCTTCTCGGCCTTCTTGGCGAGGGAACGCGCGAGATAGATCATCAGCGATAGTTTCGCCAGTTCGGCGGGCTGAAACGAGAGCGACCCAATATGAAACCATCGCTTGGCGCCGTTGATCCGTGCCCCCACCAGCAGCACCCCGAGGAGGAGCAGCACGGTCAGGCCGAGGAGGGGGTAGGCCCAGCGGCGATACCGTTCAAAATCGGTGCGGGCCGCCACTGCCATTGCGCACAGACCGAGCGTGGCGTAGGCGAAATCGCGGCGCAGAAAGTAATCCGCAGCGCCGAAGCTACGCTGCGCGTAGAAGGCCGAGGCGCTATAGACCATCACCAGGCCGAATCCGACCAGCGCACAGACAGCGGCGAACAAAAGAGGATCGATGCGGTAGGAGCTAGCCGAAATCCGAGTCTCCTCGGGCGTAGACTCCATCATCGCTTACCTTCTTGCTGCACCGCCTCACGGAAGACCTCGCCACGGTGCGCGTAGTCGCGGAACATATCGAACGATGCACAGGCGGGCGACAAGATGACCGCGTCGCCATCGCCGGCTAAGCCAGCGGCCTGGGCCACCGCATCCTCCATGCTGGTGGCATGCTTCACCGGTGCGACTCCCTCTACGGCGGATGCGATCTTGTCGGCCGCCTCGCCGAGAACGATCACGCCGCGCGCATGGTTGCGCGCGAGCGCCTCACGCAGTTGCGCGTAGCTGCCTCCTTTGTCGCGACCGCCGGCGATGAGAATAAAGGGGCGCGGAAAGCCTTCGATCGACGCCACCACGGCAGCGACATTGGTCCCCTTCGAGTCGTCGTAGTAGCGCACACCGCCAAACTCACCGACGAGCTCCATCCGGTGTGGGAGCGGCTGAAACTTCTTCCCTCCCGCCTGCACTTCGCTTGCACTGGCCAGATTGGACCCACGCATAGCCAAATAGGCGGCCAGGGCGTTGCCCAAATTGTGGCGGCCGACCAGCTGGAGATCGGCGATCGGATAGCGCTCTTCGACGACTCCGCCAAGATGGACCAGCCGCAGTACCAGGGCTGCGTCCTTCTCGTCGATAAAACCGCCTGCATCGATCTCGACGACACCATCGCCGGTGGCCTGAGAATAGCGATGGTGTGGGCGGCCCCGCGTGGAGTAGGTGACGATCGGCCGCCAACCGCCGACGTTGCGCTGATAGGCCTCGACCGCACCCGGGTCATCTTCATTCATGACGAAGATGTCACCGTGGCCGAGCTGGCGCAGGATCCGCAATTTGGCATCCGCGTAGGCGCTCATCGTGGTGTAGCGATCGAGGTGATCCGGGGTGATATTGAGCAGCACGGCCGCCCGGGGATGGAACCGCACGCAAGTTTCCAGCTGGAAGGAGGAGACCTCGCATACCACGATCCCTGGGCGCGTCGCCGCCTCCGTACCCACCGCCTCCGACAGCGGCGTGCCAAGGTTGCCACCGACGAACACGGGTCGCCCCGTCGCACGGGCGATCTCGCCACACAGGGTAGTCACCGTCGACTTGCCGTTGGTGCCGGTGACCGCCACGATCGGCGCTTCGATGTAGTGCGAAGCCAGCTCCACCTCGCCGGTGATCGCCACGCCGCGCTGCCTGGCCGCGGCCAGTTCTGGAAGGGTTGGGGGTACCCCAGGCGATAGCACGATCAGATCGGCGCCGACAAAGCTGCTCTCGCGATGGCCGCCGAGCTCCAGAGCCATGTCCTCCGCGAAGCTGACGAGTCCGGTCCGCTCCGCTGAACGCGCGTCGGTCAATGTCACACGCGCCCCCTTTTCTCGCGCCATTTTGGCTGCGGCGATACCCGATCGTGCCGCACCCACCACCAGTACTTTTTTATCCACCAGGTTCATTAGCGAACCTTCAATGTGGCCAGCGCGATCAGCGCCAGCCCGAATGCGATGATCCAAAAGCGCACCGTTACCTTCGTTTCCGCCCAGCCCTTTTTCTCGAAATGGTGGTGGATCGGCGTCATCAAGAAGATCCGCTTGCCTCCGGTATATTTGAAATAGGCGACCTGCATTATCACCGAAACCGCCTCCATGACGAAGACGCCGCCCAGGATCAGCAGCGTAAACTCATTCTTCGTCGCCACCGCCAACATACCAAGCGCGCCGCCGAGTGCCAGCGAGCCCACATCGCCCATGAACACCTGAGCGGGATGGGCGTTGTACCAGAGGAAGCCGACCCCCGCGCCGACCATCGATCCGCACAGAATGGCCAGCTCGCCCGACCCCGCGATGTAGGGGATCTTGAGATACTCGGCCATGTTGAAGCCTTTGATCACCGCGCCGCCACCGTAGGCCAGGACGAGAAAGGTCCCCGAAGCGATGATCACCGGGCCGATCGCCAGCCCGTCGAGCCCATCGGTGAGATTGACCGCGTTGGAGGTGCCCGCCACCACCAACATCCCGAGGAGGAGATAGAGCACCAGCGAGGAGAGTTCCGACCAGCCGAGCACGATCGGGTGGCGGTAAAAATCGACCAGCGGCAGCGCGACGCGGAAGCGGATTTCAGGCGCATAGGCCGGGGACAGAAACAGGTAGGCCAGCGCCAGCGCGGCGATGGCGAACTGGGCAGCGAGTTTGATCCGTCCCGGCAAGCCCTTTTTCGAGCGCGTCAGCTTGAGATAGTCATCGATGAACCCGATGCCGCCATAACCGACGGTGACCAGCAGCGTCACCCAGACAAACCGATTGGCGAGATCGGACCAGAGCAGCGTCCCCAACACGATCGCAAACAGCACCAAAGTGCCGCCCATGGTCGGCGTGCCAGCCTTTTGGGCGTGGCTGGCCGGGCCATCGTCGCGAACTCGCTCCCCGACCTGAAGTCGCTGCAGGCGGCGGATGAACCAGGGGCCAGCGAGTAGGCTGATGCCGAGCGCGGTGAGCATTCCCAACAGCGTGCGCGATGAGAGGTAGCGGAGCAGGTTGAGCCAGCTCAGCGCTGGCATATGATGGAGCGGATAGAGGAAGTGGTAGAGCATCAGCCAGCTCCGCTCTGCGGATGCGCTTGCAAGGCGTCGATCACGCGCTCGAGCTTCATGCCGCGCGAACCCTTGACCAAGATCCAGTCGCCCGGCCGGCTGTGGTAGACAGCCCAGCCCGCGGCCTCTTCGGAGGAGGTGGCGAAGGCGATGCTGCCGGGTGCCATTCCTCCTCGCCGAGCACCGGTCGCGATGTGGCGTGCCCGCTCACCGATCAGGATCAAGAAATCGATGCCCGCCTGTGCGGCGCGCTCCCCCACCTCGGCGTGGAGCTGTTCTTCATCGGGGCCGAGCTCGAGCATGTCGCCCAGCACCGCCACTGCGCGGCCGGTGCCTTTCAGCGTCGCGAGCAGCTCCAGTGCTGCGGCCATCGAGAGCGGGCTGGCATTGTAGCAGTCGTCGAGCACGCGCCGTCCGCCCACCTCGATCGCCATCGAGCGGTGCTTCTCGGGACGCGCCCGCGCCAGGCCCGCCGCGATGGCGATGCTGGGTACACCGAGGGCATAGGCGACCCCTGCTGCACAGGCACCGTTCAGACCGTTGTGCACCCCGAGGAGCGGCAGGCGCGTCTCGAGCCGCTGCCCATCGGGAAGGCGCAGCACCAGGTCGGTCCCCGCTCCGCTGGTGGCCGCCCGAACCAGCCGGACCTCGACGCCGGACCGCGTACCAAAACGCATCCTTCGTACTGCCGGTGTGGCCGCTGCTTCGCGGGCGAGCCGTTCATCACCATCGGGCACGATCGCGGTACCACGCACGGAAAGCGCCGCGAGCAGTTCTCCCTTGGCGTGGGCGACCTCGTCGAGCGAGCCGAGCTCGGCGAGATGCACCGGCCCGATGTTGACGATCGCTCCCACATCGGGCTGCGCCAACTTCGCCAAATAGGCGATCTCCCCACGCGCCGACATGCCCATTTCGATCACCGCATAGCGGTGCGCCGAGGTGAGCCCGAGCAAGGTCAGCGGCAACCCAAGGTGGTTGTTGAAATTGCCCTGCGTCTTCCAGACCGCGCTCTCCCCGGCGTGGGAAGCTAAGATGGCGGCCACCAGATCCTTGGTACTGGTCTTGCCGTTGGAGCCGGTGATCCCCACTACCTTCAATTCGGGCAGTGCGGCGCGATGCGCTTGCCCGAGCTCGCCGAGTGCTCGCACCGTATCGTCCACCTCGATGACGGTGGCTCGCGCCTGGGCGCCGATGGCCTTGAGCACCGCGCGGCCACGCCCCCGCTCGACCACTAATCCTGCTGCACCCCGCTCCACCGCCTGTTTTGCAAAATCATGGCCATCGAAGCGAGCACCACGAATGGCAAACCAGAGCGCCTTCGCTGCCACAGTACGCCCATCGATCGCGACGCTGGCAAAGCTCTTCTCCTTCGCCCTTACGACCGCCCCTCCCGTTGCAGCACAGAGAAACTCGACGGTGATCATTTCGCCCCGCGCTCTTCGAGCGCTTCGCGGGCCACCGCGCGATCGTCGAAGGGATGCCGGGTCGTGCCGACGATCTGGTAGTCCTCATGGCCCTTGCCGGCGATCAAGACCACGTCGCCGGGCTGTGCCGCCGCGATCGTCAGCCCGATCGCCGCGCGTCGATCGGGCTCGATGAGAAAACCACGGCGCGCGGTCGGAAGTTCCGGCCCGGAGAGCTGCGGAGTCCCCGGCATGGGGATGCCCTGAAGGATCATCTCGATGATCGCGCTCGGGTCTTCGGTGCGCGGATTGTCTGAGGTCACGATCGCCAAGTCGGCGTCGCGCGCGACCGAGCGCCCCATCCGCGGTCGCTTGGTGCGATCCCGGTCGCCTCCACAACCAAACACGCAGAGAATTCGCCCCGGCGTCAGTGGCCGAAGCGCAGCGATCACATTCTCGAGCGCATCGTGGGTGTGCGCATAGTCGACGACTACGGCAAGGCCGAGCGAATTCTCGATCCGCTCGAGGCGACCCGGCACACCGAACAACTCGGCGACACCCTGTTCGATCGCACGCGCCGGGATGCCCAGCGAAATCGCCACCCCGGTCGCGACCGCGAGGTTGGCCACGTTGTAGCGCCCGACCATCTGCGAGCGCAGCCGAATCGGCCCGAGGGGCGAGGCCAGCTCGCACGCGATCCCGTCGATGGTGGTCTCGATGCGGGTCGCATGGACATCGGCAGCATCATGTTCGAGCGAAACGATGAGGCGATCGCCCACCACCTCCTTGGTCATGCGCGAGCTATAGGGCGTATCGAAAAAGACCACCCCGACGCCGTCCGACGGCCGCAGGAGATGCCGCATGAGCTGCACCTTGGCGTCGAAGTAGGCCTCCATCGAGCCGTGAAAATCGAGATGATCTTGAGTCAGGTTGGTGAAGGCTCCAACGCGAAATTCGAGGCCCCACAGCCGCTCGAGCGCCAGGGCGTGCGAGGAGGCCTCCATCACGACGTGCGTGCAACCGGCCGTGCGCATCTCCGCCAAAATGGCATGGAGCTCGAGCGCCGTCGGAGTGGTGTAGGGCGCAGTGCGAACCTGGCCGGCGAATCGATAGTTCACGGTACCGATGACCCCTGGCCGGTGGCCTGCGGCCCGAAGAATCGATTCGATCAGGTAGGTGGTAGTGGTCTTGCCATTGGTGCCGGTCACTGCCACCAGCTTGAGCGCCCGCGCCGGATCGCCATAACGGCGAGCAGCGATTTCAGCGAGGGCTCGCCGGGTCGAGATCACTCGCACGCGCGTGCCAGGAAATCCGCCGAGCGCGGCGCCATCGCTGCCTACCGCGGCCACCGCACCGCGGGTCGCGACCTCGCGGAGAAACGTGTGTCCATCGACCCGGTGGCCGGACAGCGCCACAAACAGATCGCCGGTGCCCACGCTGCGCGAATCGTCGCGCACCTCGGCAATCTCGAGGTCGAGGGGCCCTTCGACCGCCTCCACGGCAATCCCTTTGAGAAGTTCGGGCAGTTTCACGGTAGCCCTATCATGCAACGCTAAGACCGTTCGCGCTGCTGCGAGTTTTGGCGATTCTCCCCATCATCCGGGCGGTGACAGCTGAAGGTGGCAGCGTGAACTGGCGCGTGCGCGCCCGGGGCCCGGCGACTGATTGACCACCCGACCGCTCCCCGCGATCTCGAGCGCCAAGTGGGCCCGCTGCGCCATTTCGACCGCCTCGCCCAGCGAGAGCCCGGTAAAGTCGGGTACCTCGACGGCGCCGGGGGTCACGACCTCCTCTTCGGAGACGGATACGACGCCCTCCTCCTCGATCGCCGGCGCCGATCCCGACGTCGACGGGGGCATCGTCGCGACCGCCGCCGGCTCACTCGGCTTCACATGGAGGTAGTGGAGCGCCGCCTCCATGGTTTCGCGCCACACCGGCCCTGCCACCATGCTCCCATAGTGCGTCCCCGAGGGCTCATCCACCATCACGAAAATCACCAGCCGCGGGTCATCGAGCGGTGCAAAGCCGACGAAGGACGAAGCCCACTTGTCGGTCGAGTAGCGGCGCGTGGCCGGATCCACCTTCTGCGCAGTGCCGGTCTTGCCCCCCGCGCGATAGCCTGGGATCGCCAGTTTCTCCCCGGTGCCGCCTGGCTGGATCACTGCGAACAGCATCTGCCGCATGGTCGCTGCCACCTCAGGTGCCAGCACCCGGTGCCCCTCCGGGGGAAACTCGGTCACCACGTGCCCCTTGTCATCGACCACCCGCGACACGACCCGGGGCCGAAACAGCGTGCCCCCGTTGGCGATGGTGGCATAGCCACGCGCCACCTGCAGCGGCGTCGCGGTGATGCCCTGACCAAACGCCACCGTCGCCAGCTCCACTTCGCCCCAACGTTCGACCGGTCGCAGGACACCGCCGCGCTCGCCCGGAAGATCGATCCCGGTCGCTGCGCCAAAGCCAAAGCGGCGCAGGAGGTTGTGGACCCGCTCACGCCCCGACCGACGCGCGATCTTCGCGGTGCAGATATTCGATGACTCCGCCAGCACCTGGGTAGTCGTCACATCGCCAATTTTTTCCGCGTCATGGATGGTCGCTGGCCCGATCTGGTATTTGCCGTTTTCGCAGTACCAGTGCTCCTCCGGCTTAACCAGCCCCGCTTCGATCGCCGCGGAGATCGAAAAGGTCTTCATCGTCGAACCCGGCTCAAACGGGTCGGTCACAGCACGGTTGCGCACCGCCTGCCCGGGCTGGAGTGAAGGATCGTTGGGATTCACGGTCGGCACCGCCGCCATCGCTAAGATCTCGCCGCTCTTGGGATCGAGCACCACCGCCACGCCCGCCTTGGCATGGTTGCGCTCCACCCCGGCCTCCAGCGCCCGCTCGAGCCGATACTGGATGAACTTGTCGATCGTAGTGACGAGGTCGTAACCGCCGTGACCCGGGGTCTCCAGCCCCTCGGAAAAGACCTCGCGCCCGAGGGCATCGCGCAGCCCCTGGATTTCGGCCCTCGCCCCACGCAGCTGCTTGTCGTAGTGCAGCTCGAGGCCTTCGAGCCCCACGCCATCGAGCCCCGCCCAGCCCAAAACCGGCCCCGCCAGCGCCCGATTGGGATACCAGCGGCGCGGCTCCTTGGTGAAATAAACGCCACGCCGCTGCACGCCGCGCACCGCCGCCGCCTCTTCCGGGGAGAGGCGCCGCTTGACCCAAACGAAATGGCGGTGGGTCCTGAGCGCCTTCCTGAGGGTGGGCAGATCGATATGCAGCACCTCATGGAACGCACGAACGATCTCCTCGCCGTGCCCAAGTGCGTTGATTTCCGCCGGATTGACCCACAGCGATTCCACCTCTGCCGAGGCCGCCAGCTCCACCCCGTGGCGATCGAGAATGCGGCCGCGCCGGGAGGGCAGCTCCACCTCTTTGAGATACTGATCTTCCGCCAGTTCTCGGTATTTCTTGGATTCTTTGATCTGCAGCCGCCACGCCCGCGCGACCAGGCTGGCGAGTAGCACCACCAGGACGATCCCCACCGTCACCAACCGCACCCGGACCCAGCGCTGTCCGGTGGCCCAGGCGCTCAATGCGCCTCCTGAACCGCGAAGCGGGTGGGCAACGTGCGGATCGCACTCGGTTCGGGCGGCGTCATATGCAGCTCTTCGCGCGCCCGCCGCTCCACCTGTTCCGGATCGCTGCGCGTCGCCAGCTCTAGACGCAGCTGCTGGTTTTTCTCGACCAGGTCGTGCTGCAGCTGATGCTCGCGTGCGAGATCGTAGCCCGCCTGGATCACCTGCAGGTGGATGAACACATGGACCAGCGCGACCGCTACCGAGGCCGCTACGAGGAGCGCGATGGCAGCCACCGGGCTCCTGCGCGGCCGCTTCGCAACCCTTTGCAACAGCAGGAGATTCATCGTCGTACCGCAGCGCGCAGCTTGGCCGATCGGGCGCGCGGATTGCGTGCCACCTCGGCGTCGGACGGCGCGATCGGTTTGGGGGTCAAAAGCTCGAGCTCCGGGTCGGGCCGAATGCCTTGGGCGCGCGCGATATCGGCCGGCAGCCCCGGGTGGCGCGCCAGATCGCGAAAACGGTTCTTGACCAGCCGGTCCTCGAGGGAATGGAAGGCGATCACGACGATCCGGCCGCCGCGCCGCAAGTAGCTCGGGAAGGCGTCCAAAAACCTTTCCAATTCAATGATTTCGTCGTTGACCGCGATGCGCAGTGCCTGAAAGGTTTTGGTCGCCGGATCGGTCTTGCGCTCGGCACGCTCCCGCCCGGGGAGCGCCGCTGCCACCACCGCGGCGAGGTCGGTGGTGTTTTCGATCTGCCCCTCCGAAAGGGCCCGCTTGATCGCGCTGGCGATCCGCCGCCCGAACCGCTCATCGCCGTAGCCGATCAGAATTTCTCCTAATTCCTCAAGAGTCACACGGCGAATCAGCTCGCCGGCGGTTTCGCCGGTGGTCGGATCCATCCGCATATCGAGCGGCCCCGATTGGCGAAATGAAAAGCCCCGCTCCGCCCGGTCGACTTGCGGCGAAGAGATCCCGAGGTCGACGAGAAAGCCATCGACCGCGACCACTCCCAGGCGTTCGAGAATGGCCGGCAGATCGCCGAGGCGGCCATGGACCAGGGTTACCCGATCCCGCTCCGAAGCCAGGCGCTGACCCGCCGCAACGAGCGCATCGGGGTCGCGGTCGACACCGATTAACCTACTGTTTGGAAAGGATTTTTCTAAAATCCTAAGCGCGTGGCCGCCGCCCCCCACGGTGGCATCGACATAGAGCCCTCCCGGATGCGGGTCGAGCAGCCGCACCGCCTCCTCTTCCATCACGGAAACATGGGCGAATTCGGGGATCACAGCGACCTTCCACAGGTACCACTGGACGCCGGCGGGAGCAAAAAAAGCGCAGAAAAAATCGCGAAAAGTTGAATTTCATCACAATTCCCTACAACCTACGCACTTCTCTTGACGAGCGGCCGTTCACCCCGTAGTATTTTCACCCTCTTATGGCGAATCCCCTAAGGAGACGCATGGAAAATAGATCATTCGAATTGGATGCACGGGCGGAGACATTGCGGGAGCGGCGGCAGCGTGCGGCGCAATCGATCGTGGCCGACTTCGATGAGAAGTTGGATGTCTCCTGGATCTACCATGACCATGCACTGGAGGGCGTGGTGCTCTCCTACCACGAGCTCAAGGCAGCCATCGACAAGCGCATCATCTCCGACGTGACGCTCATCCCGATGTACGAGGAGATCAAAAACTACAAGAGCGCGATCGAGTGGGTGCGCGAGGTGGCCAAGCAGCCGCTCAAACGCAAGAAGGGCTCGATCACGATCGATACGCTCAGGGCGCTGCACGGCATTCTCACTCCGGAGGAGCGCCCAAAGGGCAGCCCCTATCGCAAGGACAATCCGCTGCACCGCACCTATTACCATGAGATTGCGCAGCCCGATAAGATCCCGGCGCGCCTGAAGAAGCTCGTGGAGTGGCTCGATAGCGAGGAGACGCTCCACCTGCATGCGATCGAGCGCGCGGCGCGGGCGCACTACCAGTTCATGGCCGTTTATCCATGGTCGAAAAACTCAGGCAAGGTAGCGCGACTGTTCATGAATCTTTTATTGCTCCGCGATGGTTATCCGCCCGCGGTGATCCATTCGATCGAGCGCCAGCGCTACTACGACGTACTGCGTGCAGAGAATGCGGGCCTCGTGCCGCTGGTCACTGAATCGCTCGATAACGCCGTCGAAACGGCGATCCGCTTCTTCGAAGAGCTGCGCGAAGCCCGCCGGGCGGCCCGCAAAGCGTCCTAAACTCGAGATGCATCATTTCGAATACCAGGGCGACGACCTGTATTGCGAAGGCGTTGCGCTCCAGACTATCGCCGAACAGGTGGGCACGCCGACCTACGTCTACAGCTACGCCACACTCGAACGCCATTTTCAGGTGTTCGACCAGGCCTTTGGCGGCCGGCCCCACACGGTGTGCTTCTCCATGAAGGCCAATTCCAACTTGGCGGTGTTACGCACGCTGGTAGCGCTGGGAGCGGGCGTCGACATCGTGTCGGGGGGCGAGCTGTTCCGCGCCCTCAAGGTGGGTGCAGATCCCAAAAAGATCGTCTTTTCCGGCGTGGGCAAGCGCGAAGAGGAGATCGAATTCGCGCTCAAGACCGGCATCTTGACCTTCAACGTCGAATCGCACATGGAGCTCGTGGCGATCGAGCGGGTGGCCGCACGGATCGGCCAGCGCGCGCCGATTTCCCTGCGCGTGAACCCGGATGTGGATGCCGAAACCCACCCCTACATCTCGACCGGCCTCAAGAAAAACAAGTTTGGCATCCCCGTCCCCGAAGCGCGGCAGGAATATGGATTCGCGAAATCGCAGCCGCACCTCGAAGTGGTGGGCATCGATTGCCACATCGGCTCGCAGCTGACCAAGGTGGCACCCTTCCGCGATGCGATCGGGCGAGTGGCGGCCCTGTGCCGGGATCTGCAGTCCGATGGCATCGCGCTGCGCTACCTGGATATCGGCGGCGGACTCGGCATCCCCTACGACCAGGAGGAGCCGCCCGCGCCGGCCGAATATGCCCGCGCGATCCAGGAGGCGCTCGACGCCTTTCGCGGCCTCGACCTCACGCTGCTCTGCGAGCCGGGCCGGGTGATTGTTGGCAATGCGGGTGTGTTGCTGACGCGCGTGCTCTACCTCAAGCAGGGTGAGATCAAGAACTTCGTGATCGTCGATGCCGCCTTCAACGATCTCATTCGGCCGGCCTTTTACGATTCATTCCATGGACTGCGTCCGGTGCGACGCGGCGAAACCAAAACCTGGATTGCGGACGTGGTGGGGCCGATCTGCGAAACCGGCGACTTCCTCGCGCGCGACCGCGAGATCAAACGCTGCCAGCCGGGCGACCTCCTCGCGGTGATGTCGGCGGGGGCCTACGGCTTTACGATGGCTTCCAACTACAATTCGCGCCCGCGCGCGGCCGAGGTACTGGTGCGCGGCGATCAGTTTGCCGTGGTGCGGCAGCGCGAATCGCTCGAAGATCTCATCCGCGGCGAAGCGGTCCCAAGCTGGGTGGGCTAGAACGCCATTTGAACCAGAAAGCGCTTTAGCAGGCTGTTGATAAAGTCGCTTTTTAGGCCCGCACGGCGGGCCCGCGGCGGAGTCGCCGCGTGGGCAGGGGTGAGGCTCCGACGGCTTTGCCGACGGAGCGGGGCGGCACGCCCCGTTAGATCGACTAGCAGGCGGCAAACGATTTGGATGTGAAAATGGCCTCATCGGAGTTTTTCAACAGCCTGTTAGAACGTCCCACTCGCCAGCGTTGCAGTCACCCGGGAAGTCGCGCCGATCGGCACCAGTTGAAGCTGCGGGATCCCCAACGCCCAGCGACCGTTTTCATGGGTGATGAGCGCTTGCCCAGGCGGCAGATCGTCCTTGTACTTTCGCGCCAGAAGTCCACCGGCAATCAGCCCGACCGCCATCCCGCCGAGGCCATAACGGGCACCATTCTCCAGTCGGGTCGCATCGTCGGGCGGCACGCCGTAGCCCACCGCAAAGGCGAGCGCGAGGCCGGCCAGCCCGGAAACATCGACCACCGCGACATGGCCCCGGCTCACCTCGAACCAGCGCGTCAGCAGGCCGCCCGAAAGCAGCCCCAGCGAACAGCCGCCCAGCATCATCCAGCCGCGCACCGAGGGGCGCTGGTCTACGCCGAAGGGGATCGCTTGGCTGATGAGCAGCCCCGTCAGTGTGCCCCACAGGCCGCCCGAGTTGACGATCGCCGCGTCGCCCGGTGAGGGGTCAGCGAGGCGCGCCGTCAGAATACCCGCCCCCAATCCCAAGCTGCCACCGAGCAGCGCCAGCGCCAACTCATTCTGCTCCGAGACGCGCAAACCGAAGGAGAGCGAGGCGCCGAGCGCCGTGCCCCAGGCCGTTGCGCCGATGATGGTCGAGCTGTGGCCGACCTTCATCTCGTCGTCACTCACCAGCGTCGAGACCAGAAAGCCCATCCCCACTCCCACCAGGGAAGCGCCGAGATCGATCCCCAGCCGCACCAGCCCATCGAGTTTGGGCCCCCCCGCCGCCTCGGCCGCCAACACCGCGCCGGCGCCACCGTAGACCATCGATCCCAGCACCAGCTCGCTGCGGCCCGAACGGAGGGGCCGGCGAAAGACGATGTTTCGCCGCAGGGGCGCCTCGGGCAGCAGATCGATGGTCTCGCGGTGCGCGGGGTAGTCGGCCGCTTCGAGACGCAAGCGTCGCTTTCGCCCCACCTCGATCGGCTGGGAAAAGGGCGTCGTGCCCACTTCGCGGTCATCGAGAAAAACGCGCGCACCATCGGGGCGCGAAAAGATCGTCAGCGTCTGCAGCTGATGCTCGAGCTGCACATTGACGACATTTTGGCCGCCTGGCAAAAGCTCGACCTCGAGGTCCTGTGGCACGTGATCGGCGAGCGAGATATGGATGTGATAGTGGCCCGGCGACAGCTCGGCGAAGCGATGCGGTGTCGTGCCGTCGAGCGAGCGCTCCATGCCTTCCAGATGCGTCGTAGCACCCGGTCGGTTGGCATCGACGGTGATAGCGCCGGGCAGCGCGCGCAGCACACGTAGGCGGTTCTCCGCCAGCTGGCGCAGCGGCGCCTCTTCCGGCGTGGTCGCCGCATCGTGCAAAAAGCGCTCATAGTGGTCACGCGCTTCGCTCGGCCGGTAGATGCGTTCGTACGAAGTGGCAATGTTGATCAGCACATCGGGGTGGGGCTTAAGCTCGTAGGCGCGCAAAAACTCGGCCACCGCAGCGCTGTAATCACCTTCGGTAAACAGGCGCTGGCCCGCTTCAAAATGGCTTTTCGCTTCGCTGGTTTCATCGGCGCGCGCAGAGGCGACGAGGAGTAGTCCCACGGCGAGAATACGCAGCACGGGTGCCTTACCCCGGCGGCCAGGTGAGGTCGCGGCCAGCGAGCAGGTGCAGATGGAGATGCCACACCGTCTGACCGGCACCGCGGTTACAGTTGAACAGCGTACGGTAGCCCGCTTCAGCATGCCCTGCCTCCCGGGCCAGTTGGGCTGCCACCCGGTGCAGATGGCCCACCAGCGCCTCATCCTCCAGTGCGAGCTCGTTGAGCGTCGCAATATGGCGGCGCGGCACCACCAGCAGATGCAGCGGCGCCTGTGGGTGGAGGTCATGAAACGCGATCGCCTGATCGTCCTCGAAGATGAGCCTTGCCGGAATCGCGCCGTCACGGATTTTGCAAAACAGGCAGTCGACCATGCCCTTTTCTACACCGATTTTGCTGCGCCATGCGGGCGTTTTTGCGCTACGCTTGCGATTTGTGGAACATCGATCTGAACGCCGTTTCGAATGCCGTCTGCCCGTCGAGCTCACGCATGAGGGTCGCAGCTATACGCTGGAGAGCCGCAATCTGAGTCTGGGCGGGATCTTTCTTCCCACGGAGCTGGAGTTGCCCTTTGGCGCCCACGTGCAGGTGCGCTTCCGCACCGGCATGCAGAGCGAGCCGGTCGTCGTCGACGGCGAGGTTCGCTGGAGCGGTTCGCCCGAGGAGCCCGGCATCGGTGTGCGCTTCGCCGGCCTGCGCGCGCGGGATGTCTGGGCACTGAACAAACTGTTTGAGAAGCTGTAAAGCGCTTTAAGAGCTCAGGGCAGCGCCACACCACCATCGGCGCGATCGACGCCGGCACCGTGCTCGCTGGTCAGGCCAGAATCGGGCGGCTCGCCGACGTCATTCCAAATCGTCTGGTCGCCGCGCAAGACTTTGGACACGACATCGTAGGTGTCGCTGCCGCCGACATCGACGAATAGCCCGGTCGTGGGAATAGCGCGCCGCGCGGCATTCTTGTTGACCTCACCGGAAAGGTTGCCGCACCCGAGTGTCGGCTCGCTTCGGACGCGGTAGATGTCGTCGCCACCGAGGTTGATAAGCACACCGATACCATTGGCATTGCCAGAGCCGAGCGAGAGACCGGGAGCGTGGTAGACATCGTTGCCCCCTGAGTCGATGTGCCAGCCGACGGAAAAGTCGTGGCCCACGCCGATCGATGTGGCAGTGGTGGCGAGATGCGAATTGTAGAGATCGTCGCCCTGGTCATCGAGAAAGAGGGCGAGCGCAAAATGGGCCGCCGACGCCTGCACGTAATATTTGCCGTCGTATTGGTCATTGCCAGCGCCGTCGGATAAAAGACCCGTTCCGAACCAGTAGCCCGTGCCTTGGCCGAACACGCCCGTGGTGTAGCGGTCGTCGCCCGAAACATCGCGCAGCACACCGAGGCCTCCTGACATATAGGTACAGTCGGCCCCCGGCTTGTTGGGGCAGGGGGCACGCCGGCCGAAACCGGCCCCTTGGGTAAACGAGGAGTTGCCGCAATAGTTCGGCGAATCACACGGTAGCTGCGGGCTCACGTACAATGCATCGCCACCCACCCCTGGATCGCCGCTATCGGCGAAATACTGGTCGGCGCCGCTGCGGTCGTAGAGCATTCCCACCCCGCGGATGTAGCCAAAGCCCTGCGAAAAGGTGTAGGTGCGGTAACGGTCGTCGCCGCTGCCATCGAGAAGGAGGCCGATCCCGAAAAAACCACCGCCCTGCACTCCGGCCTCGCCCTCGTAGAGGTCATCGCCTCCGGCATCGTACAAAACTCCCACGCCGAGAAGACCGAAGCCCTGCGACATCCGCAACGAGTGATAGTGATCGCCTTCGCTACCGAGATCGAACAGTAGCCCGATGCCGAGACGCGCTGCCCCTTGGCGCGGCGTCTCCGAAAGCGACACGGGGCCGCCATACTTCGAAAACGGGGTGAACGGGTGGTACCGGCCACCGCCATCGGAAGGAAGGCGCTTGCCGTCCTGTGGATCCGGCGCCGCGACATAGCCATAATCGTCGCTGCCCGCGAGATCGATGGCGACGCTCACATGACGCAAGGCAGCAGGATCGTCCGAAGCGTCGATGGCGCCGGCGGGGAACCGGTAGGTGTCGTTCCCGCCGGTATCTAGGAGGAGCAGAATGGGATGGTCCGGATCGTCCTCGTACTGATCATTGGCAGCGTCGCGGATCACGATGCGACCGAGTGGCGTCGGCTGATCGAGGGCGAAGCCTTTGATTCCGGCAAAACGGCGTAGATCGGCACGCTCGATCGCATAGGCGAGGCGCACCGCACCCTCGATGATCGGGCGCAGATCGAGACGACTGGAGAGCAGACTCTTGACCGCCTCATCGGTGAGCACCGGCGCGCTGAAGTGTTCCGCGAAAAGCAGTGCGCTCAGCGTCGACAGCGCACTCAAATCATCGTCGGAAAAGCCGGTGATGGCGGTGGCCCAGGCGCGATTCGCTTCCCCCGCCGCGGTGATGACATCGCCGATCGCAACTTGCAGATCGTGCGGAATCGCCCGGGTGGCCGCAACCAGGGCCAGTCGATCCGCCTTCTCGCTCGTCAGCATCGCGATCACATCGGCAAGGGGCGTCTCCGTGTCCCTCGGAAGCGGCAAACAGGGCGCAATCGTTACGCCCAAACTAGCTGCCGCCACCATCAACGCATCGGCCACCGGCTGCTTCGACGCCGTCGCCAGATCGAGCTCGGCGATGAGTGCTCGTCCGAAGGCTGGCGCCCGCATTGCGTGGTTGTGGACCGAATCGTACCAGGGCAGCCGCCACAGATCGCTGCGCAGCTCGGGACCAAAGAGCGACCAATCCTTCTCGCTGTAGCCGAGCTGGCAGCGGTTGAGCCCCGCCTTGGCCAGCACCTCGTCGAAGGTATCGGGCGCGAGCGGCTGCGCGATCTGACAGTTGGGGTCGGGGTAGCTCGTCGCGGCATCGAGCGCGCGCAAACAGGTGGGTCCCAGATCGGGCAGCGCCTCCGGCAGCGTCGGGGTCCCCGCACAGCCGAACAGCGAAGTCGCCAGCCAGGCGAGCCTAGGGTCTGTCCTCAAAGTCCGGACCGAGTCGGGCGAGGTTCGCAGCCCGGCTCGCGCGGAGCGACGAGGGCGCCTACTGGCGGTAGGCAACCGAGGAGCGACAAAGCGAGCCGTGGCGAGAACGAGCTTGACGATGGGAGGACTTTGAGGACAGACCCTAGCGCACTGCTCACCCGATGGCTGCGTCGCTGGCGTGGCTGCCACTGGCGCTGCTCCCTCGCTCCTTCTACGCATCGCATGGCACAATATCGCACGGGCGTGCGGCATGCAGCTCTTTCGGGCATGGAGCCGCTTCGGGTGGCGCGCACGGACGAACTACCGCCCGGCAAGGGCCGGATCGTGCACCTCGGCGAGCAGGAGGTGGCGGTCTACAATCTCGAAGGGCGCTACTACGCGCTCGCGCTGGCGTCGCCGGTGGGCAACGAGCTGCCGTGGCATCCGTCGAGTGGGCAGACCTTCGATGCCCTGGCCGAAGACTCGCCCGCGCGGCTCGGTGGCCGGCGGTGCCCAATCGCTATCGCGGGGGACTACCTTGTCCTGGTTGTCGGCGCCGCTTGGACTCGTCAATGATCCGTCGAAGCTGTGCCGGGTCAAAGGCGTCGCGGAACTTGCCCGCCCGGCCGTCGCCCGCCGTTTTTTGGAGCTGATCGGGGGCGAAAGCCCCCAGTCTTACTGCCTGGGCGAGTTCGCCGGGACTGAAGGTACCGCGGTGCGTACCCGCTCGGCCGTCGTGAGCCGGTTCGAACGGTCGGTGGGTAGTATGGCGCGTGCCGGCTCGGCCCATCTGATCGAGCTGGCCGGGGCTGTAGGTGCCTCGAACTTCACCGAGCTGGCCAGGGCGAAGTCGGGTATGGGCTCCAGCAGCCCCCGACAATAGCACCAGAGAAGCGATGATGAGGTACTTCATGAGACCCTCCCGTTCGCCGATTGACAGCAAAGGGTATGCCAAA
>JAHFDT010000253.1 GCA_023248875.1 Myxococcales bacterium | reverse complement strand
TGTCCACCTCGACGCGCTTGGCGGTCGCCAGTAGCTCCGTGAGGCGCATGGTTGCGTGGTCGCCCTGATTGCCCTCCTGGCCCACCAGCCCGTGCTTCGACGGAACGTGGGTCTCCGGGGTATCGATCTCCACCATGCGGACGGAGATGCGCCCCTCACCGGTTTTTCGGTTGGGAATGAGGATCGGGTGCACCTGCCCGTCGATCCGGATGCGCAGCTGCCCGAAGGGGGGGCGATCGAAGGTGATGGTATCGCCATCGCTCACCTTGTAGTTGGTAGCGACCAGCGTCCTCGGGCCGAGATAGACGGCGCGATGGCCCTGGGCCCGATCTGCGACAAAGCGGGCGGGGATGCCGATGAGGTGAGGATTGCGCGCTCGAAGCGGCGAGACTGGTCGGACCGTTCGATCGGCGACCGCGATGCCACTCAGCGAGAGGATTAGAGCGGTGAAGGCGGTGAATGACCGAAGAGTAGCAGTACGCAAGGTAGTCTCCTTTGTGTGTGGGCGAGCTTACGCAAGAGACAAGCCAATCTTTGCCTAGTGTGATTTCAATGCGATGCGTTACCCGAGAGAGAGGATTCGCCTGGCGACCGGAGTTGCCGAGCTGCCGCAGCCGCCCCCAAGGCACCGGGGACCCGCTTACTGGAGAGCACTGGCAGCAGCATAAACAATGCCCCTGGCAGGGTGGTGAAGCTACGTTCGATCGACCTCAACGGAGCTGCGGCTCCAGGGCTGCGTCCTCGGCCGCAGCCGAGGTTTCGCTGATGTACTCGGCGCCGCACTGGTCGCAAGTGGGTACCTGGATGCCTGTGGGCAGCACCAGTTCGACCCTCTTGTACCGCTGCCTCCGTCCAGCGCGCTTCGTCGGGTGCACCGTCCCGGTACCGCATTCTACGCAACGAAACATCTTCTTTTTCTTCATGGTGAGCTTAAAGGGGTCTACTTGAATCCGATCGGCCGCTGGGGCCGTGCGTGCGGCGTCATCAATTCGTGGATGGCCTGGAACACCGCTTTGAACTGCGTATCGTAGCGACGTTCGAGCGTATCGAGTTTGCGCGCTAGATCAACGTGGGATTGTAGCATTTTCCGTAGCTGGACAAAGGCGCGCATGATCTCGATGTTGACCTGCACTGCACGTTGGCTGCGTAGGACGCTCGATAGCATGGCGACCCCCTGCTCGGTGAAAGCGTAGGGAGCCGAGCGCCGGCCACCGCGCCCGGGCTTTGAGATCACAAATTGTGATCTCAAACGAGTGCTCTCCTCAGCAGTGAGCTGGAACATGAAGTCTCCGGGGAAGCGGCCTGATGGGACCGCAGGGGCCACAAGGTCCACGAGGACCCGTCGGTGAAGTTGGTCCTCAGGGGGCATGGTGGTGGATACTCAGATCCCGGCCGCCGCCTACAAAGAAGAGGAGCTTGAAATACAGCTGCTACAGTAGTTTCCCATGCCGGGCGATAGCGGGGCTGGCACACCTTGCGACACACGTTTTCCACCCACGCAGCGATGTTCGGGGTGAACCCGTGGACGCTCAACGGTTGGCTCGGCCACAAGGCGATGGAGGAGACGATGCGCTACGTGCACGTCGCCGACCACCACCACCGCAACATTCCAACGGTTGTGGAGCGGGCCGGTGGGGGAATCAGCGATGTGACGGCGCGGGTAGTGGCGATGCTGTCGGCACGCGGCGAGGTCGATGGACGTGGCAACAGCGTGGCAACGGAAGGGGATCGAAGGGAAGAAACAGAGGGGATTCGACTAGTTAGCTAGTGCGAGGAGGGGGACTCGAACCCCCACGGATTGCTCCGCTAGCCCCTCAAGCTAGTGCGTCTACCAGTTCCGCCATCCTCGCAGTGGGACGCGAGTATAGATAGCGCGCGCTCGGTGTCAACCTTTACCAGTTCTCGGTGATCACGGCTCTCGCCCCATAGGGGTAGACCAGGATCTTGCGCTTCTTGTCGCTGTTTTTTCCCTGCAGGTAGAGGGTGAGGCCATCGGGTACATTGCTGGCATTCGTCAAGTTCGAGTCGGCCGAGCCGGCGTAGCTGCCGCTGCCGAAGAGGTAGAGCGGCGCCGTAGGGCAGGAATCGCAGAGGTTCAGGCGAGTGACGGACTGGTTCGACGTGTCATCGACCGCCTGGGCCCAGTAGATCGCAGTGACGCGCGCACCGGTCGGCTGGGGGCGATTCATCTCCCAATCCGGTGATCCAGGGCAGACAGTGCCGAGCTGTGGGTTGAAGCGAGTGGGGTTGTTAAGATTGGTATTGATTCGACACCAGGAGACCGAATTGTAGCGGATATCGACCAGGTAATCGTTGCCGGTGGCGATGGCGCGCCAGCGGGCGGTGGAGATGGCGGCGCGAACTTTCTTGGCGAAAGCATCCAGATCGTCGTTCTCCTGGTTGCGCGAAATGCCAAACAGCGCCATCCCGCTGCCGATGACGACGATGGCCAGTACGACCATCAGCTCGACGAGTGAAAAGCCACGCCTCATTGGATTTCCGATTTCAGGGCCTCCCGGTACGGATTATAGCACTGTTTCGCAGGCCGGTCTCCTCAGTAAGCGTGCGGCGCTGGCGATGGTCGTCGAAGCTTTGGCGAGGGCGATCTTCGAGCGGACCGATCGCGTAGCTCGCAGGTACGGAGGCCAGCGGGCGCGAGCGGGCCACCAGCGTAAAGCGCACCGCGCGGACCTGCAGCGGATCGCACAGGGCAGGCGCGTCGACCGAGTTGCAGAGCGAACCGTCCTCGAGGAGCAGTGCGATCTGGAGGTCCTCGATCAAATCGCTGAGCGTCTGCCAGTGCGGCGGTGCGCCGGGCCGCGTCCAGGAGGCGACGAGGCGCGGCCCGTTCGGCCCCTCGGTAGCGATGCGAAACAGCACCGACTGGTCCGTGCGGTGGAGGCGGCCGGGGGGAGTGAGATCATCGGTAAGAAGGCAGGGGTCGGGCGATGGTGGATTGAGGCTACCAGTCGGATGTTCGAGCAGAAGTCCGTCGGGCAGGACGCTGGCGGAGCCGGCCTGACGGAGGCAGGCACCGGTCGCACCGAAGCGGCGCACCGTGTAGAAGAAGAGCGCCTGCGAAAGTGCCCGAGAGAGCGGATACGCCTCGGCAGCGATCACTCGCAGGCCCCTCGGCGAGTCGCCCGCGGTGACCACGTCGTCGGCCAGGGCCACGATCCGCAGCCAGTCGGGATCGAGATCTCCGTCGCCGGCGAGACCATCCTGATAGGGGCTGGCACCCGCAGGATTTTCGTCGAGATTGCCCGGTGCGTAGCGGTTGTGGTTAGAGAACTGCACCGGATAGTAACAGCTGGTCTCGGTCAGCGTGAAATCGCTCGGGCAGTTGCGGTTCTGCTGATGATTGTAGATTTGCAAGGTGCCGCCCTCGAGCCCGTTGCCGGCGCTGCGCAGGGCGCGTCCGATGACTTGGGCGGCCACCCGCAGCGCCTGCTCGAGCTCGACCGTCTGCGATTCGCGGGCGGTTTGGCGATGAAAGGCCGCGTGCAGTTCGAAGGCCCCAGCGACGATCAGGAGTCCGAGGAGCAGTGAGACCAGCATTTCAGGCAGCGTGATTCCGCGGCTCATCAAGGGGTCACGACCAGGCTCTGCAGGATGACCCGGTGCTGAAACGGGGGCTTGGCGGGCGCATCGTCATTCCAACCCACGACCACATTGAGGAGACTCCCTCCGACCAACCATGAAGCCCGTGGGTTGAGCCAGAGGCCCGGCACGAGCGCATACTCCTGACCGGTCAGGTCTTGGGGCTGGAGCAGGGTGATGAAGGCGCAGCGATCGCGCGAAGCGCCGGGTCGAAGCGAGCTGTGGCACAGCGGTTCGCAGACGCGCCACTCTTTGGAATGGCGTGCCTGGGTGAGGCAGTTGAGGACACCCCGCGGCGCCTGGCGGATGTGTTCGGTGATCTCCTGTGCCCGAGCCTGCGCCTGGGAGATCCGGTGCGCACGACTGGCAGACTGCACCGCAATGCTGATCACCCGCACGAAGAAGAGCATCCCCAGCAGCATCGCCATGAGCGAAAGAAGAAACTCGACGAGCGAGAGCCCGCGGGTCATAGCTCGGTCCAGCGCGTGACCAGCACCTGAACTCCGTAGCGAGCATCGGAGCGCGGGGGCACAATATTCCGGCCGAACAGGGTGGTTCGTCCGGAGGCGTCACCGATGAGTAGCCGTCCGTCGTTCCCGGAGATCGCGATCGGAAGGCTGTCGAGCGGGAGGTTGGTCAGCTCCTTGCCGTTGTGGGTGAACACCAAGAGCCGCCCGGCGTTGCGCCCAGTAGTGGCTACGAAGACCGACACCGCATCGACGGCGAGCGGGGCCCAGACGCGCTCCTGTGCCGGAAGCTCGATGTGGAGCACTTCGCGCGCCGGGCTGCATCACGAGGGCGGGTCGACATCGCGAAAGCGAAAAAAGTGATAGGG
>JAHFDT010000066.1 GCA_023248875.1 Myxococcales bacterium | reverse complement strand
TCATCGCATCATTGCCCCCTACGATGGGAGGCGGCCGCATCGAAAAGTCGGCAGGTCGGTTGATTCTCCGATCAATAACAATGCCAGGGTGCTCGGAGAACAGGGCTAATCCGCGTTGCCAAGCCACAAGGCTTGTTGGTGGAGAGGTGGGACAGGTCAAGGCACGCTTGCGGGGTCGTCCTCAGGTGTTTCGGGATCATGGTATGGTCCTCACCATGAAGAACCAGACGAAACTGTACATGGCGCTGCTCGCTGCAGGTTGCGCGAAGATAGCCGAGGGTCCGAACCCCGACTTTGCGATGAGCGATCAGGCCTCGGCGAAGGTGCCAATGTGGGGGTGGACGCGTCAGGTAGGAACGAAGGGCACCGACGATGCAAACGGGATCGCGACCGACAGTGCCGGCAACACCTACGTCGCTGGGTACACCGAAGGGGTGCTCGACGGCAGCAAGAACGCGGGCGGCTGGGACATCCTGTTGCTCAAGTACGATAGCGATGGGAACAAGGTCTGGGCGAGGCAACTAGGCACCAAAGATGTGGATGCGGCCAACGGGGTGGCCACCGACGGAGATGGCAATGTCTACGTCACCGGCGCCACCTTCGGTGGGCTGGATGGCAACACCGCGGTAGGCGCCGGCGATCTGTTTCTCCTCAAGTACGACAGCGCTGGTACCAAGCTCTGGTCACGGCAATTTGGCACCAGCGGGTTGGATAATGCTACCGCGGTGGCCGTCGACGGTTCGGGAAACGTCTACGTGGCCGGCACCACCGAGGGTGCGCTCGAGGGAAATCTTAGCGAAGGGAAGAGTGATTTCTTTCTGATCAAATACGATGGCACGGGCACGCGACTCTGGACGCGGCAGTTCGGGACCGCCCAGGAAGAGTCGGCATTCGGCGTCGCGAGTGATGGATCGGGGAATGTTTTTGTGACTGGATGGACGAAGGGCGGACTGGATGGGAATAGCCCCGCCGGGGAATACGATCTGTTTTTGGCCAAATACAACGGCATGGGAACTCGGCTTTGGACGCGCCAGCTCGGCACGACCAGCCAAGACAACGCCTTGAGTGTTGCGACCGATGGAACAGGGAACAGCTATGTCACCGGGCAGACCCAGGGCGCGCTCGATGGCAACCAGAGCGCGGGCTCTGTCGACGGCTTCCTCGTCAAGTATGGTAGCGATGGCACCAAGAGCTGGTCACGTCAGTTCGGTACGACGGCGGCCGATCGGGCCTTTGGAGTGGCAACCGATGCGGCGGGAAATGTGTGGTTGGCGGGGAGCACGTTGGGAGCGCTCAACGGCAACACCAGTGCGGGTGGTGAAGACCTCTTTCTCACCCAGTTCGACTCCGCAGGGAGCCCAGTTCGGTCGCTTCAGCTCGGCACCGCGGCGCCAGATCGAGCTCACTGCGTGGCAACCGATGGCAAGGGGAGAGTCTACGTCGCTGGACACACCTCGGGCGGCCTCGCGGACAATAGCAACTTGGGCGTAGAGGACATCTTTCTGTCGCAGGTCACCAATTAAAAGGTCGTCTACTCCCTACCGTGGAGTACCGTGTTTGGAAGTTCGCTATTTCGCCAGTTTCCAGATCGCGCCCGGCCGAATATCAAGACCAAAATCACCGTGGTGCTCCTCCCCCTGGGCGAGATAGATCGCGGTGCTGTCGACTTGCATGTCCTGCCAGATTCCGCGGTCAAACGACGCTAGAACTGTTTTGGCTCCCCCTGAAAGGCTCTTACGCATGAGTTTGTTCGTCGAAAAACTTCCCTCGATCCAATAGAGGTAGTTGGCATCGAGTGCGAGCGGATATATGGAGCGGGAATCCGTCTCTTGATAGCCATAAACCTGGACAGGGGCCTGCCCTCCCGTGGTAGGCATCCAGTAGATCCCGTCGTTGGTGGTCCAAAACAGCTGGTTGGAATTGGCCCAGATCAGCGAGGACCGTCCATCTGCATTCACACCAGTCAGGAGGCTCTCCGCCCCTCCCGTCAGGGGAATCGATAGAATCTGATGATTGTAGGAGTCCTTGGCGAAGAGGGCGGTGCCATGATAGGCGTAGCCACGATAAGCGTGGCGATTGACGATCGTCGTCGGGTTTCCACCCGACTTGGAGACGAGAGTAATCGAACCCTGGTCGTCAGCAACGTAGATCCCGGTGCTGGTGAGAAAGAGATCCATGACCCGTCCGACGGACGCAAGGGGCGAGACTGCGCCGCCGGCACGGGGCACGCGGTTCAGCTGATCGCCGGCCTGGAAATAGACATAGCTCGCGTCGACTGCGAGCGGTGGCGCCGGCCACACCGGGTCGCTCACCAGCGTCGTCACTGCGCCGCCCGATCGAGAGATCCGTTTGAGCCGCGACTGCTCGCGAGTCGCCCCCCAACGACCCGTGGCAGCATAGGATTCGACGAAATAGAGGTCGTTGCCCTCGACCGCCAGGCGCAACACCGACGTGTTCGCATTGGTGAGCAGAAATGGCTGGCACTGGCCCGACTTGCAGGTGCCGCCCAGGCAGGAATGGTTGCATGTGCCACAGTGACTGGCATCGCTGCTGAGATCGCGCCGCTGGCCGCTGCAGCGCGCCGTGACCGCTTGGCCCTCAGTCTGGCCCACGGCCTCTTCGACGACGGCCTCGCCACCACAGCCTTGCGGTTCAGGCACGCCGAAGGCAACCGCTACGCCGACCAGCATCGCGAAGAGGCCGAAGCGAACAAGGCGAACCGATCGGATCATGGTTACCCTCCCAGCAAACGGTAAGCATAACGGGATCTGACTTGATCTGGCAAATGGGCTTGAAGGTCGGGGGCGATCTCGACAGGCCAATTAGTTCACGGCGCCCCACATGCTAACCATTCGGCGAGCCGGTCTCGCTCCGCGCGCGGTGGGTCGTTGGGCCCCGGTGGCATCGACACATTCTCGGCGGCGGCACGCGCGTAGATCCGATCGCCCCAATGGGCCGTTTCGACGCGGCTGTCGAAGTGGATTTCGGTGGGTGCACCCTCCCGATCGACCGCTGAAGCGGAGTGGCACCGATCGCAATGGCGCGCCAAGAAGTCGCGGCCAAAATTGTCATAGGTGAGCGCCGTCCCTCCATCGGGACAGGGAACTTGAGGCGGAGCGCCGCAGCCGCAAAGAAGGATCAACCAGACCGTGGGTTTCATGGCTCACCTAATGGGTGTAGTGAAGCGCCAGGCCCAGATTCCCGCCCCAATACCAGGAGGGGCCGCTCGAGAAGGTGAGCCAGGTCGCGGTGCCTTCGATTGTTCCAGCGAGCTGCCACCGTTGGCCGTGCCAGAAGGGGATATCGAGGCCCATCCCGGCGTCGACGCCCGTGCGGTGGCGAATGCCATCGCCCACGCCGAACACCGCCCCGACAGGCTGGGCTTCGAGGGCCGCGGCCGACTCCTCATGCTGGTGCGCGACCGCGGCGCGGAAGAAGGGGCGCGTACGACCGAGGCGTCCCCAAATCTGCCCGCCCAGCGATACCAGAGTCAGCATCCGATCGTCGACCGCTCCATAGCCGAGGCGGGTGAGCAGGTAGACGCCCACCAGGTCGTGAAAACGGTAGCCGAGTTTCAACGAGGAGTGGACCGTTCCATCGCCCGGCCAGCTGCTTTTGGATCCCCCCGCGCTCCATCCGAATTGCAAATCGCCCGCATGAGCACTGTTCGCCGTCATCGCAGATAGGAGAAGAAACAGTACCCTGGGGGGCATGGTGGTCGCTCTTCGCAAGCGCAGTGCCACCCGAACTGCCCGTGGCGCACGGTCGATCGCGTTTATTGTGAACGGTTCTTCGCAAGACGACTACCAACGAACAGATACAAGGAGCGGCTCAGCGCAGTCGCGGCTCGACGTGTGTCTCGCGTCCGGCCCAGTTTGGGGTCAGCTGAGAGTGCTCCACTTCGGCGAGGCGGGACGAAAGCCGAGGCGCCCCAGTGGGAGTTCTTGGGGCCGAGCCTGAAAGCTGCAGTGGCTCCTCCAGTAGCCGGATCAGCGGGGGGCAGGAGCAGCGAAGTCCTGGAGGACAAAGCCCTCTCCTTTGGCATTACACTTGCTTTTCCTGGGCAGGCGATGACCGCCGTGAGAGGTTTTACGCTCGCGCTGTTGGCCTTCTGGGGCCTGGCTGTTACTGCGGCCCGGGCCGAGCAGACGCTGCCCGGCCGGCCCGCCAAGTCGGGTGAGATCCTGAGCGTGCCGCTGGCCGAGCTCCATCCCACGCAGATGGAGATCGGTCGTGCCGCAGTCCGGCTGATGCTGGCCTCCTGGCAAAAGGAGGCCGCCGATCGGGGGATCTCTTTCCCCGACTACGCCCGCACCGTCCTCAAGCCGAAAATGGAGGCGAAGCCACTGCCGGGGATCATCTCCCCCGAAGGCCTGGTACACAACACCGACGGTCACCACCGAGTCGAGTCGCTGCTCGAGGTGACGCGCCTTACGGGCGTCGAGTTCCAGCTCCCCGTGGAGGTGCAGCGTGACTACCGCGGCCATTCGCAGAAGGCCTACGCCCGCCACCTGGTGAAGGTGATCGGCAAGGGCTACTTCACACCGGAGACCCGCAGACTCTCGCCCGTCGAGCAGGTGGCGCAGCTGCCTCATGACTACCACCAGATCGTCGACAACCCGCTTCGCTCAGCGGTGGGGACAGTGCTCTATCGCAAGGGGATCGATTCCGGACACATGAAAGACTTTATCGAGTTTGATATCTTGGAGAAGGCCAAGAAAGCGGGCGCCCTCAAGGCGCTCGGACGGGCGGGTATTTCACCGCAGGAGTTTGCTGCCGATCCGCTCTCCGAACGATCGCTCAAGATACTCGAGCCGCGGCTTACCTCCCCGCTGATGGTCCAACTGATGCGCCAGAGCGCACGCAACCCGAAAAGTGCGGCAGCGGTCAACGAGCAGATCAAGGGCCTGTACCCCCACCTGCTCGCGGGACGGCCCCACGCGCCACGCCATTAGTCCCACCGCCGCGTGCCCGGATAGAATGCCAGCATGGACAATCATCGCCGTATGACGGTGGCGCTGGCGCTCCTCACCCGATCTCTGCTCTTGCCACATGCTGCTCGGGGATAGCCACAATTTTGGTCGGCAGGTCGAGATGCGCCAGCGCCGCATCTTCAAACCCCGCCCCCTACTCTGGGAATGGCTGCTGCTCTCTGGCCGCAGCCCGTTGCGCCGTTTCCTCGAAGCGGAGGGCAGCGACGCTCTCGGTCCTCACCCCTTCGGGTTCCTGCCCCGCCTGAACTTCTATTCGCCGCGCCGGCTGCACCGCGAAGGCGAAGTGGAACGGTTGAAGCTGGCGCCGCTGCCGTCGCTCGATGCGAAGGAGCGACGCGAGCTAGCAGGTCTCGTCGGCCGCGCGGTCGCACTGTGGAGCTGGCTAGGCCTATCGGACCTGCATTGGGAGAACTTGGCCCTCGGCATCGACGCGCGCTCGCAGCTGATCTTCGCACCGCTCGATATCGAATCGATCCTCTCCGACCTGACGCTGCCGACGCAAACCAAACTCCTGCCCGACTCCGACCCGGACTATGCAGCGATTTGCCGGCATGCCTGCGGCCTCCGCCGCGTGCTGCCGTATCTCGGTAAGCCAGTGGGACCGACGGAGCTTTTGGCCATGGCGGATGACTACCGGCTGACCTTGCTCTTTCTGCAGCAACGTGCGCAGGCGATCGGCCGGCTCATCGCATCCGCGCCCCGGATGCGGGAAACACCGATTCGCGTCTGCCTACGCGGAACCGCCGACTATGTCCTCGCGGATCAGGGCAGAGTGCGCGCGCCTTTTCTGGCAGCCGAGCTGGAGCAGCTCGCTCGTGGCGACATCCCCTATTTCTTTCGGCTCTATGGACGTGCAGGTCTCTACTACTATCGCAATCGTGCACGCACCCAGTTCAGCCGAGTAGATCTCGGTCGCGGTGCGATGAAGGCCAACCCTCTCTTGCAGCTCTCCCGGATGCGTTCGCCCGGACGTCGCTCCCTGGCCGAGCAGGGGCTGTTCGTCCTCTTGGCAGCCTTCGATAGCGAGGAGCTATCGGGTCATCATCGTGAGGGGAAGGTCGAGATCATCTGGACGAAGCGCCAGATCACCGTGCAGCTGTCCGATGGCCTCGCTCTGCAAGCGCGGCGAGATCTCTCGAGCTTCGTCGAGAGCATCTACCTCGACTGCACCTGTGGAGAGGTGCGCCAGCCGTTCGTGCCGAAAGTAACGAGCTGTCGAAGCGGGGGTAACTGAGTGGTCTACATGGAGGGGGGAGCGAAAGAAGGGGCCGCAAGGCGGCCCCTGCTCCGCTACTACTACTTCTTCTTGCTCGCCTTCTTTGCGGCTGGGGCCTTCTTCTTGGGAGCCTTCTTCGCCGGAGCTTTTTTCTTCTTAGCGGCCATGATCACCCTTTCCGTTCGTTCGCGCCGCCGGAAAATCCGGAACGCGTAAAACTATTTTGCACTTCCGCGATCGCGACTGTCAACAAACTAGCGGTCGATGATCTCAAAAGAATCGAGCCGTGTGCCGTCGAAAATTTCATCCCGCCTGGGCTGTGTCGATCTCGCGCGACCGACGGATCGCCTGCGAGATCCGTTCGAACGGCCGTTCGCACAGCAGAGAAAAAAGAAGACCTGCGGCGGGAGCGAGGAAGAAACGCAGCGGCCAAGCGAGCGCGAGATCGAGTAGCGGCTGGTGGATGAGGTAGATCCCATAGGCGTGGCGACCAACCCACGAGAGGCGGTGCGAGATCGCTCCCGGCGCCGCCGAACGCGCGAGCAGCAGCACGGTGACCAGGGCAAAGCCAGACGCAAATAGCGCGTCGGAAAACAGCTTATCGACGGCGATGTGAATGCGTGTCGCCATCCCGAGGACGATGAGCACTGCCGCCGCAAATGCGATCCCTCTCCTGCCGGGTAGAAGCACGGGATTCGCTACCGCTTCGGCCACCCAGCAGCCGAGCAGCCACTCGAACCAGCGCGGCACGAACAGTCCGTGAATGAGAATGCGCCACAGCATGAAGTTGCCCGCCTCTGCGGAAGTGGGCCAGGGCAAGAACACAAGCGCTGCGCTACGCCACACCAACGATAGCAGTAAAGCTCCAGCGAGTACCCGCCGGATCCCGAACCGACGGATGGCGAGCGCGGCGATCGGATAGGCGAGATAGAATTGCTCCTCGGTGGCGAGCGACCAGAAGGCGGGATTGATCGAAAAGAAGGTGTCGCTTTGAAAGGTGTGCAGCATGACTGCGTGAAACGCGAGATCGCGCGGCGTCGCGCTGTGGTGCGCGGGTAGTAGACTGCACACGAGGAGTGCGATCCAATAGGGTGGGTAGATGCGCCAGAACCGGCGCAAGAAAAAGGAGCGCATGGGCGGCAGCGTTCGTTCGCGCGCGGTGCGGAGATGGATGCAGAAGCCGCTCAAGACAAAGAAGGCATGGACACCGATGAAGCCAAAATGGAGAAAAGGAACGGCGAGCCAAGCCAGACCCAGACGCGGCCACCGGAGCCAACCATCGGGGGCGTAGGAAGCGAGCCGCCAGGTGAGTGGACCGGCATGGTAGATGAGCACCAAAAGAATGGAGACGCCGCGTAGCGCGTCGATACTGCTGAGGCGCTGCTTCATAGCGGGTAGCGGAGCGTAGCGCCCAGTAGCGTGACGAGCAGGAGGACCAGCGGCAAGAGCGCGAGGAAGACCACCAAGGTAAAGCCCATCACATCGCGTGCACGCAGTCGCAGAATGCCCAGCACCGGCAACATCCAGAAGGGCTGCACCAGATTGGCGAGCGCTTCGCCGAGATCGTAGACCGCCACCATCCAGCCGAGGTGGACCTGCAGCCGGTGCGCGGCATCCATCACGTAGGGCGCTTCGATCACCCATTTGGAGCCGCCCGAGGGCACGAAGATGCCGAGCACCGTCGAGTAGAGTGCGATCAGCGCGGGGTAGGTCCGCGCCGACGAGACGCGGACAAAGAGGCCGGCGATCTCATGGTTGAGGTGGGTGTAGGTGATCATGCCGGCGATGCCCGCGTAGAAGGGAAATTGCAACAACACGCCCCACACGGCCGGCGTGGCATTGCGCACCGCGCGGGCGAGGCGGGCGGGAGTGCCGTGGAGGGCGAAACCGACCAGCAGCAACAGAAGATTGAGCGTATTGAGGTTGAGCGCCGCCAGGGGATCCGCCGCGGCGGCGAAGTAGCGCACGAGATAGGTACCGCCCAAGAGAACGATGAGGACAGTGACGATCGGCGAATGCTCGATCCACTCGCCCGGTGTGGCGGCGGAGAGCGGCGCCTCGCTCTCTGCGGTTACACCGAGATCGATCCCGAGATCGGCAGCGGTACGGGCGCGGCTCGGCGGTGGCGTGGCGAACCACATGATCGCCACCACGACCAGGAACTCGAGCAGTACGGCCACCTGGCTCTGCCAGAGAAAGATGGTGTGGCGCAGCGAGATGATTCCGCCAGGGAGCACGGTGCCATGCGCGACCACTTCGCGGATCTGCGCCGGGAGCGCATTCACGGAAGCCATCTGCAGCGCCGCCGATCCGGAGAGCCCCTGGGCCCAGATGCTGCCGAGGCCGAGGAAGCTGGCCGCGGCGAGCGCCCGGTAGTCGACATCGCGGACCCGACGCGCCACTTCCCTGGCGAGAGCGGCGCTGACCACTAGACTAAAGCCCCAGTTGAACCAGGCAGAGGCGAGCGCGCAGCTGGTGACGAGCGCGACCGCTCCACGCGGTGTCCGAGGCCAGCCGGCGACACGGGCAATGGTACGAGCGATGGGGGGCGCAGAGGCCAGCACCGAACCGGTGATGATCACGAGCGCCATCTGGAGCGTAAAGGGCAGAAGCTCCCAGAAGCCTTTTCCCCAAGCATCGATGGTGGTCGTCACCGAGGCGTGACCCCAAACGACTGCCAACGGAAAGATCAGCAGGGTCGCCAGCAGCGCAAAGGCGAAGGCGTCGGGGATCCAGCGTTCGCTGAATCGTGTTGTGGCTAGGGCGATGCGGCCGACGAGGGACAGCTCAACAGTGTCGCATTGAAGCGTGCTCATCCGTGATCCGTCGTCAGCCGTTGCGGTGCCTGCTCACATACAAACGTATGCTCCGCGGGCTCCTCACGGTTTCCTCGGCTGACGAATGATCACGCATCAATGCGACCCTGTTTCGTTTCGCTTCATGGCCGAAAAGATTACTTCTGGACCGATTTGGGAGCGACCTTTTCTGCAGCGCGTTCGGCGGGACTGACCGGATCCGTGTAGGTCACCACTTCACTGGCGGTGTAGCCGGCCTGGAGGAGCTGCGGGCGGATCTCGGCGGCACGCCCCACCAGCACCAGGGCGGTGCTGCGGAAGTGAGTCCGGGCGGCAGTCGCGGCTTCGGCGAGCGTTACCCGCGCCACCCGCACCGGATATTCAGCGACAAACCGATCGTCGAGCCCATCGAGCTCGGCGTTGACGAGCGCGTGGGCCACATCGCTGCCGGTCTCGAGGTGGAGGCCGTAGCCGCCGGCGATGTGTCCCTGCGCGGCAAGGAGCTCTTCGGCCGTTGGCCCACTTTCGTGCAGCTTGGCGAGCTCCTCGCGGATGAGTCGCAAGGTCGCGGCAGTTTCTGCAGTGCGTGTCGAGGTGGTGACCTGAAAGGTTCCTGGATCTCGCCCCGCTTCAAACGAGGAGCGTACGCCATAGGTCTTGCCTCCTTCGGAGCGCACCACCTGCATCAGCCGGGAGGAGAAGGAGCCTCCACCGAGAACGTAGTTGGCGAGGCGCACCGCGAAGAAATCGCGATCCGTATGGGCGATGCCTGGACCAACGAGGAGAATCGCGGTCTGCGTGGCATCAGGTTTATCGACGATTCGCACCGCGAACGGATGCTGCGGCGGCAGAGCTTGCCGGGGGCGTACCGGCACTTCGCGTGGCAGCCAACTGCCGAAGTGCTGTTCTAGCTGGGCACGCAGCAGGTCGGACGCGAAATCGCCCGAGACCGTGATCAGCGCATTGCTCGGCGCGTACCAGCGCCGGTGGAATTCCACCAGAAGATTCCGTCCACCCGCCTCGAGCGTGGCGATCGACTGGCGCGAGAGCGGCCGGCCGCGCGGATCGTCATCGCCGAAATAGAGATTCGCTGCGTGCTCCGCAGCGAGCGCCGAGAGATGGTCGCGCGCACCTTCCAGCGCAGCACGCAGCTGGTCGATCCCCTCCGGCAGCTCGCTCTCCGGGAAAGTGGGATGCGCCGCGGCCTCGGAGATCAGCTCCAGGCAGAGACCGAAATCGTCCGCCCGCACATGGCACGAGAGCGTCGTGTGGTCATCGGAGACAGCGGAATCGAAATCCCCGCCAACAAAGTCGATCGCTTCAGCAAACTGGTCGGCGGTGTAGTGCTGGGTGCCCTTCCGCAGCAGTGCCGCCGTGTGCTGCGCTAGCCCCGCGAAGCCGATGGGGTCACTGTCCTGTCCCACTTGAATCGTCAGCGCAATGTCGATCGTCGGTACGCCGTGGCGAGGCACCGCGATGACACGCAGTCCATTGGGGAGAACGAAGCGATCAATGGTGCCCAGATCTACAGCGCGTGGTGCTGGCAAGAGCGGTACGGCAAAGTTTGCTTCCCGGTGCACGGGCGCATGGCCGCAAGAGGCCAAAGAGAGCGTGAGGATCAGGAGAGTGCTTTTCATGGACGCCCCTCCTTCGCGGGCACCAGCACCACCAAGCTCCGCAGGTGGGGCGCAAGATACCGCCCAGCGACGCGCATCACATCGTGCGCCGTCACCGTTTCATACCGGTCGGCGGCATGAAAACCCCGCAGCGGATCGTGCACCACAATCCCATCCATCCCCATCTCGGTCGCCAGCTCGGTTACCCGCTCGCGGTGGTAGACCGACTGCGCGGCCAGCTGATTCTTCGCCTTGGTCAGCTCCCGTGGCTCGATCGGCTGCTGGACCAACCGCGCGATCTCTTCATCGAGGGAGCGCTGGATCTGAGAGGAGTCGCCGGTCGGCAGATAGGCGGCATAGGTCACAAACAGCCCCGGATCCTCATGGGCGAAAACAAAACCTCCGGCCGCGATAGCGCTCCGATCGTGCCGTACCAGGCGCTGATGGAGGCGGGACGACTCGCCGCCGGAAAGAACCCGCTGGAGCACATCAAGCGCGTAGAGATCATCGCTCGCAGCCTCGGGAATGTGGTAGGCGCCGACCAGCACGGGGAGACGCACCGGCATCGTCAGCGAAGCATTGCGCGGTTCGGTCTGTGGCGCCTCTTTGGCGCCGAGCACCGGTCGTTCCGGCCCGCGCTCGAGTGGCCCGAAGTGGCGCTCGACCAGCGTCCGCACCCTCGCTTCGTCGACATCCCCAACGACGATCAGCGTGGCGTTGTTGGGCCGATAGAAAGTGTCGTAGAAGCGCTGGCAGTCGGAAATCGTCACCGTATCCAGCATCGCCTTCTCCCCGATCGGCGAGAGGCGATAGGGGTGCGTAACGAAGGCTAGCTGCAGTAGTTTTTCGATCGCCTGGCGCACGGGGCTATTCTCGAGCCGCATGCGCAGCTCCTCCTTGACCACCTCGCGCTCCGAATCGATCGTTTTCTGAACCAGTGCCAGATTGCGCATCCGCTCCGCCTCGAGTTGCAGCGTGAACTCCAGCGCATAGGGCGGCACCGTATCGTGGTAGCCGGTCGCATCGTCATCGGTAAAAGCGTTCTCAGTGCCCCCGACGCTATCGATGAACCGTGCGTGCTGCTCCGGCGCCACATGCTTCGAGCCCTTGAACATCATGTGCTCGAACATGTGGGCGATGCCACGCTTCTCGGCTGGCTCATCCTTACCGCCGGCGTGATAGAAGAGCTGCACCGTCACCACCGGCGCTTTGTGATCGGTGAGAAAGATCACATGGAGCCCGTTCGAGAGCTGCCACTGTTTCACATCGGGTGGCGGCGAAGCGGCGCCGACCGTGAGCAGCGTCAACAACAAGAGTGTTTTCATCAGGCCGACCACTTTGAAACGGATAGGGAACGAAAGCAAACCTACTCGGGAACAATCCGTTCCGCATGCGCGTAGACATTCATCGTCCCACCGCGCAAGAAACCCACCAATGTCACACCGAACTTTTCGGCCAGCGAAATCGCCAGGCTGGAGGGTGCGCTCACAGCGCAGACGATCGGCACGCCGGCGGCGATCGCTTTCTGGAGGATCTCGAAGCTCGTGCGACCCGACACCATGAGGCCCAGATCGCGCGCCGGCAAGCGCCCCTCGTGAAGCGCCCAGCCGATCAACTTGTCGACGGCATTGTGGCGACCGACGTCTTCACGGACAGCGAGAAGATCGCCCCGCGCATCGAAAAAGCCCGCCGCGTGAAGCCCGCCGGTTTGCGCAAAGGCCGCCTGGCCGGCACGCAGCCGATCGGGCAGCGCAGCGATCACCCGCTGCGATACCCGCAGACTGCTCTCCACCGGCGGTGATTTTACGGCGATCGCAGCGAGCGAAGATTTACCACAGACGCCGCAACTCGACGAAGCATAGAAGTTGCGCTGAAAGGGCTGGATGCGCACCAGCGCCGGTGCGACTTCGAGGTCGAGCACATTGTCGACCTCTTCGGGCTTCAAGTGTTCGGGCCGCCGCAGGCCGATCAGATCGCCTGCGGCGCCGATGAGCCCTTCCGTATAGAGGAAACCGCGCGCCAGCTCTTCGTCGCAACCCGGCGTCCGCATGATCACCGTGGTCGGCCGCCCGCCGATGCGCAGCTCGAGCGGCTCTTCGACGGCGACCGAATCTGTGATGGTTTCCTGCCCACTCGCGCTGAGCCGCAGCAGCACCGAGCAGGAGACCGCGCCCGGCTTTGGTTCACGCAAGATGCTTACGCCCTAGGAGGAGTCGCATGAGGTGGAATATAGCCGAAGGGCGACTGGGCAGGTTCTCCTCGTGTTACGCTAGCGGAGTCGAGACCGATGCTCCTGGCCAAAAAATCTTCGCTGCACCCTCTCTCCCTGCAACGCCGGATGGAATCGCCTTCGCTCGGCGTGCTCTCCCTCCACTTGGAGGGCGAGCGGTGCCGGGTAGGCTGCGAATTCTGCTATCTCGGCCAGCGGCTTGGGCCGGCTGCAGAACCACTCCCCACCTCGCTCTTGCAAGACATTCTTCTGCGCCTGGACTACGAGGAGGTGGCGGTGGCCGTCAGCGAACCCGCGGGCGCCGTGCGCGAACCGCTTTTCGCCATCGCGCAGGCAGTGGCCAGTCGTGGGCGCACGCTCACCCTCACCACCACGGCGCGCGTGCTGGCCGATGAGCCGCGCCTCCTCGAAGGCGTGCAGCGAGTCAATCTCTCGATCGATCCGCGCAAGGGCGCGGTCACCACCGATTCGATTGGGACCGCCGCTCGGAGGATCAAGCCGCGCGAGCTGGTGTTGATCGTCTCGCTGGTCTCGCCCGAATGGGCAGAGCGGCTGCTGGCGGGAGAGCTGCACCAGCTTTTGGCTCTCCCCGAGGTGGATCGCCTGGTGCTCAATGGCCTGAAACCGCCGCCCCCCTGGTGCAACCGGAACTTCTGGTTGGGCGCTGTCGCTCGTTTGGCGCCGCTCCTCGACCGCGAGCTCAATCGCCGACTGTTTCTCGACTGCTATGTGGCCGCCCGCATCTTCCGATTGGGCGGCTGCCCCGCCCGCCCTGATATCTCGCCCGGCCCCGAATTCCGCTCCTGCGTCTACCAGCCGACCGCCGATTTCCGCTTCGCCACCGCTCCGGAACTGGCCGCACGGCTGACCGGCTTTGTGCCGCCCGCCGAATGTCCGTTTCCCATCGACTGATTCATACCCAAGTGTCAAACTTGGGTCAGAGGACGACCTCTTTTCGAGGGGCATCATCGGGCAGAAGCGGCTGCCAGCGCTCTGCCATGAACGATCGCCTGCGGCGTTGCTGCTCGGCCATGGCGAGCACGGAAGGTTCGATTTCGGGAAGGGGTTCGAGCCGCCGTGCTTCGCGCAGCTTTTCGCACTCCGCCTGCAAGATGCCGAGTACCTCGCTGACCTCTTGGCGCTCCAGCTCGACGAAAAAGCTCTTCACGGGACGATGCAGATCCCGAAGCAGCGCCTGGGGGGCGAGCTCATGCAAGTCGGCATACAGCTGCTGCGGCAGTTCGCGCTCCTCGCACTTTCCATCGAAGCGCCGGGGCAGGTGCAGCGCAGTGAGCGGCAGGGTCGGTCGCACATAGGTCGGCAGGCTCGGTTCGGGCTCCCCGGCCTCCCAGCGCGCGGCGAATTCGAGAATCGAATGCCGGAGTAGGCCTCGTTCGATCAACTCGACGGCACGCGGCTCGTCCATCATCCGGTTTGTAATTGCGAGTGGACCTGTAAAAAGTGGATCGCGAGGCCGAGGCCGATGCCAAGCACAGCCCAAGCGGCCCAAAATAGCGGTCCCGGCGGTCGCACCGGATCCGGTTCCACAGTGACAGCGGCAGCGCGGGCCGCCTCCGCCTGCGCCACGGCAAAGGCCACGACCCCGGCCGAATCGGGCAGCATCATCGTACCCTGCGGCTGCTCCGCGGAGGGGTTCGCGAGCGTGCTCCCAGGCCCCGGAGGCGTCGCGGGAGGCGAACCATAGGCTGCCGCGGAGGGAGGTGGACCAGAGACGACGGCGGGTGCCCCCCCTGCCGCTGCAACTGCCACCGGCCGAGCGGCCGTAGTACGCGGTCTCGGAGCTGCTGCCGAAGGCGCATCCATGGCAAACATGGTCTTCTGCTCCACCGCCGCCTGCGGTACCGGTGCAGGCGTTGCTGGGGCGGCCGTGGGTACCGATGGGCCGCGAAGTTGGGCCAACGCTGAACGGCACTCTTCGCCCAGCTGTTCGCAAGAGGCTTGGCGCCGGGTCGGCTCTTTATCGAGCGCCCGGAAGATCACCCGGGCGACCGGCTCGGGGATCCCTGGAATCGGTGCCGGCTTCTCCTTAATATGCATGATCAGCACATCGGTCGGGATTTGGGAGTCGAACGGCGGTTTGCCCGACACCATTTCGTACAGGCAGATGCCGAGGGCATAGATATCCGAGCCGGGGCCGAGATTGCCTCCGCGCCCCTGCTCGGGCGACATGTAGGCAGGCGTTCCGAACACCACCCCGATGCGGGTCTTCTCCCCGGTGTTGTCGTTGAGCTTGGCCACCGAGAAATCCAGTACTTTGACAAAGTCGCCGCTACCCTTGTGGTCGCACAGGTAGAGATTATCCGGCTTGAGGTCGCGGTGGATGATGCCCTCGACGTGCGCTTCGGCCACCGATTCACTCGCCTGCGCGATGATCTGTAGCGCCCGCTCGATCGGCATCTTACCCACCCGTTCGAGCTCATCGCGCAAGCTGTGGCCGAGCAGAAGCTCCATGGCGATAAAGAGCCGTCCCTCTTTGGTCTGGCCAAAGTCGATCACCCCGACGGTGTGCTGGCTGCGCAGCTTGGCGGCGGCCCGCGCCTCGTTATGAAAGCGGTTGACCCACGACGGATCGCTCGAAACGTGATCCGCGAGCACCTTGATGGCGCAAACACGGTCAATGGTGACCTGCTTGGCCCTGTAGACCACGCCCGTCCCGCCCTCGCCGATCCGCTCCAAGATTTCAAAACGGTCCGCCAGAACCTTTCCAACTAGAGGATCGATCGCCATCTGGCCTCCCTATCGGGTGGAAATTGCTACCCGGGTATTCTTACCGATCGAACGCAGATTGGTCTTGGCGATGCTCTTGTGATCGTCGACCACCTGGGTCACCTTGAAGCTGCCGCCTTCGAGCGCACTCGAGCCGTTCGCCCCTTCGAGGATCGCCCCCGCCTGCCCAGCCTTCACCCCTGCGGCCGCGCCCTTGTCGATGTAGAGCACCATGCCGCCGCCGTCGCGATAGGACGAAACGATGCGCCCTTCCACCCCGCCGGCGGGCGCCCGCTCGCGCTTGGGCTTGGGCTCGCTCGGCTCGCGGGGTTCGTGCGGCCGACTCGTGCGTCTCTTCTTGGGCTCCTCCTCGGGGATCGCGACCGGCTCCACCGATGGAACCTCCCACTTGGTCTGCAGGGTGTAGACCGAACCGTCGCGCGGGCTGGGTGCCTGCACCCGCAGGAAGTAGGTGCCCGCCTGCTCGATCTGCGCCACCACCTTCTTCGACTGCCCGCCGGGATGTCCGCCGGGGCTGCTGGCGATCTGGGTTCCCAGGCCATCGAAAACATCGACATTGATATCGGAGTTCTGATTGTCCCAGTGCACTTCGACTTCGAAGATGCCGGTGCCGCGCAGCTCCACCGACTTCCAGTCGGTCTGGTCGAGGTGCTGGTAGTTGACCTCGTCGGGCGCGGTGGGTTTGTTCAGCTCGATGGCGACGGCGCCGGTACGCTTGCCATCGGGGCCGGAATTGATCTCCGCATCGGCGACCGGCCGAGGATCCGTGCTCTTCGGTCCACAGCCGAGAACCATCGCAACCACTGCAAAACCTATCGCTCGCATCATCGCTATCCCTATTGGTGCGGTGGCAGTTTGACCAGATCCACGCGCGCTCGGTTGTTCTTGCCCACCGTCGCCATCACCCCCTTGGCTTTGGCCTTCTGGGCGTCGATCACCGAAGTGATTCGGAAATCTCCACCGTCGAGCGGAGCGTCCCCCTCCTTGCCGAGCAAGAGCGTCCCCGTCATGCCCACCTTGAAGCCGGCCGCGCCCCCGCGGTCGAGAAACAGCACCATCGAGCCATCCTCATCGCGGTAGCTCTGCACGACCTTGCAGCGCGGGTGCATCGGGTCGTCCGCCTTCGGGTTGGCCGCAGGATCCCCCGGTGCCCCGGGAGCTGCCGGGGCAGAAGGAGGCACTCCGCCGGGTGGAGGAACCTGTGCGCCAGGCGGCGGAACTTGCGCCGGAGCTGCCGCCGTGGCCTTGGTTGCGGGCGCCCCCTTCCAGTCGAGGCGCATGGTGTAGACCGTGCCGGGCGAGGTCCCTTTCAGCAGCGGTGTCGGCTGGATGCGAACATAGTAGAGCCCGGGCTGTCCCTGCGCGAGCAGCGTCTTCTGCGGTTCGCGCTGCTTGCCCGGCGAAGCGGCGACGTTCTCACCAAACGCATCGTAGAGATCGACGTTGAGCTCGGTGCTCGGGTCATCCCAATGGACCTTCACTTTGATGAGGCCAGGATTCCCCGGCAGATCGAATCTCTTCCAGTCAACGGGATCGGTCTTCTTCAGGCCGACATCATCCGTGATCACCTCGTTCGGTTTGCTCTCTTTGGCGGTGATGCGCGTGTTGTCCTCCTCCCCCGCGCCGGCCGCTGCGCTGCCTCCCCCGCCGACCGCCTTGCCCCCCTTTAGCGAGTCGGCCTGCTCCTTGCCCGCCTTGGTGAGGTCCTCTCCCGCCTTGACCTGATCCAGACCGCCCTTCGCGCCGTCCTGAACCGATTTCAGCGTGTCGCATCCCAGGGCGGACAAGCCACTGACAAGAAACGGCACGAGCCTACGAGGCTGCATCACTGTCCACTCCTCTAATGAAGGTCCGGGCTGGGATCGTATCTTCGTCGCGCCGCAGGATCAAGCCTTCAGCGGCGCGTCGGTTGGGCCAGTTCAACCGCAAAGGTCCGCAAGAGAACACGCAGCTCCTCTTCGAGGGCGCGGTTCGGCAGTGGCCGCTCGAGCGGGATCTCCGACAGGCGACGCCACAGCTGCCCCGACATGTCTCCCTCGGGCCCGAGCGCAAAGGAGACCAGTCGTTCGAGCTGGTGCCGGACCAAGTGGATGCGCACGGTCAGCCCGTTGACATCGGTAAACCCGAGATAGAAGCCGCCACCCGCCGACGTGAGCCGCAGGCTGTTGGTGCAAAAGCCGCCCCCATCGGGAAGCCGCTCCGGAATGATCACCGGACGGGGGCGCGGCAGCACGAGCAGCGGCTCGACAACCGTCGGCAGCAGAGCGCCTGGCGAATCTTCGCGGGCGGGTGGGGGCGAATCGCCTTCCATGGGCCTAACCTAGCACGGAACCGCGTGCTACAAGCGATTGATGGCGCACTACGCGATCAAAGAGATCTTCCGGACGCTGCAAGGGGAAGGCGGCCAGGCGGGCACGCCCATGGTGTTCGTGCGCTTCGCAGGATGCAATCTTTGGAGCGGACGAGAAGAGGATCGAGCCGAAGCCCGCTGCGATTTTTGTGATACCGATTTTGTGGGCGGCGAGCATCTTGAAATCGGGCAGATCCTCGCCCGCATCGAAGCGCTCAGCGGGCCTCGCTGGATCTGTTTCACGGGTGGCGAACCCGCGCTCCAGCTCGATCGGGCCCTCGTCGAGGCCGTCCGGGCACGTGGGTACCGGGCGGCGATCGAGACCAATGGCACCGTGGCGCTCGATGAAATTCGGCCGTTCATCGACTGGGTTTGCATGTCGCCCAAAACGGCTGACCTCAAGGTCTCATCGGGAGACGAACTCAAACTGATCTACCGCGGACAGAGCTCCGAGGCGATTTTGGCCTATGAGAAGCTCGACTTCGACCATTTCTTTCTACAGCCCGAGGCGGGCGCCCGCTACGATGCCCTGTTGGCGGGTGCGCTGGCCTTCTTGCAGAACCAGTCGCGCTGGAGGCTCTCGCTCCAAATGCACAAGCTGATCGGATTGCCTTAGCGCGTGTCAGAAAACTCGTCGAGCGAGGCGCCGTAGCATCAGGCCAGTCATAGCAAGGTGAATCATTGCCTCGCTGCTTGCGGTATGGAACTCGTAATCCTTGCTGAACCCCGGCAGAA
>JAHFDT010000252.1 GCA_023248875.1 Myxococcales bacterium | reverse complement strand
CACTACGGCGATCTTCTTCTGCGCGAGCGCGTCAAAAATCTTCGGGTGGTCGATGGAACGGATGCGCGCGCGGGTAAAGGCGCTGTCGGTGAGGATCTTCACCTGAGAGCCCAAAAAGGAGTGCGCTCTTCCGCCCGCCGCCTGGATGGCCAGAGACACCAGCCCTACCGAGACCTGTTCGCCGGTCGCAGCGATCACATCGAGTTCGCGCTCGGCTTCGTCGGGGGGATCGGGATTGATCTGCCGGGCCAAACCCAGCAAACGGTTAGTTTCGCCCGCCATCGCCGAGACGATCACCACCACCTCATGGCCGGCCGCCTGGGCCGCTAGGCAGCGCTTGGCCACTTCGCGGATGCGCTCGACGGTGCCCACCGAAGTGCCGCCATATTTTTGCACCACCAGCATAGCGAGTTCAGTAGCAGGCCCAGCACGCTCGGGTCAAGCGCAAGGCATGTTATGATGCCGCCTCTTCATCATCAGGAGAGGCCATGAGGCTCACCATCGGTGCAGGGATGATCGTTGCGTTTTCGGGGTGCACCGGCAGTAGCGCCGCCGGCGGCGATGGTGGCAGTGACCTGGCCGGCTCCATCTCCGGCCCCAACATGGACGTCAACTGGCTGCTCATGGACGACGACAAGAACGATCAGCTCATCCCCTGCGATGAGGCCCGGGCGGGCGTGGTCAAGCTCGACTTTACCGCCCGGCTGGGCAGCGGCGCGATGGCCAAGACGACCGCAGCCTGCCCGGCGGGCCAGGCGCAAGGGACTGTGACCATCAGTCTGCCCGACAACCAGGGGCCCTTTTCGATCAGCTTAGCGACCGAAGGCAAGACCACAGCGATGTCCAAGGAGTATCCGGGGATCACTCCCCAGGTCGGGCTTACCCTGACGGTCTACCTGTTCCCGAAGTGACGTCCCGATCCCGGGGCTTAAAACCTGGATATGGCGATCCTGGCACTACTGCGTCACTTTCTCCCATCTCCGTCGCTGCTGCGGGCCCCGTTCGCTTCCTCGCTTCTCGGTCGGTTACGACCAGTAGCCTTCCTCGTCGCTCGTCGCGACCGGGTCTCCTCGCGACGCGACGGCTCGGTCCGAAAGTGACGCAGTAGTGCTAGACCGGCTGATCGTCGCGCACGTCGACCTTAATAATTGGAATCGCCCCGCATGAGGGCGAGCCCACTGGTGCTGGGCCGTCTGCTCTCCGCGCTGCTCACGCTCTCTCTCCCGCTGGGGCTGGCTCGACTGCTCGATCCGCAGGAGTTTGGCACCTACAAACAGCTGTTCCTGGTGGCGCAGACGGCTCTGCTGATCGGCCAGCTCGGACTTTTGCAGTCGCTCTACTATTTCCTGCCCCGCGCAGAGAGCGGGCGTGGCCGCTATGTCACGCAGGCGCTCCTCGGACTGACGCTCGCAGCCGTGGTGGCGGCGGGGCTTCTTTGCCTCGCGGCTCCCCGTGCGCTCCACGGGCTGAAGATTCCGTTGGCGCTCTTGGCGGCCGGCCTGCTGGTCTCGGCACTGCTCGAACCCGCCTTCACCAGCCAGGGCCGAGCGGGACGCGCGGCGGTCGCCTACGTCGTCTCCGATGGAACACGCGCGGCGATCTTGCTTCTGGCGGCTCGTTGGGGGGGCATCTCGGCGATCGCCTGGGGAGCGGCCGCCTATGCCGGGCTGCGCGTTGCGGCGCTCGCAGCGGCGCTTGCCCTCGGAGCGATTCCGGTGGGGCCCATCGATCGACGGGCGCTCGGACGTCAGCTTCGCTATGCCCTGCCGATCGCCGGTGCCGCGCTACTCTGGGTGGCACAAAAGCAGTTCATTCAGTACGCCGTGGCGTGGCGATTCGATACGGCTGGATATGCTGGTTTTGCGGTGGCCACGTTTCATTTAGCCCTGGTGGACATTCTCTACACTCCCGTCGGTGAGGTCCTGATGGTCCGGCTGGGAGCTACCGAGGATGTTGCCGGACGTCTTCGGGAATGGCAGGGGGCGGTGGGGAAGCTCGCGCTCGTTCTCTGGCCGGCCACCGTCTGCGCCTGGCTGTTCGGTGATCGAGTGCTGCCACTGCTATTCACCGGGCGCTACGGTGCCAGTGTCCCCCTGTTCCTTCTCGCCACCTGTGAAATTCCCTGCTGGATCTTTCCCGTCGATAGTTTTCTGCGGGCCAGCGGCGCCACTCGCCTACTATTCTGCTGGGCGGCGCTACGGTTGCCGCTCACCGCCGTTGCCGTGCTCGCGGGATTGGCGCTACGCGGGCTGGCCGGTGCGATTGTCGGTAGCCTTCTCATCGAGGCACTATCGCGCGCGGTGCTGCTGGTGCGCGCGCGGCGCGAACTCGGTGTGCCGCTGTTGCGCTTTGTCCACGGCCGGCGGCTCGCGCTCACGGCGGCGGCGGCGCTCGGGGCGGTGCCCGGGGCACTGGTCGTCGAACGGTGGGGGAGCGGCAAGCTGGGTCTGGTGCTAGCGGCCCTCGTCTATGGGGTCGGCTATCTCGGTCTTACTGCATGTTTCGGCGCAGACGTGCCGGGTCTTCGCTTTCGCTCGGCTTCCAGAACCGCTCCGCCCACACCAGCAGAGCTGGCATGAGCAGCACCGCCGCCGACAGGCACGCCACCTCGCCCAGGATCGCCATCGCACCAAAGGAGCGCAGCGCCTGGTTGTCCGCCACCAGCAGCGCGCCGTAGCCGATGATGGTGGTGCAGGAGCAAAGTGCTACGGCGCCGCCCGTCGCGCGCACTGCCCGTCCTACTCGGCCGCGCCCTTCGAGGCGATAGCGCAAGTAGATGTTGATGCCATAGTCGACGCCGATCCCGAAGGTGATCGGCACCGCGATGAAATTGAGGAAGTTGGTGCGCACGCCGAACCAGGCCGCCGCGCCTAGCATCCAGAGCACGCCGACGCAAAGCGTACCGATCACCAGAGCCGCACCGCGCCGCCCCTTGGCCAACGCCATGACCAAGAGCGCCACCCCCAGCAGCGATGCGCCCGTGGCGAGCGGAGCATCGTGTGCGATCGAGCGGATCATGGAAGCAAAGATCACCGATTCACTGGCGGAGCGAACCACGGTGCCATCGTGGAGCGTGAGCTCGCCGGTGAGGTCGGCGATGCGCATCAGATTGCGGCCATCCCAGACCGAGACGCGCTCGCCGTGGTAGACGAGCAGGATTCGTCCCAGCGTGCCATCGGTCTCGGAAAAGGGCTGGCGGATCGTCGGGGGCAGATCGGTGACCGCCACTGGGCGCAGGTCGGCAGGAGGGCGTAGCTCCTCCAATGTGTGGCGATCTTCTTCCGAAAGCAGCTTGATCGCTGGGTCGTCACACAGCTCTCGGATGTCGGTCAGTACCGACAGTTTTTGCTGCTGGACTTCGGGGGAGCCGGGCAGGAAATCGTCGAGTGTCGCGACCTCGCCGATCAGGGGCTGGCCCGGTACAGCCTGGTCACGGGCGATAATGACTTTGCGGATCTCTTCGGTGTGCTGCGGCTGATCCGCAACGATTACGCCGGGGGTGAGGGTGCGACTGAAGATCGGGTCGACCTTGGCCGCCACTGCGCCATGGCCCGATTCGAGCGAGCGCCGGTTGCGTAGCTTGCGGAAGTCGTACTCGAACGGGTCCTTCAGGTAGCGCGGCAGGGGCACCAGAGCGACCACAGTGAGGCCGAGCGAGATCACGATGAGCAGGCGTGGTGCGCGCGTGGCAGCGCGGCTGATGGCGCCCGAAAAGACATCGCGGCCGAGCGACTGGAAACGACGTGCGCGATCGGTGCGCTGGTCCAGCAGCGCCCACAGCGATGGCAACACCGTCACGGTCGCGATCCAGGCGGCCACCATTCCGACGAAGCCGATGACACCAAACTGCGAAAAGCCGCGAAAGCGCGTGACGGTAAGCGAGCCGTATGCGATCGCGGCGCCGAGGGCAGCGATGGCGGTCGCGCGTGCCGTGCTGCGGAGGGCGATGCCCATCGCTTCGCGCGCCGAGGCGCCGCGCTGCCGCTCCTCTTCATAGCGCGCCATCTGGATGATGGCGAAGTTGATGCCGTTGCCGACCACGATCGATCCCATAAAGGCGGTCGAAGCGTTGAGGTAGCCGTAGAGGAGCTCGGCGAAGGCGAAGGCGAAGGCGACACCGATGAGCGCCGGGATGGCCATGAAGGGTACCGCGCGGAAGCGGCCGTAGAAGAGCACGACCACCAAACAGACCAGAAACAGGCAGATCCCGGTCGCCCAAACCAGATCGTTTTCCAGTGCGGCGCGCTCCTCTAGCTGCGCCATCACGGTGCCGGTCATCCCCACCTTGAGATCGCGGTGGTACTGCTGCGGCTTGAGCTCGCCGACCAGCTCCAGCACGCGTTCGTGGAGCTCCTCGCCGACGCGTTCGCCGAACAGCCCACCCGGCGGTCGTAGCACTACGACCACCAGTGAACCGGGTCCCTGGCCGCCATCGCCCTCGAAAAAA
>JAHFDT010000065.1 GCA_023248875.1 Myxococcales bacterium | reverse complement strand
TGAATTCTTCGCCCAGGATCATTCGCGTGGCGTGGTGGAGCGGCTACGCACGGCCGGTGTCGATCCGGTCGAGCACCGTCGCACTGCCACAGGGAAGCTCTCGGGAAAGACCATTTGCGTCACGGGAACGCTCAGCCGGCCGCGGGAGGAGTTCAAGGCACGCATCGAGGCGGCGGGCGGAAAATTTGCCACCTCGGTGACGAAGGCCACCGACCTTCTCGTGGCCGGCGACAGGACCGGCGAAGCCAAGCTCAAGAGCGCGGCGAAGTTCAATGTGCCCGTGATCGACGAAGCGGGGCTCGAGCAGCTACTGGCGTGAGCGCTAGATCCTACTCTTTCTCTGGCTCTTCTTCTACCGGTACCGGCAGCTCGGGATGGTCAGTGGTGGCGGCCGGCAATTGGTCAGAGCTGGCCGGTCCGAAAAAACGGGCGACATCGTCTGCAGCGACGGACCGGTGACCCATCTCGAGTGTCAGCGCGACGATCTTGGCCCGCAGGTAGGGGCGCGGCAGGTCGAGCGTGCAGCGCAGTGCCCGGCCTACAGGTTCGCAGTGTAAATCCAGGGCGATGAAGCGGCGGGCACGCTCGTCCCGAAAAACGAAATAGCGCGGTTCGGGGGCTCGGCGAAGGCCAGTGATCAGCACTTGCGCACGCGCCTGGGGTAGGTTGACCGATTCGAGTTTCAGCGTAAGTGCAGCTGCGGGCACCGGTTTGATTTTCGCGTGGCGCTTTTTCGGTCTCCCCGTGCTGAGTTGGGGTACGAGCAGGAATACCAGCACGAGCGGGCGGTACATTCTTAATCGTAATACTCGGTCCCGAGATGCGTGATCAGCTCTTCGCCACGCAAATGGCGCAGCGTGTTCTTGAGCTTCATCAGCTGGATGAAGAGATCGTGCTCGGGATAGAGCCCCGCCGGCGTCATCGGACTCTTGAAGTAGAACGAGAGCCACTCCTGGATGCCATGCATTCCAGTACGCTGTGCCAAATCCATGAACAGCGCCAGGTCGAGCACGATCGGCGCCGCCAAGATCGAATCGCGGCACAAGAAGTCGATCTTGATCTGCATCTTGTAGCCAAGCCAGCCAAAGATATCGATATTGTCCCAGCCCTCTTTGTTATCACCACGCGGCGGGTAGTAGTTGATGCGCACGACGTGGCAGAAATCCTTGTACAGGTCGGGGTAGAGGTGGGGCTGCAGGATGTGCTCGAGCACGCCCAGCTTCGACACCTCTTTCGATTTGAAGGACTCCGGATCGTCGAGCACTTCGCCATCGCGGTTGCCGAGAATGTTGGTCGAGTACCAGCCTTCGAGGCCGAGGTAGCGCGCCTTGAAGCCGGGCGCCAGAATGGTTTTCATCAGCGTCTGGCCGGTCTTGAAATCCTTGCCGCAAAGCGGCACCTGTCGATCGCGCGCCAGCTCCTGCAGCGCCGGAAAATCGACCGAGAGATTGGGGGCGCCATTGGCATAGGGTACGCCTGACTTCACACAGGCGTAGGCGTAGATCGCTGAAGGCGCAATGTCCTCATCGCTAGTAGCCAGCCCCTTTTCGAACTTCGCCAGCGTCGAATGCACCTCAGTCGGCTGCTTGTAGACCTCGGTGGAGCCGCACCAGACCGCGACGCAGCGGTCGAGGCCATTTTTCTTCTTGAAGTCCGCGATATCGGCGATGAGCTGCTCTGCCAGATCCAGCTTCGACTTGCCGGATTTTATGTGGGTGCCATTGAGCTTTTTCACATAGGAAGGCTCAAACACGCCGGCCATCGGCCGGATCGACTCGAGAAAGCCGCGCTCCCTATCGAGGTCCTCTTTGGTGAGGACGCCCGCATGCTTGGCGGCGTCGTAAGCATTGTCTTCGAAAATGTCCCAACCGCCGAAACAGAGGTCGTCGAGCTTAGCGAGCGGCACGAATTCGCTGACCTTCGGGGCGCGATTCTCGGTGCGCTTGCCGAGGCGGAGGGTGCCGAGCTGCGTCAGCGAGCCGATCGGCTTGGCATGGCCGCGCCGCACCGCTTCGACCCCTGCGATGAAGGTGGTGGCCACCGCGCCCATCCCCGGCAGAAGCACGCCGAGCTTGCCGGTAGCCGGGCGAATATCGGTACCCTTTTTGATCGACATGGGGCGGAACTTAGGACGGAGGTCGAGGGAAGATCAACTAAAACCGGCGCAGCGGAAAGCCGGGAACCTTGCCGCTCGCCAGATCCGAGGCGAAGCGACGCAGCGTCTCCTTCTGGTTGGGCATCCGCAGCCCCATCTGGTGCGCCTCTTTCAGTGCGGCGTCGTAGCTCCAGCCGTCGACCGCCAAGCGGTAGAGGGCGACCATCAGTCCGGTGCGCCCCTTGCCCATCGTGCAGTGGACGTAGGCGGGCCGGCTCTCGGGCGCGGTGACGAACCGGAGGTATTCGACGATCTGCTCCCGCGTGGGCGATCCATTGTCCAGGATGGGCAAGTGGAGGTAATGGAGTCCGGCCTGACCCACGATCGGGCGCTCCGCGTCGCTTTCGGAACGCAGATTGACGACGGACCGGATCCCCTGCTGCTGGAGTTGGGCATAACCCTTCCCCAATTGCGCGCTCCCTCGGTAGAGCCCCGACGAAACCTGCCGCTGATAGCGCTGGTACGGGTAGATAGAGTGGTGCACCACGTTCTCCACGTGGCCGACCGAGCGACCGAGGCCATCCAGCACCTTCCGCCAGGCCTGGACGGTGGCGCGCTTGAGCACCGAGGGGGTAAGGTGGGCAGCCGCCGGGGGCAAGTCGCCCGCCCGGGCCGGCAGGACCCCCAGGAGAAGGAGTGCAAGCAGGAGCTTCTTCATGGCTCGCCCCCCACTAAGCAACTAACGCGCCAAGAGCAACTAAAGATTAATTTCCTACTAAATCTAGAGGTTACAACTGGCTCCCGGCCCGACCGGCTGGCCACTGCCGCCACCCGCCCCCGTGAGTGGCTCGAGTCATCGCAATCTGTGTGGACCGAGTAGTGAGCGTCGCAGAGGGATTCGGCGACGAGGAGTTCCACGGCGGCCACCGACGTACCGACGTGAACTGCGCAACCTCCGCAAGGACTGTTCGACGAGGAGCGAATCCCCCTGCGACGCTCGCGGTCATCACAGCACCGGACTTACGGGGAGGGGTCAGGTCATTGCGATCTTGACCGCCGGCGCGACGACGGATACGACTCCTATTCACGACGATGGGCGATCCCGCTTTCTATCGACCTCCTTGGAATCTCGACGAGCGCACGCGCACTTTTCGCGTGCTCGCCGCGATGCGCGAACGGGTGCTAGTGTTCGACGGCGCCATGGGCACGATGATCCATGCCGCCCACCTGACCCTCGATGACTACCAGGGCAAGGAGAACTGCGTCGAGCTCCTCAATGTCACCCGACCCGATGTCATCGCCGGCATCCACGCCGCCTATTTTGAGGCGGGGGCTGACATCGTCGAAACCAATTCATTCGGTTCGATGCCCATGGTGCTGGGCGAGTTTGAGCTCGCCGACCGCGCGTTCGAGCTCTCGCGTGCCGCGGCCGAGGTAGCCCGCGGTGTGGCGTCCGACTTTTCCACGGCGGCGCGGCCGCGCTGGGTGGCCGGCTCGGTGGGGCCGACCACCAAGATGCTTTCGCTCGGCCATGTCACGTTCGATGTGCAGCTCGACTCCTATGCGACGCAAATCCATGGGCTCATCGCGGGAGGCGTCGACCTGCTGCAGATCGAAACGCAGTTCGACATTTTGAACTTGAAAGCGGCGGTGCTGGCCGCGCGCGAAGGAATGAAGCGCGCCGGCCGCGAAGTGCCGATCGTCGCCCAGGTCACTATCGAAACGACCGGCACGATGCTGGTAGGAACGGAAATCGCAGCCGCTCTACCGGTACTTGAAGCGCTCGAAGTCGACGTAGTGGGGCTCAACTGCGCGACCGGACCCGACCTCATGCAGGAGCACGCGCGCTTTTTGGGCCAGCACGCGTCGCGCTTCGTCAGTGTGCTGCCCAACGCCGGGCTGCCACGCAATGTCGGCGGCGTGGCGACCTTCGATCTGACTCCCGAAGATCTGGCGCGTCACGCCGAGCACTTCGTGCGCGACTATGGGATCAGCGCGGTCGGGGGATGCTGCGGCACCTCGCCGAAACACATCCGGGCCGTCGCCGAGCGCGTCGCCAACAGGACGCCATCCCCGCGGCCCCCGCGCCAGTCCGCGCAAGTGACTTCGCTCTACGTGACCACTCTGTTGGGCCAGGAGCCCCCCCCACTCATCGTCGGTGAGCGCACCAACGCCAACGGTTCGAAGAAGTTCCGCGAGCTGCTGCTGCGCGAGAATTGGGAGGGGATGGTGGAAATGGGCAAGGAGGCGTCGGGCGAAGGGGCTCACGTGCTCGATGTCTGCACCGCGTTTGTGGGACGCAACGAGTCGCGCGACATGACCGAAGTGCTGCGCCGCTTTGCCACGCAGGTGACGTTGCCGATCATGGTCGATACCACCCAACTCGATGTGCTCGAGGTGGCGCTCAAGCTACTCGGTGGGCGGGCGATCATCAATTCGATCAATCTCGAAGATGGCGAGCCCAAGGCCGATCGGATTTGCGAGCTGGCACGCACCTACGGCGCGGTGCTGGTGGCGCTGACCATCGATGAAGAGGGCATGGCCAAGACGGCGCAGCGCAAGATCGCTGTGGCCCAGCGCATCCACGATATCGCGGTCAAGCGCCACGGTCTGCCCTCGGACGCACTGCTGTTCGATGCGCTCACCTTTACCATCGGCTCGGGCGATGAGGCGAGCCGCGACGCCGGCATCGCGACGCTCGATGCCATCGCGGGCATCAAAGCCGCACTGCCCGGTGTGCGCACGCTGCTCGGGCTTTCGAACATTTCGTTTGGTCTCAAACCCTATCCGCGCCAAGTGCTCAATTCGGTTTTCCTGCAGGAGGCGATCGGCCGCGGTCTCGACGCGGCGATTCTGAATGCCGCCAAGATCATTCCGCTCGCCAAGCTCGACGAAGAGGACCTGCGCATCACGCGCGACCTCATCTACGATCGTCGGCGCGAGGGATATGATCCACTGTTTGCCTTCATGGCGCGCTTCGAAGGTGCGCAGGCGCAAGCGTCGGCCAGCGAGGAGGGCACTGCGCAGACGATTGAGCAGCGCCTCGAGCGACGCATCATCGACGGCAAGCGTGTCGGGATCGAGCCGCTGCTCGACGAAGCGCTCCAGCAACATCCTCCCCTTCACATCATCAACGAGATCTTGCTGGGTGGGATGAAGGTGGTGGGCGAACTTTTCGGTTCAGGCAAGATGCAGCTGCCCTTCGTGTTGCAATCGGCCGAGACCATGAAGGCAGCGGTCGCTCACCTCGAGAAGTTCATGGAGCGCGTCGATGGCGCAGAGAAGGGCGTCATCGTACTGGCGACCGTCAAAGGCGATGTACACGACATCGGCAAGAATTTGGTCGATATCATTCTCTCCAATAACGGCTACAAGGTGCACAACCTGGGCATCAAGCAGCCGCTCGATGTGATTCTCGAGGCAGCGGAGAGGTACAAGGCCGACGCCATCGGCATGTCGGGCCTCCTGGTAAAGTCGACGGTCGTCATGAAGGAGAATCTCGAGCTGATGGCGCAACGCGGGTTCACCATTCCGGCGATCTGCGGCGGCGCAGCCCTCAATCGCGCCTACGTTGAGGGCGATCTCAGCGACGCCTATGCGACCGGCGAGGTTTACTACGGACTCGACGCCTTTGCCGGGCTGTACCTCATGGAGGAGCTCTGCGGCCACCGCAAGGAGCGCGTTCTCACCGGGCCGGGGCGCAAGCGGCGGCGGCGGAAGATGATCGAGGCAGGGGCAGCGGCGCCCGCCCTGGCCTCGGTCGATGACTATGCGCCGTCCGATATCAAACCGGCCCCCTCGATTCCGACCCCCCCTTTTTGGGGGGCCCAACTGGTTGAGCCCAGCGAACTCCCACTGGCGGAGATTTTCCCCTACATCAACAAGCGGGCGCTGTTTCGTGGCCAGTGGCAATATCGTCGCGGCCGGCGCAGCGAGGCGGAATATCGCCATTTTGTGATCGAAACGGTCGAACCCAAATTTCAGAGCTGGTGCCAGCGTGCGATCGACCACCGCATGCTGGAGCCCCGCGCCGTCTATGGTTACTTCCGCTGCCATTCGGACCGCAATAGCCTCATCATCGAGCGCGACGGTGGGGCGCCCATTCAAATCGCCTTTCCGCGTCAACCCGATGGGCGCCGTCTCTGCCTCGCCGATTTCTTCCGGCCCCGAGGTGCCGGATCGGATCTGGTCGCCTTTCAGATCGTGACCATGGGCCCGGTCGCCTCCGAGCGCTCGCAGGAGCTGTTTGCTGCCGATCGCTACGATGACTATCTCCACTTCCATGGCCTTGCCGTGGAAGCGGCCGAAGCGCTCGCCGAGCTGCTTCATCGTCGGATTCGGCAGGAGCTCGGCATCGCTGGTCTCGATGGGCGCACCGCCGAGCAGCTGTTTGCCCAAGGCTACCAGGGCAGCCGCTATAGCTTCGGCTATCCCGCCTGTCCGCGCCTCGAAGACCAGGCGCCGCTCTTTACCCTGCTCGGGCCCGAGCGCATCGGACTCTCGCTCTCGGAGGAGTTTCAGCTAGTGCCCGAGCAGTCGACTTCGGCGCTGGTGTGCCACCATCCTGACGCGCGCTATTTCAACATCGGCTGAGGACGGCGGTTTGGCACATGGGTTGCCCTCCCTCCATGGGTGGGTTACCGCCGCCATGATCCGACAGAACGGCGTTGCGCTTTCTGCGGACGGCCGCGCAGCGAAGTGCGTAAGCTGGTCGCCGGACCGGGCGTCTTCATCTGCGACCGGTGCATCGCCGTGTGCCGGCAACTGCTCGCCGAAGAGCGCCGCCAGATCCCCCTCGATAAACACCATCCACCGCGCCCCAAGGAGATCGGCGCGCAGCTCGACGAGTGGGTGATCGGGCAGGAGCGGGCCAAGCGCATGCTCACCGTGGCGGTCTACAACCATCTCAAGCGGATCGCGGCGCGCGGCTATACTGGTGAGGTCGAGCTGACCAAGGGCAACATTCTGCTGATGGGTCCGCCCGGTACCGGCAAGACCCACTTGGCTCGCACCTTGGCACGCATCCTCGATGTGCCCTTCGCGATGGCCGATGCCACACCGCTGACGCAGGCCGGCTACGTCGGGGAAGATGTGGAGTCGGTGGTATCCAAGCTGCTGCGCGCCGCGGAAGGCTCGACGGAACGCGCCGCGACCGGCATCATCTACATCGACGAAGTCGACAAGCTGGCACGGCGCGTCGGCCACGATCGCGATGTCTCGGGTGAAGGGGTGCAACAGGGGCTGCTCAAGATCCTCGAGGGCAAGCGAGTCTCGGTGCGGGTGGGCGGTGACCGCAATGGGCTCGGTGCTGAGCTGGTCGAGGTGGACACCACCAACGTGCTGTTCATCGCCGGCGGCGCCTTCGATGGACTGGCCAAGAGTATCGCCACACGGCAGCGGGAGGCGACCGGATTTCGCCCGGGCGGCTATGACCCGAAGCAGATCGATTCGAGTCTGCACCAGGTGATCCCCCCCGACCTGCACAAGTTCGGCTTTCTGCCTGAGTTTATCGGCCGCTTCCCGGTGCTGGTGGCACTCGATCCCCTGGACCAGGAGATGCTGGTACGTATCTTGACGCGGCCGCGCGACGCGCTGGTGCGGCAATACCAGCGCCTTTTTGCAATGGAAGGGGCGCGGCTCGAGGTGCCCATGGATGGTCTGGTGGAAGTGGCACGAAGGGCCCTGTTGCGCGGGACGGGGGCGCGGGCACTGCGTTCGGTGCTGGAGGAGCTGCTGCTCGATGCGATGTTCGATCTGCCGAGCCAGGGACCGGGGGTCTATCGGCTCGATGCAGAGGCGGTGGCGGCGGGGACGCCGCGTCACACGGTCGATCGTACGGCCGCCTAAATCAATCCGGGGAGCTCACTGGGGCCCCGAAGAGCGGACATCCGCAGCACAGCGAAAGCCGATATCGCCGTCGGCATACTCCGGCGGAAAGGCGAGGCGGTTGCTCGCCCGAGGCAGCCCATACATGGAGCAGCAGGCTCCGCCCCTCACGCCCCGTCGCGTGGCCGAACTCGGCCCCTGTGGCCGCTCCCTGGGGGAGTGCGCGTAGTAGCCCGGATCGTAGCCATCCGCCACCCACTCCCACACGTTACCCGCCAGATCGCGAACCCCCTCTGGCGAGTTTCCCATAGGGTAGCTTCCCACGATCACGGGCCGTCCGGGATTGTTCGGACAGCGCCCCTCGCCCTCAAAGTTGGCAAAATTACCGCGTCCGCATGCGAATTCGCCTCCCCATGGGTAGCGCCGACCCTCGCTGCCGCGCGCGGCCCGCTCCCATTCCGCCTCCGTTGGTAAACGCTTGCCGACCCAGCGGCAGTAGCGATCGGCATCGACCCAGCTCACCCAGGTCGCCGGCTCCTCGCCCTTGCGATCCGCGTGCCGAGGCGCGGAGCAGGCGCCGGCCGCTACGCACTTGTCATAGGCTGCTACGGTCACCTCATCGCGATCGAGATCGAAGGCGGGCAGCCCCACGCGATGCGGTGGTTTCTCATCGGGTTCACCGTCGGGAGAGCCCATCACGAACACTCCCGCCGGGATCCGCACCATGCCTACTGGGGGAAGTACCAGGGCCATCGCGACTGCCAACCACCGCATCGCGTCCATAGTAGCACCGTCCGATATTCGGACAGTCGGTCGGATTCCGGACAAGTCTTGTCAAGAACTGCGGCCACGGACGCGGGCTTCGCAGCGGCATAACTCCTGCTATGTGCGGCTGTGTGCCCGCTCCATCGATCAAGTACCTGCCTCTCGAAGAGCGCCCGCGCGAGCGGCTTCGCCACGCCGGTCGCAAAGCCCTGTCCGATACCGAGCTCGTATCGCTCGTGCTGGGAGGTGATCTCGATTGTGCACAACGCCTGGTCAGCCAGTTTGGCGGTGCATGGGGGCTGCGACGCGCGCTCCCGCGCGAGCTTGAACAGATACGAGGCATCGGCGGTGCCAAGGCGAGCCAGCTCATCGCTGCGATCGAGTTGGGTGTGCGCTCCACCTTCCGGCGAGAACAGCGTGCCGGCCCCGGCCGTACCATCTTGCGATCGCCGGCTCAGGTAGCAGAGCTGCTCGGGGAGATGGGCAGCCTCGATCAGGAGGAGCTGCATGCGCTCGGGCTCGATACGCGCCATCGCCTGTTGGGTCGATTCGTCGTCGCACGCGGCACGGCCAATGTAGTGCATGTCTCACCGCGGGAGATCTTTCAGCGACTGCTACGCGAAGGTGCGGCAGCGTTGATCATCGCACACAACCACCCGAGCGGTGATCCAGCTCCCAGTGAGGAGGATGCCCAGCTGACGGAGAGGATCCGACATGCGGGCGACCTCGTGGGCATTCCCCTCATCGATCATCTGGTGGTGACCTCGCGGGGCTACCACTCCTTTGCCGATATGGCGGACCGGCCCCAACGGAGAGGGCATTTTGAATAGTCGATCGCCCTTTGCTACATTGCAGCCGAGCGATGCGTCGTCTTCTTCTTTTGTGGCTGGTGTTGGCGGGAGCACGTGCCGACGCTCTCGAAGATCTACTCACCCCGCGCGGTATTGCACTCGGGGGAGCCGCGCGCGGCAGTGCCACCGGTGCGCTCGGCCCGCTGCTCAACCCCGCCTCCATGGTGCTGGTACGCCAGTTCTCGAGCGAAGTTTCCTATGGCTATACGGTGCAGAGCCTAGGCAGCGCGGTCCATCTCTCCGTGGTCGATTCGGTTACCAATCCCCGCATCGCCGCCGGGGTCTACTATTCGTACCTCCATGCCTCGCCCCGTTTCGTGCACCCTGCGGGAGGAAGTTCCAGCATGGGGGTACTTCGGGAGGGGCACGAGGCCGGCACGTCGATTGGCATTCCCCTCGGCGACCGCTTCGCCCTCGGTTTTACGATGAAGTACCTCCACGCCACCACCGAAGTTGCCAACCCCAAGGCCGGCGAACCGATGCAACCGAAGACCTTCGTCGTCGACAGCACTACCGCTAGCTCCACCGATGGGTTCACCACCGATATCGGGCTCGTCCTTCGCCTGGGCGACTCGTTCAATCTCGGCACCATCGGCTACAATCTGGTACCGCTCCACTCGGCGGAAGCACCGCTCGGTTTCGGTGTGGGCGCCTCCATTTTACCGCGCCCCACGATTGTGATCTCGGCCGATGCCCGGATCGATTTCGACCGCTACCATGATCCGGATGGCAACCGCCGTACCACGGCCCAAATTGCTGGCGGCTTCGAATTCCTGGCGGGCGGTTCGGTGCCACTGCGTCTCGGGTACCTCCACGACACCGGTTTTCCCAGCGACTTCATCTCCGCCGGACTGGGCTACACAGGTCGCAGCTTCGCCATCGACGTCGCCTACCGGCAAAAGATCAACGGTGGCAGTGAAGAAATGGTCGTCAGCTCCATCCGCCTCTTCTCAGAGTGAGTACGCCTCCCCTAGGGATGACAGCGCTTCGGGAGCGGCGCCTTCTCAGGCGGCTCCAGCGCCACGACGAGAATGCCTTTCAGGAGTTCGTTCGGCTCTACCAACATCAGGTGTTCAACCTAGTCCTGCGAATGCTCGGCAATCGCGCCGAAGCCGAGGATGTGGCGCAGGATGTATTCGTCACCGTCTTCAAGTCGATTGAGAGTTTCCGTGGCGAATCCAAGATTTCCACTTGGCTCTACCGCATCGCCATGAACCAGTGTCAAAATCGCATCAAGTACCTGAGCCGCCGTCCAACTGTCCGCAGCGATGTCCTTGTCGAAAGCTCCACGGCGCCACAGGCCGCTGGTCCCGAGGCGCAGCTGCGGGGGCGCCAGCTTGAAGGGCTGGTACAAGAGGCGATCGCCGAACTCGATGAGGAGCATCGCATGTTGATTGTCCTGCGCGATATCGAGGAGCTCGCCTACCAGGAGATCTGCAGCATCACCGGACTGCCCGAAGGCACGGTGAAATCACGTCTGCATCGTGCTCGGTTGGCTCTGCGCGAGCACGTCAAAAAGAGGGGAGGTTGATCGTGAGCACCCTCGATCATACTCAGGCGAGCGAACTGTTTTCGGCCTACTGGGATGAGGAGCTGTCCTCCGAACAAACTGCGGTGCTCGAGGAGCATCTCGGTAGCTGTCTCTCCTGTCGACAGGAGTACCAGGAGTTCGAACAGATGCTCGGTGCCGCCGCGACGCTACCGCAGGAGTTGGCGCCACCCAATTTTGTTGCCGGCGCGGTCAAGCGCGTTCACCGGCGTTCCCGCGGCCGCTTCTTCCGTGTACGCCGATTGGGCGAGCGTATCCCCTATGAACTTTTTTCACTGCTGATGCTGGGTTTGATCCTGGCGGTTTACCTGATGTTGCAACTGAATCAGCCTGGCCGACTGAACCTGCCTTAGTAATTCACTCTTGATAGAACAACGTGATCGCCACGCAGTGGAAGGCATCATCGCTCGATTGGGTCACAATCTTGTCGACGATCTTGAACGTGGGGTGGGCTGCCAACCAGTGGGTGATCTTTTCGCCCAGATGGTCGCGCTCCTGGGCCATGGTGGCCGAAAAAATCTTCACGCCGTTGAATCGGTTGCGGTCCGCGGTCTGGTCGCTCATTTCCTTGGGTACTCCTCAATCGCCTGGAGGATCTCCGGCTCTGACAATAAATGATCTGTGGCCTTGGCGCGCGAAAAAATGTGTTTGACCAAATTGGGCTCGGGCACAATGCCCCGCCGCTGCAGCCAGTAGACCACATTGGACTCGCCCGACATGAAGCCCACCTCGATCTCCTGCTCGCGCCCAAACAGCCCGGCCGGCACGCCCGAATAGATCCGGTCGGCGAGAAAGCTGTGGCCCTTGCGCTCGGCCTTGATGATGGCAGCGGCATGGACGCCCGTCGCAGTGCGAAAAGCATCGGCGCCAAACACGGGGTAGTTGTAGGGGATCGGCACCTTGCAAGCCTGAGATACCAGGTGGACCAGATCCTTGAGGCGCGTCAGATCCCGATCGCCCAGTTCGCCCAGCAGCTTGAGGTTGACCAAAATCTGATCCAGCGACGCATTGCCTACGCGTTCACCAACGCCCAGCACTGTGCCATGGCAGCGATCGGCGCCCGCTTCAATGGCATGGATCGAATTGGTGACCCCGAGGCCGCGGTCGTTGTGGCCGTGCCAGTCGATGCCCACCTTGGCACCCAGCCCATCGACCACGTGGCGCGCAAAGCGCACCAGATTGAAAATCCCATCGGGTGTCGCGTGGCCAACGGTGTCGCACAGGCAGAGCCGATGCGCGCCATGGTCGATCGCGTTCTTGAACAGCGTCGCCAGCACGTCAGGGCGTGAGCGTGTCGTGTCTTCGGTGACGTAGGTGCAGGGCAGTCCCCCCTTTACCGCCAGATCGATCGCCTCGGCAGAGCGCTGGAGCATGAGCTCGAGGCTCCACTCCTCCGCATAGAGCCGAATCGGTGACGATCCGATGAAGGCCATCACCTCGATCTCCACACCGAGCTGCTGCGATATTTCGATGATCGGCCGAATGTCGTTCGGATGGGTGCGCGCCGCGCAGGCGGGTTTGATCTTCCACCGGGCGTCGCGGATCGCCTGGGTCAGGGTGCGGACATCCTCCACCGCCCGCTGGCCCGCGCCTGGCAGCCCCACGTCGACGTGTTCGACACCGATCGCATTGAGCAACTCGACGATCTTGATCTTGTCGTCGATCTTGGGATCGGTCACCGATGGGCACTGCACGCCATCGCGCAGGGTCTCATCGAAAAACTGGAAGGGTGCGCGACTGAGCGGCGCGGTTTTTTCTGCCGCGTTCCAGTCGTAGATGAAATCCGATGCGTTCATGCCGATTCGACCGCCACGGCAATCCCCTGCCCTCCGCCGATACAGGCGGAACCGAGCCCCAACCGTGCGCCGCGCCGCCGCAGTTCATACAAAAGGTGCGTGATGATCCGAGCGCCCGAAGCACCGAGCGGATGGCCGATGGCAATCGCGCCTCCGTCAACGTTGGTGCGTGCGCGATCGAGGCCCAGCTCCTTTTCGACGGCGAGATACTGCGCCGAAAAGGCTTCATTCACTTCGACAAGATCGAAGTCGCCAAGACGCGTGCCCGAGCGATCGACGAGGCGCCGAATCGCCGGTACCGGCCCGATGCCCATCACCTTGGGGTCACAACCCGCCAGGCCCCACTGAACGAGCTTACCGAGCGGCTTGAGACCGCGTCGCTCCGCCGATTCGCGACTCGCAATGAGCAGCGCAGCCGCACCATCGCAGATCCCGGAGGCATTGCCTGCGGTGACGACACCCTCCTTCTTGAAAACCGGAGCCAACTTGGCCAACCCTTCGGCGGTGGTCTGGGGACGCGGATGTTCATCGACGAGAAACTGCACTGGCCCTTTTTTGCTCTTGATCTCGATCGGCGCGATCTCCTCGCGGAAGCGCCCCGCTTCTTGGGCGGCCCCCCAAGCCTGCTGCGAACGGAGCGCATAGGTGTCCACTTCGGTGCGCGATATCTTATATTGCTCGGCTAAATTCTCAGCGGTGGTCGCCATCGGCATGCCGGTGTAGGAATCGGTCAGGGCATCCCAAAGCGTATCGCCGAGCGCGTTCGGTTTGCCGAAGGGCAACCCCCAGCGTGCACCCCGCACCACATGCGGGGCCTGCGACATCGCTTCGCTACCGCCGCACAGCACGAACTCCGCATCGCCGAGGAGGATCTGTTCCGCCGCGCTCACGATCGCCTGAAAACCTGAGCCGCACAGCCGATTGACGGTCAACGCAGGGGATGGCACCGGTACGCCTGCGCGCAGCCCCACGTGGCGTGCGAGATAGATCGCATCCGCCGAAGTCTGCTGAACGTTCCCGAAAATCACCTGGTCGATCTCGTCCGCGCTCACTCCCGACTGCGCCAGGGCGGCGTTCGACGCCACCACGGCGAGATCGGTCGCCGTAAAGTCCTTGAGCGCGCCGCCGAAGGTGCCAAATGCAGTTCGCTTGGCGCCCACAATCCAGATCTCGCGAGCCAGTTTCTTTGCCATGAAATACCCCGTAGGATTCCCAACGTGCCGACTGTACTTGTACTGGATTTTGATGGAACGGTCACTACCCACGACAGCGGCGATGCCGTTTGCAATCGCTTCGCGCCGCCCGCGTGGCATGACATCGACGACCAGTGGGTGCGCGGTGAACTTTCGCTGCCCGAAGCACAAAAGCAGATGTGGGCGCTAGTGCGCGCCACCCGCAACGAAGTGGATCTGTTTGTCTCGGGCTTGGCGCTTCGTCCCGGTCTCGACGAGCTGATCGCGCAGGCCGCCCGGCGGAACGTGGAGCTCTGGCTGGCCTCCGGTGGCTTCGATTTCTACATCGAAGCGCTCCTCGGCCCGCGCCTCACCCATTTCTCGCGCCGCTTCTACAACCGCGCCCGCTTTTTCGGCGACCGCATCTCGGTCGATTTCTCGCACCCAGAATTCGCCTGCCGCCGCTGCGCCATCTGCAAGGGCAGGGTCTGCGCCCAGGCGCGCGCCACTGGTGCCCGCGTGCTGTTCGCCGGCGATGGCCATTCTGACCGCTGCGTGGTCGGCCAAGCGAACGAGATCGCCGCCGTTACCGGATCGTTTCTCGCCGGCCACCTCACCGAGCAGAAAGTCCGCGCACGTGAATTCTCCCGACTCGATGAGTTGGCGGAACTCTTCTGAACTAGGGTCTGTCCTCAAAGTCCGGACCGAGTCGGGCGAAGTTCGCAGCCCGGATCGCGCGGAGCGACGAGGGCGCCTACTGGCGGTAGGCAACAGAGGAGCGACAAAGCGAGCCGCGGCGAAAACGAGCCCGACGACGGGAGGACTTTGAGGACAGACCCTATTTATCTCGACGCATGCTGGGTGCCGATCGCGGCCGTGCGCACCGACTGCTTACTGCCCGTTTCCAGCGTCATGAGCAGATCGCGCAGGAGGTAGATCACATCGGCGCCCGACATCTTGGCCAGCTCCGCGATCCCCGGCAGATTCTTGGTCATCTCGGCTGCCGCTGCACCGACCAGCGGATTGGCACCGCCGGTGAAGAAGCTCGGCATGTTGACTCCGTGATAGAGCAGCTGCGGGTCGCGGATCCAGCGGGCGACCCAGTCCGGGCGGAGCCGGTCCTTCGTCAGGAGCAAATTCGGCGCGCCCTTCATGGCCATCTCCGGCGAGGGCGAATCGCCCAGCGTGTGGCATTGGGTGCACTGCGCCGCCTTGAATGCCGTCTCCGCCTGCGCCTTGCGCGCCCCCTCGAGTGGTGGAGTGGCCCGCGGCTGCCAGGGAAAGGGGGCGCCGTCCAAGGCCGAAAACATCGCCACCAGGCTGGTTGCCTCTGGGTCGGAGAAACCGAACGTCGGCATGCGAACCGTAAGGTGCGGGCGCAAATTCATGGGTTTTCGGAGGAAGCCGAATAGCCAGGTCGGGTGTGTCTTTGCCCCTTCGCCGCTGATCACCGGCGGCGCAAAGCGCGGCCCGGTCGTCTCGCTCTCATTTGTATACGCCTCGAGCGCACGGATATCGCCGGTGCGCCCATCGAACGTATGGCAGCCGTTGCAGTTGTAGTAGCGCACCAGCTGGCGGCCCTGCTCACGCTCGGCGGCGATCCCGGTCAGCCGGTGGCCGAGCACGTCGTTGTCCTTGGTACGGCCGCGCATCCCCTTGAGCACCACCATCACGTCGGCGATCTCCTGCGGCGCCAGGCCGAACTCCGGCATGCGGGTATCGACGCGCTCGTAGCGATAGACGCGCGGGTGCTCGAGCTTGTTCTCGATCCACTTCTCCCAAGTTTGCTGAGCGTGGTTGCTCACATAGTCGCCGTAGTCGAGGCGCGACACCTCTTTCACGCCAAACTCGGTCAGCTCGGCACCGATGCCTGGCGTCTGCTCGAAGCCCTTCACCAAATGGCAGCCATAACAGCCGTAGTAGTTGAGCAGCTTCTTACCGACCTGGCGATAGTCGGCATTGTTCGGGTCGATGCCTGCGGTCGCGGTGTACTCTTTGGGCTGGCCCCCCACAAACTTGTTGCCCGCCAGGAAGGTGGCGATATCGGCCGCCTCCTGGTCCGAGAGGCGCAGATTAGGCATCCTTGTTTCCGGCGCGAAGGCCTTGGGATTTTTCACCCAACCGTAGATCCAGGCGCGGCTGGTCTTGGCGCCCACGTTGCCCAGATCAGGACCGTTATCGAAGTGGGACGCACGGTTCGGGTGCTCCATGCGCTTTTCGCCCGGACGAGTCATGGTATGGCAGCCGTAGCAGCCGAGCGTATCGACCAGCTTTTCGCCGCGCGTTGCATCGCCGACCGGGATCGATTTGTCGTCGTCGGCGCTGGCGAAGGGCTCCGAATTGGCGACCAGGAATGACGTGAGGATGGCCGCCTGCTGCTCGGGTTGGAAGCGCTCCGGCATCAACGAGTTCAGCACTCGGGCCCGCTTCTCTGGATCGCTCTCGCGCACCTTCATGATCTCGGCGAAACCATCCGTGTACTTCGGTTTGGCATTCTCGGGATAGCCCGCCGTGTTGAGGCGCTCCGGAAAGAAGTTGGGCATGCGCGTGTTCGGCCGAAATGCTCGGGGATTCAGAATCCACTGCGCCATCCAGGCGGGATTGAGCTTGCTCGCCGCATGGCGTAGATCGGGCCCCGCTTTCGGGCGGTTTTCATAGCCCTCGATCGGATGGCAGCCGTAACAGGCGACCTCCTCGATCACTCTGCGGCCACGCGCCAGATGCGGTGCCAGCTCGACCAGCGAGGCATCGACCTTGGCCTCGTCTTCGGTGTTGGGCGTGCCGCAGTACTTCCCCCCTTCCACCTTGGGCTCGATCCCCATCGCCAGATTCGCCGACGGATTGAGCGGTTCGGCGAGCGGTCCACACTTCGGCGCCTCCTTCGGGCACTCGGCGTCCGTCTCGCACTGCAGATTCGCGCGCAGATCGAACTCCTGCCGATGGCACTGGCGACACTCGCTCTCGACGAAGCGCGCCTTGGCCTTGCCCTGCGGCGTCACCACTTCGTGGTCGCGCAACAGTGGATACTCCCAGAAGTGCTTCTCGGCATAGTGGTGGTCATTCGTCGGTGCGTGGGCATAAAAACGGGTGGTGGCACGCCCCTGCCCATCATGGCACGTCAGCCGAACTTTTCCACCGGATGGATTGCCAAGAGCGTGCGACGGTAGGGATGGGAACGGAAATACTTCGGCTCCACCATCTCAAAGCCCCCCCGGTTCGAGCCCACGTGGCAGCTTTCGCAACGGTCGACGCGACCGAGCTCCTCGAGATTTTGCTGGAGCACCTCCGTGTCGGGCCCAAACAGCCCCATCGGCCCCGCGCCGCTCTTGATGAGCGCCGCCTGGTACTTGCGCTCTAGCTCCTTCGTCGGCCGCTCGAGGTCTTCCACCTGCTTCTCCAGCTTGCCGATCGTATCGGTGTAGGCATCCACAGCCACTGTGCGCCCACCGCCTTGGAAACCCGCCACGGCATAGTCGGCCGCACTCATGACCTCGCACTGGGGCCGCTCTGGCGAACGCCCCTTCTTCAGGCAGTCATAGACCGTCGCCGCTTCATTCATCACCACTTCGTCTTTGGCGAGCTGCTCCCGAAACTCATCATACCTCTTCTTACGCTCGTCGAACTCCCGCTGCATCGCCTTGTCCTGCGGATCGAGCTCGTGCTTGGCCTTGGTATAGAAGTAGTAGGCCTCGTCGAGATTAGACTTGGTGAAGGTGTAGTTCTGCTGCTTGTCGTCTCGGATGAACTGGAGCTCCTGCAGCTTGGCCTGCGCCGCCTTGTACTCTTCCGCTTTTTTCGGGCTCTTGAGATCCTCCTGCAGCTGCTTGAGCTGCGCCTTGGCTAAAGTCCACTCTGCCGAGCGCGCAAGCACCTTCTGCCACTCCTCGGCCGCCACGCCCTTCGGCGCTGTTGCCACCGGGTGTTCGAGCTGCGCCTTCGCCTGATCCCAGGCCTGCTTCGCCAGCGTGGTCTGGACCTGGAAGAAGGTCTCCTGGTAGCCCTTGTACTCGCGGCGGGTGGCGGTCTCGTCGTAGACCGCCCAGAAGGTCACTGCGCCAAAGGCGCCCGCCAGAAGAAAGAACAGCCAATTATAGGAGATCTGCTCGTCGATCTTTCTCATCTATCGCGCGGCTCCGTAGCGTTGCGGGTGGCGTTAAGACGGGCAAAGAATGCGCACAAGGCGCACGATTTCTAACGCGCCGAACAGCCTCGGGTCAATAGAATTTACCAAGGAAATACCTGGTCTATGCGTGGTCTTGACCTATCCCCCGTAACGGATGGCGAGGTCTAGCAATGCTACAACCCGAATGCATAGACGTTCTTGTCGAATGAGCCAAAATAGATCGTGCCATCGACACCCATCGCGGCCGCAGAGGCCCAGTGCATCTTAGTCACCCATTTCGCTTTTCCTGTCACCCCGTCGACTGCGTAGAAGGACATGTCCCTCGATCCGACGTAAACTGTCCCATCGGCGCCGATCAGTGGATTTGCCGTCACCCAGCCTTTGGTTTGGAAGGCCCATTTCTTTTTCCCCGTCACGCCATCCAGTGCGTACAGGTTGTGATCATACGCTCCCACATAGACCGTGCCATCGTCCCCGATCGACGGAGAGCCTCCTCCGGCAGCGATGCTACCGAAGACCCATTGCTGCGTTCCCGTCGCCCCATCCAACGCAAAGACTTTATTGGCCGATGTGACGTAGAGGGTTCCGTTTGCACCAAGTACGGGCGAATTATGAACCGTGTCTGCGATCGCTTGGGACCATTTCTTCGCTCCGC
>JAHFDT010000251.1 GCA_023248875.1 Myxococcales bacterium | reverse complement strand
ATGCACCCCGACGCGTCGATCACCGTCTCGGCACGAAATTCGGTGGGCGCCACCCCAACTCCGACGATGCGCCCATCGGTAATAAAAAGACTACCATCGAACGTTTCGCCGCGCGCCGCCAGAGTGACCAGCCGACCACCACGGATTTCCAGTGTCCTATTCAACGTATCTGATGCGTGCCGTTGCGTCACGGAAGTTGGTCGCCGCGGAAAGCCAGTGGCAAGAGAGCCGTCAGCGTGGTCTGCACTACTTCACCCGCTTCGTTGGCGAGCAGGAGGATCGCATCCCGCGAAAACTCCGCGATGGTCTGACGGCACATCCCGCACGGCGCCGCTGGAGGAGATGACTCGGTCACCACTGCGACCGCCTGGAGCTCGCGTGCGCCCGCCAGCACCGCTGCGGCGATGGCATTTCGCTCCGCGCAGACCGAGAGACCGTAGGACGCATTCTCAATATTGGCGCCGATGAAGATCCGGCCGTCGCGTGCGCGTACGGCGGCACCCACGCGATAGTTGGAATAGGGAGCATAGGCCAGCGCCCGCGCTGCCCTTGCTTGGCTGACCAAGTCGTCGTTACTCATATCGTCTCGAGAATCCTCGTGAGGAGTGCGACAAAAGTCTCGCGCACGCGCGCCGCCGTTTCGGTCACCTCCGCGTGCGAGAGCTTCTGGGGCAGGATCCCTGCCGCGAGATTGGTCACGCAGGAGATGCCGAGCACACGAGCGCCCATATGGCGCGCCGCGATCACCTCCGGCACCGTGGACATCCCGACTAGATCGGCACCCAGGGTGCGGAGCATCCTCACCTCCGCGGGCGTTTCATAGGTCGGGCCCGAGAGCGCCGCATAGACGCCCTCCCGAAGCGTGAGGCCCAGCTGGGTGCCCGCCTGTCGTGCAGCGACCCGTAGATCGGGATCGTAGGCATCGCTCAGGTCGAGAAACCGCAGTCCCAGCTGCTCCTCGTGGGGGCCGCGCAACGGCGATCCGCCGAGGAGGTTAAGATGGTCCGATAGGATCACCAGCTCGCCCGGCCGCAGCGTCGGATCCACGCCGCCCGCCGCGTTGGTGATGATGAGCGTAGTGCAGCCGGATGCGATCAGGGTGCGCACAGGCCAGACCACGGTCGGTAGATCGTGACCCTCGTAATAGTGGACACGCCCCTGCAGCGCCATCACTTCGGTTCTGCCACTGCGACCGTACACCAGGTTCCCCGCGTGGCCCTCGACGCGCGACGCCGCAAAGCCGGCCAATTCACCGTAGGGAAGGGCGATGCGATCGCTCAGACGATCGGCAAAGCCACCGAGCCCCGAGCCGAGCACGAGACCAATGCGCGGCGCAGCACCCGCGGGAAGGCGGCCACGGATCTCCAGCGCTGAGCGATCCAGTTGCTTACGAAGCGTCATCGCATCACCTCGATCACCAAGGGGCGCCGCGGTGGTGCTTCCTCTCCGATGCGGTAGGCCCGCTCCACACGGCGACGCGCCTCGTCGAGACCCCGACCGTCACGGTGGTGCAGTGAAGCGATCGGCTCGCTGCGCCCGACCGACTCACCCACCTTGCGCAAAAGCTCGATGCCCACCGCGGGATCGATCGCATCCTCCTTGCGCAGCCGACCGGCACCGAGTGCCAACGAGGCCAACCCGATCTCCTGGGCATCGATCGCAATGACCGCTCCCGCACGGCCTGCCGTGACCACCGAGGCGGTACGCACTTCCGGTAGCCGCTGTTCGAGGATGGCCCGGGGATCGCCGCCCTGGGCTTCGACCACCGCTGCGAATTTGGCCAGCGCCTGGCCCGAATCGATCGCGCCGACGAGCTGCTGGCGGGCTGCGGTCGGTTCGGTGGCCACGCCGGCGAGCAGCAACATTTCGGTGCCGAGCGCCAGCACCAGCTCGCGCACATCGGGCGAGCCCATGCCGGTAAGCGTCAGGATGGCCTCCAGCACCTCGAGAGAATTGCCGACACGGCGCCCGAGCGGCTGGTCCATGTCGGTCAAAAAGGCCGTGACCCGTTTGCCGGCGCTGCGGCCGATCCCGACTAGCGTGCGCGCCAACCTCTGCGCGTCGTCGAGTGATTTCATAAAGGCGCCCGAGCCGACCTTCACGTCGAGCACCAGCGCGTCGATCCCCTCAGCGAGTTTCTTCGACATGATCGATGAGGCGATGAGCGGAATCGATTCGACCGTGCCGGTGACATCGCGGAGCGCGTAGAGCTTGCGATCGGCGGGCGCAAGCCGCTCGGTCTGACCGATGAGACAACAACCGAGCTGGCGCAGCTGAGCGCGAAACTCTTCGACCGACCGGTCGACGCGAAAGCCGGGGATCGCCTCCAGCTTGTCGAGTGTACCGCCGGTATGGCCGAGGCCACGGCCCGACACCATCGGCACCACCACACCGCAAGCGGCGACCAGCGGCGCCAGCGGCAACGAAATCATGTCACCGACTCCGCCAGTCGAATGCTTGTCGACCTTCACGCCCGGAAGTTCCGAAAGGTCGAGCACGTCGCCGGAATGCAGCATGACGTCGGTCCAGGCGCTCAGCTCGCGCGCGTCGAGCCCGCGCAGACAGACGGCCATGAGCAGCGCTGCGGCCTGATAGTCGGGCAGCGTGCCATCGGTGTAGGCGCGTAGCAGCGCGCCGATCTCATCGGGTGCCAAGGTGCCTCCGTCGCGCTTGCGACGGATGAGCTCCACCACGTTCACTAGGCCATCGCCTGCGAAAGGAAGCTGCGGCCGCGCGGCCAGGCGGGTAGCCCAAACGCCTCGGCCAGCGTCTGAGCAATGTCGTAAAAGCCGGCGCGGGTGCCGAGGTCCGCCCCCTGGTGCCGCGCACCGAACGCGAGCAGCGGCACGAATTCACGTGTGTGGTCGGTCCCCCGCCAGGTTGGATCGTTGCCATGGTCAGCCGTGATCACGACCAAATCGCGCGGACCAAGCGCGGCGCGCAGTGACGGGACAAAGGCATCAAATTGCTGCAGCGCCGCATAGTAACCGGCCGGGTCACGACGATGGCCGTAGAGCATATCGAAGTCGACCAGATTGAGGAAAATCACGCCGCGTTCAGTACGCTCGAGCGCCTTCAGCGTGAGCGCGAGTCCATCGCCATTGCCTTCGCTGTGGATGTTCTCGCTGATGCCGTGCCCGTTATAAATATCCCAAATCTTGCCGATTCCCACGACGGGGATTTGGCGCGCCACGAGTGCATCGAGCACCGTCGTCTCCGGCGGCACGACGGAAAAATCGCGCCGGTTGTAGGTGCGCTTAAACGCGCCCGGCTGCCCGACGAAGGGGCGCGCGATCACGCGGGCGACGCGATAGCGGTCGCACAGCCCGCGGGCGATTTCACAAATGCGATGCAATTCAGCGACGGGAACGATCTCTTCGTGCGCCGCCACCTGGAAGACCGAATCGGCCGAGGTGTAGACGATCACCGAACCGGTGCGCAAATGCTCCGCGCCGAGCTCCTCGATGATCGCGGTGCCGGATGCGGCACAGTTGCCGAGCACACCACGCCCGATGGCGCGAGAAAACTCCTCCAGCATCTCGGCAGGAAAACCGTTCGGGTAGGTGGGAAAGCCCTTGTCGACCACGAGACCCGCGATCTCCCAATGGCCGGTCGTGGTGTCCTTGCCGGCAGAGGCTTCGCGCATCCTACCGTAGGCACCGGTGGGACGCGCCGTCGGGGGCACGCCCAGGATCGTCGTCAAGTGGCCGAGCCCGAGCCCTTGCAGATGGGGCAGCGTCATGCCGCCCACCGCATGAGAGAGATTGCCCAGCGTCGAGGCGCCCTCGTCGCCGTATGCCGCCGCATCGGGGGCCGATCCGCAGCCGACCGAATCGAGCACAATGAGAACCACACGGTCGATCATCAATAGGCCCCCGCGCGCTTCGCGGACGTTTTATCCTTATCCACCTTGGCCGTGCCCGTGACGATCGCCACCGATGCAGAGGCGCCGATGCGGCTAGCGCCCGCCTGACGCATCTTCTCGGCATCTTCGCGCGTGCGGACGCCCCCCGAGGCCTTGACTCCAAGCTCGCTGCCGACGAGGCGCCGCATGAGCGCGATGTCCTCGACCGTCGCGCCCCCCGGGCCAAATCCCGTGGAGGTCTTCACGAAATGGGCACCTGCTACCTTGGAGAGCGAGATGGCGATCACTTTTTCTTCGTCGGTGAGCATCCCCGTCTCCAGGATCACCTTCACCCGCGCCGGCCGGGAGGATTCCACCACTTTGCGGACATCCTCCGTGACGGAAGCATAGTCGCGCGACTTGAGTGCGCCAACGTTGATCACCATGTCGATCTCATCAGCCCCCGCGCGCACCGCTTCACGCGCCTCGAACGCCTTGGACGCAGTCGCCATGGCCCCGAGCGGAAATCCCACGACCGCACAGGTCATGACACCCGAGCCGGCCAGCAGCGCTCTCACCCGCGCCACGTTTCCCGAGTTCACACAGACCGAGGCAAAATGGTAGCGGCGCGCCTCCTCGCACATCTTG
>JAHFDT010000250.1 GCA_023248875.1 Myxococcales bacterium | reverse complement strand
GCCACCCAAGCCAGCACCGCCCCGTGGACACGGAAGCGCGCGCCATCCCTGTGCCGCTCCGCCAAGCGCGCCACGGCACACCGTGCCGCCCGATCGGCCGGAGCTTTCTCCAGCCGCTTCTCCAGGCTATCGATGAGCTCCTGGGGAGAAAGTGCCGCGGTCGCCGCTTCGAGCGCGGGATCGAACTGAACGGGATCCTGCAGCGGCACCGCGGCCAGCGCAGCCGCCACCGCGCTACTCGTCAAGCCTGCCAAATAGCGCCGTGCGCGCTCCAGATCGCCGGCGAGCGCCAAGCCGATCCCCGCTGCCGCGGCGCACTCCTCGAGCGAAGCTGGCTGCGCTTCGAGCTCATCGACCACGTCGCGCAGCGCAGCAAAGTCACCCTCGCTGAGGTAGAGCGACACGAGGCGGCGCAAGGTGGGCAGATGCGACGGAGACAGGTCATAGGCCTTGAGGTAGCCGGCGTGGGCGCGATCCAAGTCGTCGAGCTGGTTCTGGTAGATCTCCGCCTGGTCAAAGGTGTACTGGGCGCGCTCGGCCGGGTCCTCGGCGAGATAGGCCAGCCGGCCGTTCACCTCGGCGCAGCGCTGCCACTCCCCCAATCGGGCGTAAAGCGCGGCCAGCGGCCGCAACACTCCGATCCGCTCCGGCTCCTCGGACAGTGCCGCCTCATAGTGTTCACGCGCATTCGACGCGTCGTCGAGCTGCACCGCTAGATGGCCGAGCCATTCGTGGAGCTCGGTGATCTTCCCGATCCGATCGAGCGGCTGACGCTCGAGCAGCTCAGTGAGCGCCCGAAACGCCTCCCGCGGCTCTGCACGAGCGGCCATCGCCTCGAGCTCTCGCTCCGACTTGGCGCTGGCCGCGACCGGTGCCTGTAGTCCCAGCGCCCAAGTGGGCAGATCACGCCCGACCCGCCGCGCACGCTCCACCCAGGCCATCGCCTTTTCCCGATCGCCTCCCGGACCGAGCAGCACTTCAGCAATGAGCGGCGCCGCCTCGCTGCTGTCGAGCACTGCTTCGATGCGACGTGCCGCCTCGACCCCGCGTCCCGCGCGACTCGCGGCCCATACCAGCCGGCGCGCCAATTCCACTTGAGGCTGCTCACCGAGCGCCTGCGACCAGGCCTCAAAGGCACCCGCATGATCGCCCACCGCTTCGCACTGCTCTGCCCGTTCGGCCGACGACAGTGGGGCACCACCCGCCGCGGCCCGCGCCGCGGCCTCGGCACCGTGCGCCTCATCTCCATCCGCATGATAAGCGGCCCCGAGCAGGCTCCAGGTAGCCGGCGACGGATCGAGCTCGACCGCCCGCAACAGCGCCCGGACCGCCTGCCCCGGATCGCCCAGCTCCAGCTCCAGCTCGCCTAGAAGTCGCCACTCGGGAGCGCGGTCGGTGGCACCGGTCTCCACCGCCAGCGCCTGACGCAATCGCTCGGCGCTACCCCGCGCATCGCCGGCGGCCCGGAGAATCCGGGCGATCTCGATTCCCACTTGCGCCTCAGTGGTCGGCGGCCCCACGCTCCGCCGCAACGCCTCGAGCTGGCGCTCGAGCGCATCGAGCAGCCCTGCGGTGTCGCCGCGCGGGCGCTCGAGCTCGACCAATACCGATGCAGCATCCGTCGCACTCGGATCGAGATCGAGCAGTCGACGATAGAGCTCCTGCGCCAGTCGTGCGTGCTGCAGCCGCTGCCAGGCCAACTCGGCCGCGTGCCGCACGGCCACCAGCTCGGCCGCCGCATCGCCCCGTCGCTGCATCTCGGTTCCGAGCGATCCCCACGCGCGCAGCGCGGCGATAAAATCGCCCCGCTCCTCCGCGTAAAGTGCCACCGTCCGCAGCACCAGCGGAGACTGGGGATCGAGCTCACGTGCCCGGTTGCAGTAGCGCTCGGTCAGCGTCCTATCGCGAAGCTTCTCCACCGCCAGCTCAGCCATCTCCACCAACATCTCCGCCGCCTCTGCGGGCTCGCCATCCGCTGCCCGCCGCTCCGCGATCCGTTCCAGCACGCGCAACAGCTCCAACCAGTTTTCGGCATGGCGATAGAGCGCTGCCAGCCGCTCCCAGGCCGCCGCCGCGGAGGGCCGCAGCTGGACGATCTGCTCATAGACCGCCGCCGCGCGATCGAGGTGACCCAGCCGTTCGATCACCTCGGCGCGGCGATAGTTCAGCGCCAGAACTCCCTCCAGACCCAGCTCCCCCTCGGCGCGCCGACTGAGCACCCCTTCGAGCTCGGCGTCACGCCCAGTGTGGGAATAGATCGCGTCGAGCACATCGAGCGCGCCCGGGTGGTGCGGCGCAATGGTGAGCACTCGCCGCGCTGCCCGCTCTCCCTCGACATCGTTTCCCGCCGCCCAATAGAGCTCCGCCAGCCGTGCCTGAATCTCCGCCAACCCCTGCGGATCGAGCGGATCCTCCGGCATCTTGGCCAGCTGATCGAGCAGTGCCAACTCGGTGGCGGCATGGCCCGCCGCCCGTGCATCGCGCGCGAGCCAAAACAGCGATGTCCGACACTGCGGATCGATCTCCAAAGCCCGGCGATGGGCCTCGCGCGCCAGGTCCGGCCGCCCCAGCTCATCGGACTGCAGCGTCGCCAGTCGCGCCAGCAGCGCCTTTTGGTCTTTGGGGCGACCGCGCAGCGCGGCGATCTTGCGCGACAGAACCTGGCCGAGCCGCTCCGCACTGCCATCCGCCATCTCTTCGAGTGCATCGAGCGCCTTGAGGTTGAGCGGATCCATCGAGAGCGCCCGTTCGTAGAGCCACAGCGCCTCGTCAGGCCGCTCGACGCGTCGTCTCAAAATGTCGGCCGCGGCCACCAGCCGGCCGGCTCGCACCGCGTCGCCCTCTTGCGTACGCACATCGTCCGCCGCTAAGAGCTGGGCTTCGACGGCCGCTTCGAAATCGCCATGGCCGAGCGCGAGCGCGATCAAAGCTTCGTGCGCGCGAATGGCCTCCGCCCCTTCCGCGCCCTGCTCGAGTGCACTCGCATGGTAGTAGCGCGCGCCCGGCACATCCCCCTGCCGTTCGGCGGCTGCACCGAGCCGCAGTGCCAGCGGGATCCGGAGCTCGCTCTGGCTCTCAAAGAGCGGCTCCCACGCGGCGCGTGCCTCACTCCAGCGCCGCAGTTGCCACGCCGCGTCGCCGAGCCCCTGGCGGGCCGACACATTGCTGCCATCGATCGACACCGCCCGTCGGTAGGAGTCGGCCGCCGCCTCGAATTCGCCGAGTCGCGACCGCGCCGCACCTTGGGCCGCCAAAGCCCGCGCACAGGCGACGGGATCACCCGCGACACAACCCGCTAGCCGTTCGAGCGTTTCGATCAGCGCCGGCTGATCCCCCTTGCGCTCGAGCACTTCGCAACGCGCCGCCAGCGCCTCTGCGAGCCGTGCATTGCCACGCATCCCATCGCCGGCCTGCTGATCCAGCTGGGACAGCTCCTCCCATCGCCCTTCCGCCGCGTAGCGTACCGCCAGCCGCTGACTGGCGCGGATGAAGTCACTACACCGCTCGCGCCGCGGATGGAGCCCCACCATCCTTTCCAACAGCGGAGTGACCCGTTCGGCGTCGCGCGCAAGCTCACGATCGCCGAGCAGCTGCGCGGCACGCCCGAACGCTGCCAGCTGATCTTCGAGCGCTCCCTCCTCCGCAGCCTGTTCGCCGAGCGCCAGATAGCGCGCCGTCGCGCTCTCGATATCGCCGCGTTGGGCTTCGATGTTCGCCAGCGCTAAGACCGCGGAACGGTCTCCCGGACGCCGCACCAACTCCTCGAGCGCCAACTCCACCGCTTCGTCCCAGTGCGAGGGCGATGCACTCAGCAGCGCCAACTGTCGCGCCGCCAAGACCGGATGATGGCTCTCCGCGTGAGCAGCACGAAAGGCATCGATCGCTTCGTCGAGCGCATGGGCGGCCAGCGCAGCTTCGCCCCGCGGACAGAGTGTACCCGGCTCGTCGCTCCGCGGCGCGGCCCCCGCTTCGCCTTGGAGGGAAAAGGTCAGGTCGATGGCATGCTCCCGGACCGCCAGCTCCGCTAACCGGCTCGGGCGGTAGACCGGTAGCCGCCAGCCGTGACGCGGCAGCAGTTGCCAAAGAGCGGGTGCGAGCACATTGCCCACCAGCTCGTCACAGCCACGGAGCACCATGCCGCCCTGCGCCGCCACCGAGCCACCGTTTTTCGGTAGCGCACCATGCAGGATCGCCAGCCCCCAGAGCGGCGCCGGGATCGGCACATAGCCATAGAGCTGCACCTCCTCGATCACAATCCGGACCGCCTGTCCACCGGCAGGCGCCAAAGTCATCCGTGCCGTCGCATCCACCACGGTCTCGCCCACCTGAGCGGAGAAGGCCAGCCAGATCCTTCCGGCAGCAATTCTTACTCCCAAATCCAGTAGCCCAGCGACTCGAACTGCCGCGCCCGCAACCAGGCAGCTAAGCTGCTCTCCGTAAGCACGATGCGAACCCGTTCGAGTGCTCCGCGCCGTGTCTGCCACCGCTCGACCGGCGTCTCGGCATC
>JAHFDT010000249.1 GCA_023248875.1 Myxococcales bacterium | reverse complement strand
GTGTCGGTGACGCGGTCAGTGTCGGTGTCGGTGTCGGCGGCGGAGTCGGTGACGCAGTCGGTACCGGTGTCGGAGTCGGTGTCCGTGACGCGGTCGGTACCGGTGTCGGCGGCGAAGCCGGAATCGGTGACACGGTCGGCCTCGGTGACACGGTCGGCACCGGTGAGACGGTCGGTCTCGGTGAGACGGTCGGCACCGGTGACGCTACCGCTGTTACTGTCGGAACGGGAGCCCTCTCTTGCGGCGTTGCAACGGGCGGCACAACGGGAGTGGGCGCTAGCACGGTCTTGAGCGCCACGGCCATCACCACCATGCCCAGCGCAAAGGCTCCCGCCACCACGCTCACCAGCATCGCCATGTTGGTCTTCGCGGGAACAGCGGCAGGGGCGGACGCCGACCCGGACAGAGACGCGGCCGCTTCGGCCGTAGGCGCAGCGGGTGTCACCGTCGGCACTACCGGAGCCTTGCCCATCAGGGTCGGGGCCGAAGCCGCCGCGCGCGCCAGCTCGACCGCGGCCGTCGGCGGCGGTCCCACAAAGGTCTTCGCATCCTGATCGGATGGCGCCGATGCGCGCAGTATCTCCGCAGTGATCTCGACGGACGGTGGCCCGAACGGCGCCGCAGTCACCAAGGTCTTGTCGCTGGCCGGAAACATAGCCTCTGCTTCCGATTTGAGATCGACCTTCGGCTCCTGCTGGGTCGGCTCCTGAACTGCGATACCGGTTTGGGCCGCCGCGGCGATCTTGGCCGGCTGCACTGGACCGAGGTCGCTCTCCGAGACCAGCTCCACTTCATCGGTGTTCAGAGACCAACCCTCCGCAGGCGGATGAAAAGATTGGTTCGCTTGCTGGATAAAATCCTCGAGCGAGGCTTCGACCGAATCGTTCGCCGTATCTGGATGGACGGGGGTGGGCGGCGGTATTGTGCGCGTTCGTTTGCGACCTTGGCCGGTACTACGGTGCGCCATTTCTCCTGCCTTCCTTACGAGTTGCCTTGCCGTGCTTCTATCACAACTCCCTTCCGAAGATGGTCAAAAAACGCACCTCCCAGCAAAACGATCTGGGGCCGCAGCTTGTCAAGCCCACCAGACCTGGCTAGGATGCCCCACCTCATGGCTCCCCCGCGGCCCCCAGCTCCCATCGGTCCGAAAATTCGGCGAGGATCGGTGCGGGTGGGCAATGACGTGGCCTGGCGGCTTCGGGCCGGCCATCCCTGGCTGTTCCGCGACGCCCTGGGCGGCCGACCGCTGCGTGAACCACCGGGTGCGCCCATCGATATCGTCGACCCCAGCGGTACGTTCGTAGGCCGCGGTCTCTACGATCCCGAGGGCCCGGTCGCCGTGCGGCTATTCACTCGCCATCCCGATGAGCAGCTCGACCCACCCACCATTCGCCAGCGCGTCGCCCACGCCCAAGCGCTGCGCGCGCGACTGCTCGAGCCGACCCTTTCCGCCCACCGGATCATCCATGGGGAGGGCGATGGCCTCCCCGGTATTACCGTTGACCGCTACGGCGAGTACCTGGTGGTGCACCTCTATACCGCTGCAGTAGAGCCGCTGCTGCCGGCGCTGCGCGAAGGGCTCGCTACCCATTGGGCCCCCAAGGGGATCTATGAGCAGCGGCGGTTTCGCCCGCCGACCGGCGAAGGTACCCGGCCCCCCGCAGAGCTCGGCTGGGGCGAGGTGGCCCCCGTGGAGCTGGTTGCGGAGGAGGAGGGGATCAAATTCGCCGTCGATGTAACCGCGCCCCTCGGCAGTGGTCTGTTCATCGACCTGAGACAGGGACGACGGCTGGTGGCCCGCCACGCTGCCGGCCGGCGAGTGCTCAATCTTTTTTCCTACACCGGCGCCTTTTCGGTCCACGCGGCACGCGCCGGCGCCACTGAGATCGTCTCGGTCGACCTCGCTACGCGCGCCCATGGCCGTGCGCGGCGCAATCTGCAGCTCAACGGACTTTCGGAGGCGGGCCACGAATTCATCCCCGGGGATGCGATCAAGGTGATGGCGCGCATGCAGGACCGCGGCCGCAAGTTCGACTTGATCATTATTGATCCGCCTTCGTTTGCGCGCGGACCGGGTGGCCAGGTTTTCGTGGCACAAAAAGACTATCGCGATCTCGTGGCGGCGGCCCTGGGTCTGACGGAGCGCGGTGGTTTGCTCGCGTGTGCCAGCAACACCGCTAAGCTCCCGCTCGAAGAGTTCGATCGGATCCTTGGCGATGGCGCGGCCCACGCTCATCGCACGCTAGCGGTGGTTGAGCGTACCGGACTGCCGCCCGATTTTCCCATCCCGGCGGGCTTTCCCGAAGGGCACTACCTCAAGTTCGAACTCTGCGCAGTGGGGTAACCATGTCACAGAATCTCGCAGGAAAAACTTTTCTCATCACCGGATCCAACACCGGCGTCGGCCGGGCAACGGCAGAAGATCTAGCCCGCCAAGGCGCACGCATCTGGCTCGCCTGCCGTTCACGCGACAAAACCCTGCCCGTGATCGAGCAGATCAAGCAGCAGACCGGCAATCCGCTGCTCGAGTTCCTCGAACTCGACTTGGCCGATTTATCCTCCGTTCACCAAGCCGCAGAGCAGTTTCTCGAGCATGGCGAACCTCTCCATGCCTTGATCAATAATGCAGGCCTCGCAGGTCAACGCGGCCTCACGAAGCAGGGATTCGAACTGACCTTTGGGGTCAACCACCTCGGCCATTTTCTGTTGACGCAGCTGCTGCTCGATCGTCTCAAGGCGGACGCGCCATCGCGCATCGTCAACGTCGCAAGCAAGGCCCACTACCAAGCGCGCGGCGTCGATTTTTCTGCCTTGCGCCAAACCACCAGCTTCATGGGCTTGCGCGAGTATTCCGTATCGAAACTCTGCAATGTGCTTTTCGCCAAGGAGCTGGCGCGCCGCCTCGAAGGAACCCGCGTCACCACCTATGCCGTGCATCCCGGAGTGGTCGCTTCCGACATCTGGCGACGGTTGCCCCAGCCACTGCGAGCGCTCGGAAAGCTATGGATGATCTCCAACGAGGAGGGGGCGCGTACTTCGGTCCATTGCGCAACCTCGGAAAAGGTCGCCGGCGAAACCGGGCGCTACTACGACAGCAGCCGAGAAAAGCGTCCGTCGCGATTCGCCGATGACGCCGCCTTGGCGAAAGAGCTGTGGGAGCGCAGCGAAGAGTGGACGGCGTAATCGCAGTGATGCGTGTTTACGGTACCGCCGTACGGTAGAACGAAATATGACTCGTCCCCTTGCTGTTGTCCGTGAAGCTCACGTAAAGATTGCCGCGTGCCCAACGCAATCCCAGATAGTCGCCGAGCCAATTGGGCGTAGTTCGATCGACAATGAAAGTGATCGAATCGCGGATCGATAGCGACGGGATCCAGGACTTTCCCCCATCGGTAGAACGGCTGCGGCGCAGGCTGCCCTTCTTGTCGCCCTCGAAGTTGCCTGCGAAGTAGACCAGGTCGAGCGCACCGCTCACCGGTTCGCGCACCAGAGCAGGGAGCATGTACAGATCGGTCGCCTGAGCATCCTGTGCATCAGCCACCCAGTCGATGGTCTTCCCGCCGTCATTCGAGTGAGCGATCCGAATGCCATTGAGTTTGGCGGACTCCTGGTTCCCCATTCCCGGGGGATCGATCGTCGACCCGTAAGTGATCCAGACCTCATTTCCGTCGGCCGCGCAGTTGGGGTCGACAAAGGCCGGCTTGCCATCCTCGATCGGGACGACTTCGGTTTCACCATCCCACGTCACGCCATGGTCATCGCTCCAGCTCAGCCGGACGCCGATGCCGGAGTGGTACACGACATACATCCGCGGTCCACTGGTGGGGTGGCAGGGGAAAGCCAAGTTGCGAAAGCCATTCCCCTCGGCCACGACATGGTTGTCCCAGCTCATGCCATCGCTACTGCGCGCGGCATAGATCCCCCCGGTCGACATTTTTGTATAGGTGATGAGCACGGCGCCGTCGCCCGCGAGGGTGATCCAGGGCTTATCATAGGCGCCGGTGCCCTGGTTGACTTCGACCGGCGATCCGAACGCCGTTGTGCCGGCCGGCGCCACCGCAGCGTAAACATGGTAGTTCGACGGGGGCTGGGTGCCGGAATTGAAACCGATCCAGGCGAGATAGATGTTGTTCTTGCCATCGACCGCCATCACCGGATCGCTGGCCGATAGCGCCTTGGGCGAGTGCTCCGCTTGGGGTTTTTCCCAGGTAGTGCCATCGTCGCGCGAAAAGGCGTAACCGATAAAACCCGGCCCGTTCGTCTGGGCATTGTAGGCAATGGCCACCACTCCATGGGCGGCAGCCACCAGATCGGTCTCCGCCTCAATCAGGCTCTCCTTCGACTTCGACACCATCGTCGACGGCAGCGTCGGCCCCCCGATCGGCACCGCCATATCGGGGCCGTTCGACGAGGAATAGTCGTCCCCACAGCCGGTAGCAGCAACGACCAGAAAAAGAAGCGGGCGCATGCTCTCTCGCAGGGCAGTAGAATACACTATTCGCTTGCTCAACGGTGGTA
>JAHFDT010000064.1 GCA_023248875.1 Myxococcales bacterium | reverse complement strand
CCCTCAATGGCTAGTGCCCTGAACTGCGAACCTTGGACTTGGAGATATGTCATAAATCTCGGTTCCAGGGTACTAGGTCGTCGCGCGGCTCGGCTTGGCATTGCCGGTGCGCTGATAAAAGCGCTCATTGAGCCAGATCAGAATCGGCGCCGCGATGAAGATCGACGAGTAGGTCCCCACGATCACACCGACATTCATGGCAAACGCGAACTCGCGGATCGTACCGGTACCCCAGATGTTCATCGCCAAGGTCACGAAAAACACCGTCGCTGAGGTCAGGATGGTCCGCGACAAGGTCTCATTGATCGATTGATTGACCACGCGGTCGAGTTTCTTGTCGCGATAGCGAGCCACATTTTCGCGGATCCGGTCGAACACCACGATGGTGTCATTCATCGAGTAGCCGATGACGGTCAGGATGGCCGCCACGGTGGTCAGCGAAAACTCCTTGTAGGTGACAGCGAAGGCGCCCATGACCAGGAATGCGTCGTGGAGTAGCGCCACGACGGTACCAGGGCCGTAGCGAAAATCGAACCGTATGGCGATGTAGATGAGGATGAAGATGATCGCGAAGGCCAGCGACTTAGCGCCGCCGACGCGCAGCTCTTCACCCGCCTTGGCGCCGACCGAATCGGACGACAGGATCGATTTGACTGCGCCCGTGCCCAGCTTGCCATCGAGCGCGCGCGTCACCTCTAGGTTGAGGCCGACGAGAACCACTTCGTACTGATTGTCCTCCGCGCGACCAAACACGTTGATGGCGTTGAAGCGGATGTTCTGGGCCGCCATCACCGACTCCACCTCGCTCTTCGCTACCGCCTTGGCAAACCGCAGGTAGAACTTGTCGCCGCCCTCGGAAAACTCGAACTTGCGCAGCGTGTCAGTGCCCACCTTTTGCGCAATCGCGCCCTCCAGCTTCTTGGCGGCATCGTCGCTCACGGGCGAAACCGCGCCAAAGCGCAGAAGATACGAATTGGGATGCGCCGGGTCTTTGAAGGGCACCACTTCGGTATCCTTGAAACCACCCGCCGCCATCGCCTCGCGCAGTTTGCCCGAATCGAGCGGCTGCGAAAACTCGACGATGAGCTCGCTGCCGCCGCGCAGCTCGGTCGAGTAGTTGAGGGCCGCTCCGCGCCAGTAGTGGTTCACCGGTAACATCACCACCGAGACCAGAACCAGAAAAATCGAGCTACCGATGAACAGGCGCTGTCGGCCGATGAACTCGATGTTGTGATCGGGTCGAATCAACTCAAAGAACTTGGCCATGGCTAAATACTCAGCTCCGCCGACTTGCGACGGTTCACGACGAGGTCGAACATCGCTCGCGACACCCAGACCGAGGTGAACAGGTTGCAGAGGATGCCGGCGATCAAGGTCACGGCGAACCCCCGGATGGGGCCCGTGCCGTAAGAATAGAGCACAATACCGGCCACCAGATTGGTGACGTGGGCATCGAACACCGTCCAGAAGGCCTTACCAAAGCCCGCCTCCACCGCGCCGCGTGCCGACTTCCCGGCGCGCAGCTCCTCGCGAATCCGTTCGTAAATGATGATATTGGCGTCGACGGCCATGCCCACGGTGAGCACCACACCCGCGATGCCGGGGAGCGTGAGGGTCGCCTGCATCGTCGCCAGAATGGCCAACAGGAAGACGATATTGAGCGCCATGGCCACATCGGCGATCACGCCCGAGCCGCGATAGTAGATGAGCATGAATAGAATGACCGCCAACGAGCCGATGATCATGGAGAGCTTGGCCTTGTCGACCGCATCGCGTCCGAGCGTCGGCCCGACCTGATTCTCCGATTTCCAGCTGAGCGGCGCTGGCAGCGCCCCGGTGCGCAGAACGGTCACCAGCTCCATCGCCTCTTCGCGCATCGTTTCGGCGGAGCCCGCCCCGCCCAGCGTGATCCGCGCGCGACCGCCACCGATCTTCCCCTGCAGCACCGGCGCCGAGCGGATCCGGTCATCGAGCAGGATCGCCATCTTACGGCCGATGTTATCGCCCGAAGTCTTCTCGAACAGCTCGGCGCCCTTACGGTCGAACTCCAGCGAAACTTCGGGGCGCAGCGTCTGCGGGTCGACGTTCCAGTCGCTGTTGGTCACATACTCGCCGGTCAACTCGGCGCGCCGGTGGAGGTAGTAGCTGCGCCAGTAGGTGTCGACCACCGTGTTATTCTCGTCGCGCTCGACCTCCTGCTCGAGGCCAATCTCATGGTCCGCCGGCACCTGGTTCTCGGTCGCCAGCGAAAGCGCGTTGAAGAAGTTTTCCAGCACTTTGCGATCTTTGCTCTTTAGATAGACGTCGCTGTGCTGGGCGCCATTCGCCTGCTCCTTCTCCACCCAGCTGTCATGCCCCACCTCCACGCCCGGGAACTTGTCCTTTTGCGCCAACGCCAGACCCGAAACCTTCTGCATGTAGGAGGAGCCATCATCGACGATTTTGAATTCGAGCTGTGCCGTTTGGCCGATGAGGCGCTTGACGCGCTCGAAGTCCTCCGGCTTGAGGCCAGGTAGCTCGACGATGATATCGGTCGCCTTGCGGATGATGGTCGGCTCCGCCACCGCCAGCTTGTCGACGCGGTTGCGGATGGTTTCGACCCCCTGACGCACCGCATACTCGCGCATCTCGTCGATCTGGTCGGGATGAACACGCAGCACCACCTCGCCCTTGCCGGCGTCGCGCGAGTCCTCAAAGAGGTCATGCCGAAACGAGTGGAGCAGGAACTGGTTGTCGAGCTTCTTGGCGTCGCCCGGCTCCTTGAAATGCACCACTACGGCGTCGTTGCCTTCGCGCGAAATCGTGAAGTTGGCGGCCTTGCGCTCTTTGCGCAGCCGGTCGTCGAGATCGGTCGCCAGCCGGTCGGCCTTATGTCCCACGGCCTTGTCGACGTCGACCTTGTAGACGATGTGAAGTCCGCCCTGGAGGTCGAGCCCGAGCGAGATCCTCCGGGAGAACTGCTTCTTGAACCAGCCCGGCAGCTGGTCGTCCTTGCCCATCCAGGTGGCGACCGAGGGCGCCAGCACCGCGAAGGCGAACACCGTGAGGCCGAGATAGGCAAGTATGCGATAGAGGAGCGAGCGTTCCATATCGGTTAGCTTTTTTGCGGTGCAGGGGCAGCGTCCTTCGCCGCCTCTTTCTTGGGTGCAGCACTGGTGATGGCGCTGCGCAGAACCTTGAGCCGCACCTTCTCCTGCACCTCCAAGGTGGCGGTGCTATCGGTGAGACCGGTGATCCGGCCGATCAGACCGCCGGTCGTTACGACCTCGTCATCCTTCTTGAGATTCTTGAGCCAGTCCGCCTGCTCCTTCTGTTTTTTCTGCTGCGGCCGGATCATCAAAAAATAGAAAACGCCAAAAATGAGGACGAAGGGCACCATGCTGGCGATGCCGCCTTGACCACAACCAGCCGGCGGCTGATTCGCACCCGCAGGGGCGGTCGGAGCGGGGGGTGGGGCGGGAGGCGAGGGAGTCTGAGCCAACCCGGCGTGCGCCATCAATAGCAGAACTACCAAGAGCCGAACCACGCGGACCTCCTCCAACTAAGGAAAAGCCGAGGTGGTGTACCTTAGCGATTGTTGAGAGTCAATAAGTGGTTCCGAGCGAAAAGTGATTCCGAGCGAACGCGGCATAGCGGTCCTCGAGGATCGCCTGCCGCGCGGACCGCACGAGGCTTAAGTAGAAATGCAAATTGTGCAGCGTTGCCAGGCGGCTATAGAGGATTTCACCGGCGCGAAAAAGATGGCTCAAGTAGGCCCGCGTAAACCCGCCGGCACAGGTGGGGCATAGGCAGCCCTCCTCGACCGGCGCGAGGTCGGTCTTGTAGCGCGCGTTGCCAATGACGAGCTTGCCCTGCGCAGTGAAGAGCTGACCGTTGCGCGCATTGCGCGTTGGCATGACACAGTCGAACAGATCGATGCCGCTGCCGATGGCCTCGAGAAGATCGCGCGGCGTACCCACCCCCATGAGATAGCGCGCGCAGGTCCGCGGTAACTCATCGGCGACGGCCTCGAGCACCTGGTACATCTGTTCGGGCGTCTCGCCCACCGCGAGCCCGCCGAGCGCATAGCCGTCGAAGCCAAGGGCGGCGATTTCGGCGAGGTGGCGACGGCGGAGATCGAGGTGGACGCCCCCCTGGATGATGCCGAAGCGTAGTTGCCCAGGAGCGTGCGGTGCGGACAAGCAGCGGGCGGCCCAGCGGGTGGTGCGGGCGAGTGCCTCTTCGTGTAGCGCGAACGGCGCGTCGGCCGGGGGGCACTGGTCGAAGGCCATGGCGATATCGGAGCCGAGTGTGGCCTGGATCTGCATCGACAGTTCGGGCGTGAGGCGCAGGGGCGTGCCATCGAGGTGGGAACGGAACTCGACCCCTTCCTCGGAAATGCGCGATAGCGCGCGCAGGCTGAACACCTGATAGCCGCCCGAATCGGTCAGGATCGGGCGCGACCAGCGCATGAAGGAATGGAGGCCACCGTGCGCGGCGAGCACCTCGAGGCCGGGCCGCAGCCACAGATGATAGGTGTTGCCCAAAATGATCTGGGCCCCCAACCCTTCAAGCTCCGCGGGCGTGACCGCCTTGACCGTACCGGCGGTGCCGACCGGCATGAAGATCGGCGTCTCCACTTCGCCTCGGGCCAGCCGAAGCCGCCCTGCACGCGCCCGTCCCGACTGGGCTTCAATGGTAAAGTTTCCCATTGTGTTTAGTTGATTAACATCGCGTCACCATAGCTAAAAAAACGATAACCAAGACCGATCGCTTCCCGGTAGGCGGCCAGCACTCGCTCCCGCCCGGCGAAGGCAGCCACCAGCATGAGTAGCGTCGATTTGGGCAGATGGAAATTGGTCATCAGACCCTCGATCGCCCGAAAGCGAAAACCCGGCCGGATGAACAGGCGCGTGCTCCCCGATCCCGCGCGGACCTCGCCATCGCCGAGCGCAACCGTTTCGAGCGTGCGCGCTGCCGTAGTGCCCACCGCGATCACCGGACGCCCTTCCCCCCGCGCGCGCCGAACCGCTGCGGCCGTCTCCTCCGAAATCTCGTAGCGCTCGGCATGCAGCTCGGTGATGGAGCGAATGTCCTCCTCCTCCCCCAACCGCAGCGGGGCAAAGGTGCCGAGGCCGATGTGCAGCGTCACCGGGGCGATCGAGATGTTGCGGGCGCGCAGGGCGGCCAAGAGCTCCTCGGTGAAGTGAAGCCCGGCGGTGGGCGCGGCGGCCGAGCCGGGAACACGCGCATAGATCGTCTGGTAGCGCGCGCGGTCGCCCAGATTTGAAACATTCCGCACGATATAGGGTGGCAGCGGCACCTGACCGATCCGTTCGGCGGCAGCCACGATCCCGCCCGGCTCCGCGATATGAAATTGGACGTGAACTTCGGCGCCGACTACTTCCATCACTTCGGCCCCGGGTGGGCGTTCGCCGTCGAGGAGAATCCTCATCCCGGGCCGCAGCCCCTTGGAAGAGCCGCCCAAACAGCGCCAGGTCTCTGTGCACGGAGTCGGTAACGGAGTCGGTGACGGGGGCGGGGTCGGTGACGGAGTCGGGGTCGGAGTCGGGGTCGGTGACGGTGACGGAGTCGGGGTCGGAGTCGGGGTCGGTGACGGGGTCGGTAACGGAGTCGGGGTCGGAGTCGGAGTCGGTGACGTCCGTTCGAGTAGCAGCAGCTCCACCCTCCCCCCCGTCTCCTTGCGCCCGAGCAGCCGGGCCGGCATCACGCGGGTATCGTTGACCACCAGCAGTGCCCCCTCCGGCAGGTAGCGCGGTAGGTCGGCGACCTGGGCGTGCTCGATGGCACTGCTCCCCTTCGGTAACACCAGGAGGCGCGCTCGATCCCGCACCAGAGCGGGCTGTTGTGCAATTTGTGCTTCCGGCAACTCGAAAGCAAAATCCGAGAGCTTCAATCAATGCGCCGTAGAGAGGTCGTAGCGCACATCGGCCCCGGCCAACGGATCGCTCGGGCGTGCCAGGATCCCCGCGGTCACCGCTCCCGCCGCCACCACCGCGGCCCCCGCCACCACGCCCCAGACCCACCTCTTCTGGTACCACTTGGGTGCTTCGGCCGGCTTGGCGATGCAGGGATTCACCCCGTCGGGCAAGGCTTCGAGCTGCACCTCGAGCGCCGCCTCCTTTCCGGCCACCGCTAGTACATTCTTGAAGAACTCTTTGTAGCAGCCCTTCTCCACCTGAATCGCGCGGGCCCCCACATCGAACTCGACATCGAGCGGTGTCACACCAACAAAGCGTCCATCGACCAGCACGCGCGATCCGGGCACGGTGGAATCGACATGCAGCACGCCCGACACCGGCACCAGCTCCACCTCGAGCTTGATCGCCCGCCGCCCCTTGGTCGAAATCACGTCGATAAAGGGCGCATAGCCGAGCTTCACCACCTTGACGGTGTGGCTACCGACCGCCACCGGCACGGGCAGTTCGATGGGCGCCTTGGAAACCAGTTCGCCGTCGATGAAGACATCGGCCCCCGCCGGTGAGCAGGTGAGCGTCAACGAAGCGTCTCCTGTGGGCTCGGCGGCTACCGGCGGCGGACGGTGCCCCTTGGCAGCCGCCAACGAGAGAAGCAGGAAGAACGCCCATACAACTCGCATCCCTTCACTTTATCCCACGCCCTTGGCCCGCGCCAGCGCCCGCCGCAGCCCCTCGTGGCGAGCATCGAGTTCGAGCCCCCGTTCATACATGCCTACCGCCTTGGGCGCCTCATCGGTGCGCTCATGGATCTCGCCCAGTGCCAAATAGATATCCGCCTTGTTGATCTCGGTGTCCGGGGCCAGCGTCTGGAGCAGCAGCGCACGGTAGAAGCGCCGCGCCTGCTCCCAATTGTGGACGGCGGCGAAATGGCGCCCGAGGGCGCTGAGCGTCGGCGCGTGGCCGGGATCGAGCTGCTGTGCCGCGGTAAAGGCCAAGAGGGCTCGCTCGGCCTGTCCACGCTGCTCCGCGACCTGCCCGAGCCGGAACTGCAGCCGCGCCAGATCCTTGCTGCGCCGCCGACTCGGGTCCTGCTGGATCCGCTCGACCAGACGTTCCAAGAGCGGCTGCGCTTCATCGAAGCGCCCCATCTGTAGATAGCGTTCTGCCAGCGGTTCGAGGATCTCGAGATCGTCGGGCGCAAGAGTACGCAGCCGCTCGAGCAGCCGGACCTCTTCCGCGGGCCGCACGAGCGAAGTGCGATAGAGCTTGGCGAGCTTGAGTCCCAGGTTCCGCTGTTCCGTAGGCGGGACTCGCTCCAGCCGACGCTCCATCAGCGCAGCGACCCGCGCCTCATCGCCCCGCTCGCGCGCCAAGCTCTCCAGCCCTTCGATCGCCTCCACTGGTTCTGGTGCGCCGTCGAGCGCGCGCTCCCAGTGGCGCTCCGCGGCGGCGCTATCGCCAACCTGCCGATGGAGCTTCGCCAAGCGCAAGTGGAGTTCCGCCGCCTCCGCGCCCTGCGCGCGCGCCACCGCCAGCTCGAGGGCCGCCTGCGCCCCCTTCCAATCCTCGTCCGCCTCGCACAGGGTCGCGAGCTCGACGAGTGCCTGCGGCTGATCGGGCTGCTCCAAGAGAATCAGTTCGACGAGCTGGCGCGCCCGACTCGAATCATCGAGTCTCACCCTCACCGTCTCAACCGCCCGACTCAACAGCACCAACCGTTCGCCGCCCTGCCGCTCCTCGGCGTGATGCTGCAGCGCAGCGACCAGCTCTTGCCACCTCTCCTGCTCCTCGAGGAGCTGCTCGAGAGCACGGTGGGCCGCTTCCTCCTGCGGCGCCAACTCCACCCACTCGCGACCATAGGCCACCGCCTCCGAGGCCGCTCCCCGCGCCTGGGCCACCTCGACCAGGCGCCGATAGATCGCCCCTCTCATCGCTCTCTCTTCGAGGCCGATCCGCCGCAGCAGCACCTCCTCCACCGCTCCCCAATTCTGCCGAGCGCTCTCCAGCTCTTCGATCACCCCGAGCGCGTCCCGGGGATCGGGCTCGAGGTCGGCAAGCTCGCGATAGGCCTCGAGTGCGCGCTCCCGATCGCCGAGCTGGGTAGCCCAAAGGGTGGCGATCTCGCGCTGGAGAGTGGCCCGCGACTCCACGTCCTCCCGCGCCTGCTGTTCGAGCGTCTCGACCAGATCGCGCCATCGCGCAGTGCGCCGATAGAGCCCGCCCAGCACCACCAGTGCCTCGCGATCTCCCGGGTCCTCATCACGAACCGTTCGCCAGGCGGCGATCGCACCGTCGATGTCGTCGAGCTCCTCGAGCCGCAGCCGGCCGAGCTCCGCCCGGCAAGCGCGCTGGACGGCGGGATCTCGATCGACACCGCTGCGCCGCTCCAGCACTTCGGCCAGCCGCTCGAATTTGCCGCTTTGACGATAGATCGCCTCGAGCGCCCCGAGTGCCTCCTCCGAGGCGGAGTCGATCTCGAGCGCCTGGCGATAGTGCGCCTCGCGACCGCTGCCCTCCGAGAAAGCCGCCGCACGAAGATGCAACTCCGCGCTGGGCGTGCGCCGGAGACGTGCCTCCACCAAGCTCAGCTGCCAGCCAAGATCGTTCTCCCGCTGCGCCAGCGGCTCAAGCAGATCGAGCGCACCGAGCGCGTCCTCCACCTTCCCGCTCTCGACCAGCCGCCCCAGCGCCGCCCGCGTCGCCGCGTGGGTCGGCTTCCGTTCGAGCGCCTCCCGATAGGAGCGCAGCGCCTCCTCTCGAGCGCCCAGCTCTTGCAGCAGCGTCGCGTGCTGAAAAAAGAGGTCCGCCTGGATTTCCGGCTGCTCCGCCAGCTCCGCTCGTCGCCCCACCACCTCTGCGCGCTCCCGTCGCTGGCCCACGGACTGCAGTAGTGGATCGAGCGCCGCCAGCGCCACCTCCTCATCGCCCAACTCGACCAGCTTGCGGTAGCTCTCGATCGCGGCCAGTGCATCGCCCAGCCGTTCCGACTGAAGCGCACCGAGTCGTCGCCCGAGCTCCCGCTGTACCTCGGGATCCCAGACCGCACCGATCCGCTCCTGGTAGATCCTCGCCAGCTCGGCCCAGTTCCCTTCGGCGGCCGCCAGACGTTCCAGGGGGGCAAGCGGTGCATCCTGCTCCGGTGCCTCGGTCAAAAGCCGTGCCCAGGCATCGAAGGCCGCCCGTCGGTGCCCCACGGCCTCCTCCAGCTCCGCCACTTCCGCCCACAGAGTTGCCCGTCGCATAGGATCATTTTCAGCGCGCAGCAAGATCATGAAAAGCTGTACCAGGGGCTCTCGCTGCTCCTGCAATCGATAGAGGGGTTCCAGCACGGCTGCGGCTGCTTCGCGCGACTCCTCGCGCTCGACCAGGGCCTCGAGCGCCGCCCGGGCCGCCGCGTGGTCTGGCGCTACTTCGATGAGACACCGATACCGCTCCACCGCGGCCAGCGGTTCCCCCTGCTTCTCATCGAGAATTCGCGCAGCGCGATAGCCGAGCGTCTGACTTTCCTCGGGCGATCCCACTTGCGCGAGGGCATCGAGGACGTCGACCAGATCGCTCCACTGCTCCTCCTGCTCATAGAGCCGGACGAGCGCCTCGAGCATCTCGCGATCGTGGGGATCTTCCTCCACCGCCGCGCGATAGATGCCCTGCGCCCCCAAGGCATCGCCGAGCTGCTGATAGAGTGCGGCGAGCTCGAGCCGATGGTGCCTTCGCTCCACCGCATTGCTGCTGAGCTCGATCTGTCGCTCCAGCACCAGCGCCCGTTCACGTGGCTGATCGGCCGCCTTGAGCAGCTGCGCCAGCTGCGCCAGCGCCTCTCGGTCGGTGTCATCGATCCCCACCACCCGCCGCCACGCGGCCAGCGCCAAATCGGTTCGCCCGAGCGAGCGCTCGTAGATCCCCGCCGCGTGCACCAGCAACTCGCGCCGTCCGAGCGGCTCGCTCGCCCGTTCCGCATGCCGCTCGAGAACGACGCACAACTCGCTCCACTGCCCCGTCTTTTCCAGCAGCCGCTCGAGCGCGCTCCAGGCAGCAGGCTCCTCCTCGCGCACCGCGACCACTTGTCGCCAACTCGCAATCGCCGCCGCCGGATCGCCGAGCTGCAGCTCCTCGATCCCAGCCACTCGGGCGCGCACGCGCGCCACCAGCTCATCGTCGTAACTGCCGGCGACCGCGCAGAGAGCGACCTTGACGAGCTCGCTCCACAGCCCCTGCCGCTCCGCCAGTGAGGCCAGCTGACGATAGAGCGCCTCTTCGCGCTCCTCCCCATCGACGACCACCTCCTGCCAGGCCTGCGCGAGCGCTTCGAACGCCCGTTCCGGGACTCCCCGTTCCAGCTGCAGGCGTGCTACCTCTATTCGCCGCTCGACACGCTCGAGCCGGTCGCCCGACGCCTCGATCTGCGCTTCGAGCACCGCCACCAGTTTACTCCGGTCACCCGAGGCCCGATGGTGAGGTTCGAGCAGCTGCGCGACGCGCAAACGCGATTCGGGGTGGCCAAGCAGCCGCTCGAGTGCCCCCAGTGCCTCGTTCTTCGTCGGCCCGGATCCCGTGGTGAGAACCTCTTCATAGAAATCGATCGCGGTCGGCAGATCGGCGAGTTGCGATTCGTAAAGTGCGCCAAGACGCAGCTGGATCGGCAAGGCTGCCGCAGTCTCTGTGCGACCGCTTTGGCTCCTGAGCAATTCCGCTAGATCGTGCCAGCGCTGATGAGCGACATACAATCGATCGAGCCCCCAAGCCGCCTCCTGGCTCTCGGGTTGGAGATCGCTGAGCGTGCGGTAGCTTTCGATCGCCGCCTCGGGATCGCCGAGCTCCACCTCCTGCAGCTGGGCGTACTTGAGCAGTAGCTCTCCGCGCAACTCCTGTTCGAGGCTCCCCGAGAGCAGCCGCTCGTAGCAGCGCTTTGCCGCTTCGGGCTGCCCGAGGCGCTGGTAGAGCGCGGCGAGCTCCTCGGCCACTTTACGCGACGCTGCGTTGTCTGCCAACACCTCATCGAGAAAAGTCTGGTAGACGGCGGCCAGATCCTGCGGCCGATCCAGGACGTGGGCCAAGCGCGCGACCTCGGCGCGGGCGGTGCAATCCTCAGGCGCCTCACGAAACACCCTGACGTGCCACGCCCAAGCCACGACGAGATCTTCCAGCTGCTCTTCATGAAGATGTGCAATGCGCCGGAGGAGCGCCAGCCGCGGCGCCGCATCGTCGATGACTTCAAGACGGATCTCCGCCAGACGAACCAGAGCTCGCCAGTCGGAACGGGCGCTGTAGATGGGCTCGAGCAGCTCGGCCGTGCTGAGCCGATGGACAGGGTCCATGAGAAACCGCTCGACGGCAGCCAGCGCTTCGCCGTGCTCTGGATCGCCGTTCAGGGCAGCGCGGAAGTTCTCGAAGGCCGCCTTGCTATCGCCGAGCTGCGCTTCTTGAAGTTTGCCGAGCCGCACATGGAGCGCCACCGCTTGGGACAGCTCGTCGGCAAAGCCGAGACGCCGTTCCAGAAGCTCGCCGAGCTCCAGAAAGCGACCGCTCGCCAGGTAGAGTCGCTCGAGCGCATCGGCAGCCGCTGGATCGGCCGGAAACAGCTCCAGGATCTGTTCATAACAGGCAGCGGCATCGCTCGGCCGACCGAGCTCGCCCTCGCACAGCTCGGCGGCGAGCGCGAGGTAGTCGCGCCGCTCCTCCTCGTCGCCAAAAGCCAGCTCGATGCGCCGATGATAGATCTCGAGCAGCGGTTCAATCTCGCGCCCATCACGATGGAGCTGTTCCAGGGCCTCAAGGGCGGCGCGATGCTGAGGGGAGTCGTCGAGAACGCGCCGATAGTAGTCGCGCGCCGTCGCCCGGTCGCCGAGGATCAGCGATCTTTCAGCCACCCCCAAGTAGAGACGCTGCTGCAGCAGCGGATCCAGCACCTCGGGGCTGAGCTCCCGATAGAGCGCGCACAACTCGCCTGTGAGCAGCCCCTCCCCGACCCGCTCCAGGCCAGCGAGTAGGCCCGCTAGCTCGGGCTCGCCCACCGCGAGGCGCGCAGCGCGCCCCAGCGTCTCGAAGATCGCCCGACGCCCCGATTCGTTCCGTCCGATCGGCGAAGCCTCGCGCAGCGCGGCGATGCGCGAGAGTCGTGCGATGCGCTCGCGCACGTCGGGGGAGTGCTCCGCCCACAGCTCGCAGAGGGCGATCAGTCGCTCGGGTTCACCACGCCCGTGGTCGGCCGCCTGGTAGATCGGCTCCAGCAGCGCGGCGGCGGCCAGGCGAACCTCCGGATCGGCGAGCAGCCGTTCGAGGCCCTCGCGCGCACCCGTATGACCTGGCGCTCTGGCCAAGAGCTCGCGGTAGTGCGCCAAGGCCTCGCTCGGCCGCCCGAGCGGCCCTTCGAGGAGCTGGGCGATGCGAGCGCGCAGCTCGAGCTGCGCCGAGGCCACCCGCTCCATCCCCAGTTGGCGATCGAGCACCTCCCAGAGCTCCGGCCATTGGCCCGCCCGTTCATGGAGATCGGCCAGCACCTCGAGCGCCGGCCGATCATCCGGCGAAACTTCGAGCACCGCCTGGTAGGCAGCGATCACCTCGGGATGGGCCTCCGCTGAGTGGAGCCTCTCGGCGAGCACTCCGGCCGCTTGCCAGAGCAGATCCCGGCTACGCTCCGGGGCCAGCCGCGCGCGCCGGCGCAAGAGTTCGCACAGCTCGCGCCACTCGCCCGCCGCCGTGTGAAGCCGCTCGAGTGCATCCAGCGCCCCCCCATGGTCGGGCACCGCATCGAGCAGCTGGCGATAGGTCGCAATCGCTGCGCTGCGATCGCCGAGTTGCAGCTCCTCGATCGACGCCACCCGCACCCAGAGCTCAGGCCCGTCGCCCCAGGCCGCCCTCCGGCGCAGCACCTCCCGCAGCTCCGGCCAGGCCCGCTCCGCTTCATAAATACGTAGGAGCGCTTCGGCCGCCGGCCGTGCCAAATCAGCGCTCTCCGGATCGATCTCGTAGAGCCTTTGCCAAATCGCACGCGCGCGAACCCGGTCCGAGAGCCGCTCCTCATAGAGTCGGGCCGCTCTCGTGAGCAGGTCGCTGCGCAGGGCGAACTCGGTAGGCGGCACCAGATCTGCGGCCTCCACCCAAGTCGCGGCCAGCTCATTCCAGCGCCCGAGGACCGCCCCCAGCCGATCCACCTGAGTGCGCACATTTTCGTCGCTGGGATCGATCTTGAGCGCTTCGCGCCACAACCCTAGCGCCTGTTGCCGCGCCCCCATCTTCTCCTCGACCAGCTCGGCCATCCGCCCAAGCAGTGCGACCGCCTCGTGCCCAGTGGCCCCCTCGCGCTGCACCGCCAGCACCTGCCCAAGACGTGGCCAGGCCTGGTCGGCGAAGTAGAGCGGCTCGAGAAGGCGCGCCGCACGCAGCCGCAGCTCGGGCTGCGCCATGAGGCGCTCGATCCCCCGCCGCGCGCCTTCGTGCCGGGGGTCGTCCGCTACCGCCGCTTCCAAGAGCTCCAGCGCCGCTTCGGGATCCTCGAGGTGCCCGAGGCGCAGCTCGGCGCGCTTGACCTCGAGCGCCACGCGCTCCTCGGTACGCACCGCGCCGTCGATGGCCCGGCCATACAGCGAGTCGAGCGCACGCCACTGGTCGGCGGCCACGTAGATCCGTTCGAGCGCCTGCAGGGGTCGCGGCGACCCCGGGTCGAGCTCGGCGAGCTCGCGATAACTGGCCTCCGCGGCGACGACATCCGCGAGCGGCCCTTCGCACAGTTCGCAGATCTGCAGGAGCACATCCCGCCGAAGCGCCGGATCGAACGCCTGCGCCTTGCGGGCGAGATAGAGCGCGTGTAGCTCCGGGTAGCGCTGGGTGGCCCGATAGCGACGCTCGAGCGCTCGATAGGCCCCCTCGTGATCTGGATCGAATTCTAGCGCTTTCCGCCAAAGAGCCATCGCCGCATCCGGATCGCCGAGTTTCTGTTCGTACTGCTCTGCCAGCTCCACCGCGAGATCGCGCCCCAGCCCCGCCGTCGCGACCCGATCGATCGCGCTACCGAGAAGCTGCGCCCACTCGGCATGGCGATCGAGGAGATCCGCCAACTCGGCCAGCTCCCGGCGCACCTCCCCGTCTTCGGGAGCGAGGGCAAAGCGCCGCACGGCATAGGCGTAGGCCGCGTCCACATCCCCGAGCCGCCGTCCCACCAGCAGACTCAACTGTTTGAGCAGCGCCCCCTCCTCGTTCGGCGAGGGTGCTGCCTCGAGCTCAATCGCCAACACCTCCGCCAGCCGCTGGGGTTCATCGAGCCGCTCGTAGACGGGTCGCAGTAGCTGTGCCACTTCGAGTCGTGAGGGCTCGCCTGGCGCGAGATACCGTTCGAGCGCAGCTATCGTGGGCCGATGCTCGGGCTGCCGAGCCAAGGCGCGGCGATAGTAGCGGAGGGCGCGCGCGGGATCGCCGAGGTGCAAGGCCCATAGCTCACCGAGGCGAACTGCCAGCGCCACCTCTGCTTCAGGGTCTTCTTCCGAGAGCGCAAGTTGACGATCCAGCACGTCGGATAGGCCGGCGTGATCCCCCCGCGCACTGCAAACGCGCTCGAGCGCCTGGAGCGCCCGCGGCGAATCCGGCTGCTCTTCGCAAAGCTGCCGATAGCTGGCCTGAGCCGCCGGCAGATCACCCTGCCGCTCCTCCGCGAGCCACGCAATCCGAAAGAGCAGTTCGGCGCGCCGGGCAGGCTGCGCCTCGTGCTCGAGCTGCTGACGGGAGAGCGCGAGCAGTTCAGCAACCGCGCCCGAGTCAGTGTAGAGCCTTTCGAGGACGGTGTTCGCCTGGTCATCCGCCGGTCGGCGAGCCAGCACCTCTTCGAAGTAACGCCGCGCTTCAGCCGGGCGATTCAGCCTTCCCTGCATGAGCTCGCCCAGTTGCCGAAGCCGCTCAATCCGCGTTTCCCCCTCGGGAAGCCGATCCAGATCCTGCACATAGATCGCCGCCAGCTCTTCGTGTGCCTCGGCCTCGTGCCCCAGGCGATCCAGCTCGCGCAAAAGTTCGGCATCGCCGGGACGGAGCGCATAGGCACGGCTGCACCAGAGAAACGCGAGCTGCAGGGAGCCCAGTCGCTCTTCGCAAAGCTCGCGGAGGGTCTGGAGTAGCTCCAATCGATCGGCATCCCCGGGGGCCACTCGCAGCAGCACCTCGTAGCAGCCCACCAGACGCGGCCACTTCTCCGCCTCGCGATAGAACGGCACCAGCGCCGCCGCCGCGCGAGCATCCTGCGGATCGATCGCCAAGATCCGCTCGAGCGCCTTCTGCACCCGCTCGGGTTGATGAAGCTCGCTATCGCTCAGCTCGGCGACGCGGCGATAGAGCTGGATCTTGATCGCATCGTCAGCGACCCGCTCGGCGGCTCCGAGCAGGGCATCACACGCCTCCCCCCATTGCCCCTGCCCGGTGTAGAGCGCTTCGAGCTTCCCAAAGTCGCCCGCCTCGGCGAATAGCTCGCGTAGGCTGCGCACCGCTCGCGAATGCGTTGGCACGAGCTCCAGGATCTCCTGGTAGACCGCGATCGCCTGCTCGCCGGCGCCGAATTTTTCGGTCCAAAGCGCGCCGATCTTTTCCAAGAGCGGCACGACCTGGCGCGGTTCACTCAGCCTCGCGCGTCGACGACGATAGACTTCGATGAGCGGTGCCCAGCGCTTTTCCCGCTCGTAGAGCTCGACCAGGGACGACAAGGCCTCTTCGTCTTCGGGATCGATTTCCAGCAGGCGATTCCACAGCCCGATCGCCTCGACCAGATCGTTGAGCCGATCGGTCGCCAGCTGGGCCATCTCGACCAGTTTGGCTCGCAGCTCCAGGCCCACGAGGCGATCCACCTGGCTGCGTTCCAAATCGAGCAGGGCACGAAATGCGCGACGGCGGGTGTAGATGTCGCGCAGCTGGGCCACTACGTCGCGATCCCCGGGCACCAGCGCATGCAACTCCTCGAGCGGAGGCTGGGCCTGGGCATGGTTACCAAAACGTTCGAGCCACAGGGCCGCGATCCGCCGCAGCAGCGTCGCCTTGGCCGCGCGCCCTTCGCGGTCGTCGCTCTGAAGTTCGACCCAGCGCCCGAGCACGCCGATGAGATCGTTCCATCGCCCCATGGCTTGGTAACGTTCGCCGAGCGCTTCGAGGACATCGGCGCGACGGGGATCGAGCGCGAGCACGGTGTTGTAGGTGTTGACCACCATCACATCGAGGTTCAGCCGCTCACGATAGATGGCCGCGATGGTGAGCCATTTGGCCACCCGCTCTCCCTCGGGCAGTACCTCGATCTGCTCCTTGAGCAGGTCGATGAGGGCGTTCCATTTCTCGGTCCGCTGGTAGAGCCGCTCGAGGGCCTCGTTGGCGCCCAGGTGACCGGGCGACTGCTTGAGGACGCTCTTCCACAGATCGATCGCCTTCTCGACCGTCATCGGTGAGCGCTCTGCCAGCTCGGCCATCTCCAGGGAGAGCGCCAACCGATCGGCCGGTTCGCGCACCACCTTTTGCGCTTGGGACAGCACCTGCAGCAATTTGCCGGGCTCGTTTCGGGTGCAGTGGTAGGAGCGATAGAACTCCAGGAGATCGGGCTGGGCCGGTGAGCTGCGGCGCAGGCGCTGAAAATAGCCCTCCGCCACCTCCGCTTGGCCCAAGCGACGCCACCACAAGAGGCCGAGCTCGCGCAAAAGTGCGGCCTCCATGTCAGTGCCGGCGCGCACCCGTAGCGCATCGTCATAGATCTTCGCCAGCGCCTGCCAATTCTGCGCGGCCTCGAAGGCCCGCGCGACCGCGGGGAGTGCCTGCGGATGGGCGCGATCGAGCTCGAGGACCCGCAGACAGGTCGCTAGCGCTTGCCCGGGTTGTCCGAGCGCACCCCCCTGCAGATCGCCGAGCGCACAGCCGAGCGCGGCGCGCTCCTCGCGGGATGCGCTCACCTCGATGCGCTGCTCGAGCAGCACCGCTAATTCGCTCCAACGTTCCGAGGAGCGATACAGCCGCGTCAAATGATGGGCCGCTCGCCGATTGCGCGGCTCCACCTCGAGCGCACGCTGCAGATGGCGCTCCACCTCGCCCTTTGGATCCGATCCATATTTGGCAAACAGCTCCGCCACCGAAGTGAGCAGGCTGGTCTGCAGCTGGCGATCGCTCGCCCCTTCGGCCTCTTCGAGAAACTTCGCGGCAATGCGCTGCCAGGCACCTCGGGTCTCCGCCGCGTGCGCAAGCGCTCGCTTGGCGGCCGGATCATCGGGATGCTCGGTGAGCGCCTGTTCGAGCGCCTCCATCGCCTCGGTTTCACGCCACAGGTCATCGCTGAGAAGGCGCGCCCTTTCGACCCACAGCGTGGCGCGACGGGCGGCGCTACGCTCGTGATCCAGGTCCAGATCGAGCAGCTGAAGGAGCAGCTCGATGTTGCCGCGTTCGCGCTGGATGCGTCGTGCATCCTCCCAGGCACGCGCTGCCACTGGATCGCTTCGGCCACCCGCGGCCACCACGGACAGGGCAGCGAGCGCTTCGGGATCGCTAGACCGACTGGCCAGGAGATTCAGCGCGCTCTCGATCTCGAGCTTCACGAGGCCCCCCTCATTGAGGAAGCGGATACTATCTTGGCACTCGAGGGGGTTCAACAAGGGCCGAGCGCTGACCACTCTAGTTGCCAGACTTCCCCAGTAGCCACCCTTTCCCTGCTGATTCTCCCAGCCTTTGCCTGGTACAAACCGTGCTTAGACGCGGCGCAACTCGGAGGAAGAGTATGCGCCGATCCCTGCTGACTTCGCTTCTACCAGTGCTCCTTGCCGCTTGCGGAACCGCAGAGACTCAGGTTGAGACCGCGACCGTCGACGACAACGCCTTCTTGGACGGCGAGGCCAACGCCGGCAAGTCGGATACCGCCTGGCAGAGCAGCCTCGATGCCCAAGAGGTCGAGGTGGATATCGAGGGCGATGTCCAGGCCTCGAGCTCAGATCTCGAGCGCGCGCCGCTTTCCGTGGCCCAGTTTGCGCTCACCTACCTGCGCAAGAACAGCAATGTCTACCTCCAATCCCTGGCGGAAGACTACGCCCACGGCACTGAGCAGATCGAGTGGCTCTACCAGGGGAACTTCTCCAAGTGGAGCCAAGTGCCTTCGCAGAACCGCTCCAAGCTCACCCACTTCCGGATGCGTGCCGTAAGCGCCGTCATCCTGCACCCGGGCGACTCCAGCAAGCTCAACGGCAAGCGCTATTCGCCGATCGTACCCAAACGCCCGGGCACACTGTGGGGCGATATCGCCGCGGACTGCGGCGAGCAGGAGGGATCGATCGAACCGAGCCAGGATGTCTACTGGTACGTATGGACCCCCGAGAAGCCCTCCTGCCGGGCCGACCTCAAGCAAACCATCCAGGTGACGGTCAGCAAGGTGCTCCCCAAGGGGCCGGTCACCTATCCCGAATACGACCGCCTCATCTCCGACAAGAAAATCGATGTCCTGGTGCTCTTCGGCCAGGTCGACCATGGTACGCTCCGCTCCAGCGACTACGCCTTTACCGCCATCCAGTCCTTGGAATCGTCGCTCAAGAAGGCCAAGTTCAAGAAGATCTTCGCACCGCTCGGTCTCCGCTACCAGCGCACCAAGGCAAGTATCGTCGAGACCATCGATATCTACAGCCCGAATGAGTTCTCCGGTCTCGGGGATTGGACCCACTTCAGCAACTTCGATGAGGGGATCAACTCGCACGAACTGATTGTGTACAACGGCCACTCGATGCTGGGCGCGAGTGACTTCTGGGCCCGCAAGTCGATCTACCAGGATCCGAACAAGTACCAGATCTTCCTCTACAACGGCTGCCTCGGCTACGAGTACTACGTCAACCCGATTCTCGAGGGAAAGAAGGGCTGGCAGAACGTCGATATCGTTTCGAACGTCATCGAGACGCCCTTCTCTATTATGGTGCGAGAGACGGCCACCACTGTCGCGATGATCCTATCGGGCGCGGAGAGAGGCGGAAAAACCAGCTGGCAGGCGATTCTCGCCTCAGAGAACCAGATTGCCGCGGGTGACTCGTTCTACGGCGCCAGCGGGGTACGCACCAATTTTTTTATGCCCCACTGAAAACAGCGTTGGCCCTACAATAGAGGGCATGCTTCCTAACCCGATTCTGCGACCCTTCTTTCGTGAACTGACAGAAATGAACCGCGCATGGCCGGTCCCCAACTGGAGTTGGGATCCGCGCTTCGGCTGTATCATCTCCGCGCTGAGCACGGAGGCGGCGGCCGGCGCACTCTCCGTACTCACGCCACTGGTCCCGGAGCAGTGGACCTCAGCGACGCTCGGCCGCGCACCATCGGATGCGCGCAGCCTGGCCGATCGATACGGCGGCCTGCGCCCCGGCCAACAGCTCCTGGTGCGTCGTGGCGATGCGGGTCTCTTGGCCTTCAGTCTGTGCTGGCCCTGGGGG
>JAHFDT010000063.1 GCA_023248875.1 Myxococcales bacterium | reverse complement strand
TCGACCGCGAACGTCACATAGAGGTGGCCCGCGCGCCCTCCCGCCACCTGACCTCCGCCGCTGACGCGCATCGACACTCCATCCTCGACGCCGGCCGGCACCTCGATGGTCATGCCCTCCGAATGCGCCACCACGCCCGAGCCGCTGCAGCTCGTGCACTGCTCCTTGATGACACGCCCCTCGCCGCGGCAGGTCGGACAGGTCGAGGCAATCCGCACAAATCCCATCTGCTGCAAGAGCTGGCCACGCCCGCCACAGGTTCCGCAGGAAACCGGGCTCGTTCCAGGTCGCGCGCCGGTCCCCGCGCACAGCGGGCAGGGAGTCTCGCGATCGAGCGTGATCTCCTTTTTGCACCCCTGTACCGCTTCCAGAAAAGAGAGCCGCACCTGAACCTGAACATCGCCACGCCGGCCCCCACCACGCCCGCCGAACCCCATGCCGAACATATCGGCGAAGTGGCTAAGGATGTCCTCCATGCCGCCGAATCCTTCGAAGCCGAAGCCGCCCGGCGCTTGATGGCCGAACTGGTCGTAGCGCGCGCGCTTTTGTGGATCCGACAGCACTTCATAGGCTTCGGCCGCCTCCTTGAAGTACTCCTCCGCCTGCTTGTCACCCGGGTTGCGATCCGGATGGTACTGCATCGCGCAGCGACGATAGGCGCTCTTGATTGCCGAGGCGTCGGCGCCGCGGTCAAGGCCCAAAATTTCGTAATAGTCGCGCTTGTTCATCGACTCGACGAAGGGTAGCGCTACTCGGTGAAAATCTCCATCAGCGGTTTGCCTTGGATCGCATCGGACATCGGCAGCCCCAAGGCGTAGAGCGCGGTCGCCGCGGTATCCAGCGTCGAGATGGGGCCGCGGATATGATAGTCCTCGCGCACTCCCGGTCCATGCGCGATCCAGGGGATCTCGCGGTCGACCAGGCGCGCCCCCGAGTGGGTGTGGCCATGTCCGCCGTGATCGGCGCTGATGATGATCAGTGTCTCCTCGGTGAGCCCCGCCCGGTCGAGTGCATCGACAATGATACCGAGACAGCGATCGGTCTGTTGCAGCGATTGCAGGTAGCTCTCCGAGGCCCAACCCTTACTGTGGCCCGCATCGTCGGGATCAGAGAAATGGACAAACGCCAGCGGCGGCTTCTCGCTGACCAGATAGCTAGCCGCCCCTTCCGCTACCTTCTTGCAGAAATAGCCCGGCCGCTCGAAGACATCGACGGTGCCCGGGGTGGCAATGTGGCGCAGCTTGAACTTGCCGACGAACATCGCAGTGCGCAGACCGTGCTCTTCCGCCTGTTCGAAAATCGTCGGCACCCGGATATAGCCGCGGCGGGGCTTCCAGTTGTTCCAGGTGAGGCCGTGGGCGCCAACGTCGAAGCCCGAGAGCATCGCCGCGTGAGACGGGAGCGTCGAGGCAGTGCGAATCGTGCGTGCCTTCCAGGAGTAAGCGCCATGGTGATAGAGGGCCTCGTGCCAGGGCAGATGGGCGCCCGAGATCAGATCGGGGCGCAGACCATCTTCGCTGATGATGAGCACTCGCTCGACGCGACGAAGCGGCGCCGCAGGCAATTCAGCAGAGGGGGCCGCCACCGGAGATTCGCTGGGGTCGGCGCTAACCATGGAAGTCAGCGTAGCAACCAGCAACAGCGACCGAGGAGCGAGCATCTACTCAATGTAATCGTCAGGCTTCCGCAGAGCAACTATTCCACCGCACGACAACGCGTTACTATTGCACAAATGACCTTCTCTCTTCAGGCAGCGCTAGAGCGATTGCGGGGCCGCGGACCGCTGCTGCTGCTGCCTCACGATAACCCCGATCCCGATGCGATCGCCGCGGCGCTCGGGCTCGAGCGGTTGCTTGCCACGGTGGGGCTGCAGGCGACACTAGGCTACGGTGGTATCATTGGCCGAGCCGAAAACCGCGCGATGGTACGCGAGCTCGGTATCGTGCTGGTGTCGATCGACGAGCTGGATTTCGCCCAATTTCCGCTCATCGCGCTGCTCGACACACAACCGGGCGCAGGCAACAACTCGCTCCCCCAACACCGCGCTGCCGATATCGTCATCGATCACCACGCGCCGTCAAGCGGTGAGTTTTCGGCCCCCTGGCGGGATGTCCGCATCGATGCCGGTGCCACATCGAGCATCGTCTACGGCTACCTCCAGGAGCTGGGATTGCCGCTCGATCCTCGGACCGCAACCGCCTTCCTGTACGCGCTCAAGAGCGAAACGCGCGACCTCGGCCGAGAAGCGGGTCCCATGGAGCAGCGCGCCTATATGGACCTACTGCCCCTCGCCGACCATCAGAAACTCGACCGCATCGCCAATCCGAAGCTCGGCCGAGAACACTTCGCTGCCGTCGAGCGTGCGCTCCGCGCTGCCTGCTGCAGAGGAGAGCTCCTGACGGCCAACTTGGGCGAGCTCGACTACCCGGATCTGGTCGCGGAGGTGGCCGACCTTCTGCTGCCCTTCGAGTTGATCCACTGGGTGTTTTGCGTGGGACAGCACAATGGCACCGTGTTTCTATCGATCCGCACCGATGTCCCCGACGCGCATGCCGGCGAGCTGATCCGGCGCGTTATCGGCGATCGCGGCAGCGGCGGCGGCCACGGGCTCATCGCCGGCGGCCGGCTACACCAGCGCGTGGCAGGCGGTGCGGAGCTGGCGGCGGTAGCCGATCAATTGATCGAGCGGTTGGCAGAGGCGCTACGCATCACAGCTTCGCCATCCCCTCTACTGGAGTGATATCGTAATCCCATGGATAAGACCACACGCGGGATGACGGTCCTCCTCCTCTTCTGCGCCCCCTGGTGCCTTGGACTCGAATGCGGTCCGCCCAAGGCGGGTGACGAGTGCGATAATAAAGGTCGCATCCTCTGCAATCCCGATTATCAATCTGCCCTGTTCTGTGCCGATGGAACCAAGTGGAGCTCTCTCTCTCCCTGTCCCAACTGCGACCACATCAGCGGGGAAGACACCCTGGTCTCGTGTCACAACGGCCCCATGGACAAGTGGTACCTTGCGGTCGCTGGCGCGCGCTGCGTCGGCGCCTACGACGCGGGCAGTACCACGAAGGGTAGCTGCAGCCTGGACCGGAGCAACAACCTAGTGTGTCAAAACGGTAAGTGGGTGATCCTAGCGCCCTGCATCCAGCCGATGATGTGCAAAAGCAATCCGTCTACGAAACAGCTGGGCTGCTACTGAAATGCCTACTTGTGGCAGCACCGATGGCCCGTGCACCCACGAGCACAACAGCTGCGCGCGCCACCCCATTCGTAGGTGAGCGCCGCCGAGAGCGCCGAGAGCGCGCCGCTGTAGAGCCCCGGCAGATCCCGATTGGTCGAAGCGCGTTCGCCGCGCAGACCGGCGATGTAGCCGACGTTGAGCGCCCAGCGGCGCCAGCCGTAACCGAGGCCGCCCGAGACGATCCAGCTATCGGCCAGTGGTGCCGACGGGCTGAGTGTCTCGGCCGGTACCGGTGTAAGGTCGTAGCCGAAGCCAGCGCGTAGAGCCAATACGCCCGGGCCGACCAGCGCCAAGTACTCGGCACCCACGCGTGCCGAGAGCGAATCGCGCCAGTTCATCGCCGCCGCAAACCCCGGCGTCTTGCTGCCCGGCAAAAACGTGACGGGAATGGTCTGCAGCGCCGACCAGAGCGTGTAGTGGACGTCGGTGGTGATCGTCAGTCCGTCGGTCGGGTGGGTGGCGAGGCCGAAGGTCAAATTGTGCGGCATCTTGAGCGAGGTCTTGGCCGGCTGATCGTAAAGATAGTCCTTGAGTTCGGGCGGACCGTCGAAGTGTACCCTCAGATCATTGAAGTCGAGGCCGATGGCGCTGCGGTAGGCAATGCCCGCCGTCACTCGCTGGGGCACCAGCTCGAACAGCACGCCGAAGTTCCAGCCCACCCCCTGCGTGCCGCCACCGAGGCGCGCCGTACCTTCGGCATCGCCCAAGAGTAGCGAGCGTGAAAGCTCGACCGAGGCCATCATCACATCGAGCCCCACCGCGATCGCCACCGCCTTGTGTGGCTGCACGCCGAAAGTAGGATTGAAGGTGAAGGTCTGGATCTGGGTGTTGGCTGCGACGAACCGCCCTGGGAACTTGGGCGGCTCCGTGGCACCGTCCTGTTTGCCCGTCGGGCTCCATTTGACGCCCGCGCCAAACTGCGTAAATGCGCCGATCCCGACCGACCACATGTTGCCGAGATGGGCACTGGCGAACAAGTTCGGCAGTACGAAAGTTCCCTCAACGGTCGAAGTCGTCGTTGGCGTTAGATCGAGCGTCTTGTGACCAAAGCCGGTAAATGCAATCGTGCTGCCGAGCTGAACGCCGCCGCCTTCGGTCATCGCCATGCCGGCGGGGTTGTAAAAGATGGCCGAAGGATCGTCCGCTTTTCCCGCTACGGCGCCGGCCATGCCGGTCGCCTGTGGCCCCTGCTCGTAGATCTCAAAGCCGCCTGCGAAGGCGCGACCGGCCGTACCAACGGCGAGCAGTGTGATTCGATAAAAGGCTCTCATCCCGGGCTCCTTAGACCGCTTTCAGGTTAAAGTGAGCGACTGCGGCGGCCGATCCCTTCGGCGAGTGCTTCGTCGCTCCTCCTTGGATTACTGCTAGTAGTCCTGCGTCGTCGCTCCTTGCCTCACCTCGGTCGTCGTCCGCCTCGTTCGCTCACTTTAATCTGAAAGCGGTCTAGAAAATCAGCTTGCCATCGCTATCGATCCAGGTAACCGCCTGCTTCTGCGCCGCGGCCGTCGCGGCCGCCCCATCGATCAGAAAGCCGTGCGGCGCCCCCGCAAAATAGGTGGAGGTGAGCTTCGGCGCGCTCTGCGGCATACTGGCCGGTACCGCGCTGACCCCCGCGTGGCCGTCGACCAGCGGCAGCCCCAGCTCCACCGCCAGCGCCTCAGTGAACTTGTTGGGCACCACCTGATCGTCACCCGCCTCCTGGACAATCACCTTCTTGGCCAGATTGGCGCCAAACGGCTGTCCGACCACGTAGCGCGCGAAGTTGATGGGATCCGCCGGATCGAAAATCCAGCGGAAGGTATTGACCAGTTGAAAGTAGTCCTTCGATCCAGCCGTCACTCCATTGGCCTGCAGCACCGCCGTCACCGAGCTTTGGAACGCCGGCGAGCTCATCAGCACATCGACGATGCGTCCGCCCGGCGCACTGAGCGCACCGACGAGCGGCTCGGACGCCACCGATAGGAACAAGGTCCCCTCGATCCCGCCGAGCGATAGGCCGACGAATCCCAGGCGCGTGTTGTCGATCGTGATGGGGCTGCTGAGCGCCGCAAGCTTGGCCTTGAGGCCAGTGTTGCCGCTCCCCTTGACGACGCGCACCAGCTGGGCGAGGTCGAGCACGTGCTGCCGGAAGTTGTCGCGCGTGGCGAAGGGGTTGGCGAAATTGAGGAAGGCCGAGCCCGACGCTACTGGGTTGCACTCGGTTACCGGCGTCTGGCTCTCGACGTGTGTCATGCAGGTGACACTCGAAGTCGCGAGCGCCGTCGAGCAGACGCCCGTCTTCTTGTCGCAGGTGCCATTGCTGGTGCAATCCCCATCGACGTGGCAGGCGACCGCCAGCGAGGTCGTGCAAGTGCCATCGGCCTTGCACATGCCATTGGCGCATTCAGCATTCTTGGTGCAGAGGCTGCGCGAGCCGTTGTAGTTGATATCGATGCCCACGGTCGCCCAGCCCTTCTGTGCAAAGGATTGGGCCATCCGGCGCAGATCGCCACGCCACCCTCCGAGCCCGTGCTGGAAAATCGCCACCGGCGCTCCTCCCGGTGGCACTACCGTCGGCACGCTCATGAGGAAGGGGATATCGACATCCTTGCCCCCCGCGAGATCGAGCGTTCCCGTCGCGCCGAGGGCGACATGGGTGTGCAACTTGCCGAACACCAGCCGGCCGACGTCGGCTCCCAAATCACCCACCGTGGGACTATCGAGCAGGGTCACGTCGGTCGGCAGCGACTTGGTCGCTGGATAGTCGAAAAGCGCGCGCAAGGCCTGGGTGGTCGATTGGGTCTTGAAGGTCCAAACCATCGCCACCTGGTTGCGGGCGATCCCCAAGAGCTCGAAGAGCTGCCACAGCGGGAGGTAGGCCGAGCGCAGCACCTCCAGCTTGCCCGCGCTGACATCGTCGAGCAGGCTGACCGTCGATTTCTGCTTGGCCGCGTCGAACAGCGGATCGGGGCTGAGGACGAACTGCATCACTGGCGAGGGATGGATCGGTCGACCCGCCGAATCGGTGATCCCGGTGGTCAACACTCCGACATACTGGTCACCATCGGGGAGGAGCGGACGCGTCGGCGAGAGCGCCAGGAGCCCCGTGTAGTTCTTGCTGCCGTCGACCTGCGGCGCGACCGTAAAGGTGGGCGGCTTGTCGAGCTTGGTCGCATCGAGCAGCAGCACCGTCTCGCCGGGGGTGGCACCCAGTGGCGCCATCCGATCCACCGTATCGAGTGGCACCGTCACATCTGCCGTGGTGGAAAAACCATCGAGCGTATTGAGCCCGGCCAGGATCGCCTTCTGCGCCGCCGAGGCGTTGGGATCGACCGGAAGATTCACCTTGCCCGTGGTCTGATCAACCAGCGCATCGTTGGGGAACGGCACGCGGCCAGCGAGGGGATCAAACACCGCGAACGGCCCCTTGGCGATGGTAAAGGTCCAGAAGAGCACCAAGTTCTTACGCTCCTTCATGCCACCGACCACGTTGAACAGCAGCGTAAAGGCCGAGTCCGCCATCTGGCGCGGCCCCTCCAGCAGCGAGGCCTGGTCGAAGGTCAGGCCGAGCGCTGGCATGCAGGACTTGGGATAGGAGTGGGTTCCCGTGTCGAGCGGGCAGAGGCATTCGCTGCGCGCGAGATCGGGACACTGGCTCAAGAGCGGACGCGGGCTGCGCAGGAAAAAGGTGAAGGGCGCCGCGACGATCTTGTTAGCAGGATCCTTGGCCCGAAGCCCCTTCGGATCGTCGCCACCAAACACCATCACCGCATAACGGTGGCCGAGCTGCCAGGCCTTGGTTGGTGCAATCGTCAGCGTCTTGCCATCTGTCGACACCTGCGGTTGGAAATCCTTGGGGCCAAAGGGCTGCAGCACGCTGAGGTCGATCACCGAGATCGCCCCTTCGCTCGCGATATTGGAGACCGTGGCGCTCGCCGAATCGATCGCCTCCGAGAAGCTTGCGGTCACGCTCGCCGAGGGCGGAAAGCCATCGAGCGTTCGCAGATACTGATTGAACGCCAACTGCGCCTTGCTATCCGTCGGATAGTCGGGGATCGCCAAGTGGCCGTTCTGTAGAGCGAGATCGTTCGGCAGTGGGATCAGCGGCGGTGAGGCCAGCGGATCATATTGGGCGACCACCACCGTGGCCGGGGGATTCTGCGGCACATTCGGGGCGCAACTAGCGCAGGCAATCACCGTGATGAGGAGCGAGCGATTCGACGTCATTGCAACCTCTTAGAAAGGTGGGCGACGTTAACGCGCGCCTGCGGATCGGTCAAGAAGCTCTTCCGGAGAGTTAGCGCCAGCCTTCCGCACGCCCTCTCACACCGTTCATCTGCACCAGCCCCACCGACACCGCCAGGCCATGCTCGAAGCGCGGCTCGACGCGAAACAGAATCCCGAGCACGAGCGGACTGGCGGCACGAAGATCGATCCGCGCGCGAAAGACCGCCAAGGTATCGCGCTCACTCACGGAGGTGAGGTCCCAACGATAGTGAGCGCCCTCGAGATCACCCGATGTGCCGTAGGCATCGACGATGCCCCGCTCATCGCTGCGCAGCGCAAAGCGAGAGTCCCAGCGCAGCACGGAGATGTCGTTTTCGATATGGTAGGTGAGCTCGTGTTCACCGCGCGCCATCTCTTCGCAGGACTTTACGCCATCGATAAACTTCGGATAGGCAGCAGGATGCAGTAGTGCATCGATGACTCTACTCCGCGGTGCGTAGATGTGGTCGATGACCGAGATGTCGGAGAGGCTGCCATCGGCGTGCGAGCGCATCAGGGCGACGCGCCCCCTCTTGAGGAGAAAGTCGAGCCCGGGCGATTTGGCCTTGAGGTCGGGCGGCAAAAACGAGCCGGGCTTCGCCAACTGCTGGGCACGGTCGCGGATCGAGCGGGTGTAGACCAGCTGCGTCGCGAGGCCGAGCGCGTGCTCCATGGAGGGCATCCGGTCGGTGATCGATCGAACGAAGCCATTCGAATGGAGCACATCGGTGTAGCCGTAAAGCACCATGACGGTGCCGCCTGGCACGGGATAGAACTCCCAGCGATAGACGCCATCGTCGTTGGGATCGATCGCCTTCACGTCGACACTGCCATCGCTGTTGGTGCGGTAGCGGCTGGTTCCCACCAGATGGGTGATTTTGAAATCGAGGTAGAAGTCTTGCACGATGGTGCCATCGGAATGCCGGGTCACTTTGGACTCCGTCAGGTTGCGCATGAACTCGGGATAACGCTCGGGGTTGAGAAGCACATCCCGCACCACAGCGGGTGGCGCGGCGACCAAGGTAAAAATCGTCACCTGGCGCATTTTCCCATCGGGTAGCGATTCGATGAGAGCCACTTCGCTTTGGCGCAGGGTTGGTGCGAGGGGGATCAGTTTTTCGGCGGGCAGTAGTTGGAGCGGGCGCTCCGTCGCAATCCCCAGCTGCGGCAAGAAGAGCGCGAAGAGAACGAGTCGCATGCGAGGCAAAAGTATCGCCTCAGCCAAGCAGATCGTCCAGTGTCACCGAGCGCAGGCCGCGGGCATCGAGCTCATCGAAGAGTCGGTCCAATATCGCTAGCACGGTCGCGGCCCGTTGGGCGGGAGCGTCGTGCAAAAGAACGATCGCGCCCGGGCGCAGACCGCGTGAGAGGCGCTGCACCGCGGCATCGACCGAAGGATGCGCCACGCCATCTCTGGCCCGCACACTCCAACCGACGAGCTCGAGCCTGGCCCGCTCGGCGGCCGCCACCACGCGCGGCGATAACAGCCCCACCGGCGGGCGAAACCAGCGCGGCCGAATCTGCGCCACTCGTTCGACCAGGTCATTGACTCGCAGGAGCTCGCCTGCGAGTCGCCCCACCGTGCGAAAGGGCGTGGCATTCGCATGATCGAAGGAATGGTTGCCGATGCCATGGCCGCGAAGGGCGAGTTCAGCCACGAGTTCGGGGTGGCGCTCGGCGCGCTCCCCGATGATAAAGAAGGTACCACGGTGACCTCGACCTTCGAGGCGATCGAGCACCGCGCGCGTCGATTGGGGATCGGGGCCGTCGTCGAAAGTGAGCGCGATGCGGCCCCCGGCGCGTCGCGGATCGGCGGCGATCACCGGGCGCGCAAACAGGCCCGTTTGGAAGCGGGCGACGCCCAGACCGACGAGCCCGAGCAGGAGGAGTCCAGGGGCGACCAGAAGAGCGTTTGGTGCTGCCCAGCCCCCCAGTCGCAAGGCGGGCAGGAGGATCGCGACTGCGGCCACCAGCACCAGCAGAGGCTTTCCAGCCGCCGAAGCTCGCACCATCGCCTCCTTATAGCATTTTCCTGAACACGCCTTGACACCCGCACCCGGTGCGTGCAATTCGTGCACAGGCATGCGACGCGCAGTCGTCACCGGAGGATCTCGCGGCATCGGCCTAGCGATTGCGCGTCGCTTGGCGTGCGATGGCTTCGATGTGGTCGCGACCTATGCTCAGGACGATGCCTCGGCCGGGCGGGCCCAGGCAGAAGCCCAGAAGGAAGGGTTGGCCCTCACGGTACGCAAGTGCGATATCACCGATGGTGCACGCGTCGATGCCCTCTTCGCCGAGCTCGCCGAACCGGGCAGCGATGTGCTGGTGCATGCCGCAGGCATCCGGCGTGACAAGATGATGATGATGATGCCCGATGAGGATTTCGACAGGGTCATTGAAACCCATCTGCGCGGTTTTTTTCTCGCCTCCCGGCGCGCCATCCGACCCATGATCGCACGCCGCTGGGGCCGGGTGATTCCGATCGTATCGCCGACCGCTCAGCTGGGGCGGCCTGGCCAAACCAACTATGGTGCGGCCAAAGCGGGCATCGTCGGGTTGGTCCGTTCGCTGGCGCGAGAGGTGGCGCGTTTTCAGATCACGGTCAACGCGGTCTCCGCGGGGTTCGTGGAGACCGGACTGACGGCGGATCTCCCCGAACGAACCCGACAGGAGCTGATCCGGGCGATACCGCTCGGACGGCCCGGACGCAGTGAGGAGGTCGCGGCCGCGGTCGCGTGGCTCTGCTCCGAGGGAGCCTCTTACATCACCGGGCAAGTGCTCGGTGTCGACGGTGGTTTGACCTAGAAGTTTGAGGGGATCATGGCAAGCGACGAGCTAAAGCGACAGATCAAGGAGCTGATCATCTCGAGCCTAAACCTCGAGGAGGTGACGGCGGAATCGATTGAAGACGGTGCCCCCCTGTTCCAGGAGGGGCTCGGACTCGACTCCATCGATGCGCTCGAATTGGCGGTGGCGATCGAACGCAAGTTTCGCGTGACGATCCCGGATGAAGCGGTCGGCAAGCAGGCCTTTTCCTCGGTGAATTCGCTGACCGCCTATGTGGCTGCCCATCTGCCGGCGTAGCTTCGTCCTATGGTTGCTGTGGCCCCTGGGTGGCCGCGCCGATGTGACCCCCTTGCTTCGCCGTCTGGATACGGAGAAGCAATCGATCCAGACATTGGCGGGCGAATTTACCCAGCGCAACCGCGTCAAACTGTTTGCTCAAGAGATGCATTCGCGCGGCCGCTTCTTTTTTCAGCGGCCACGGCGGATTCGGTTCGAATACCTCTCACCGGACGCTTCGGTGGTGATCCTCGATGGTGATCGCGCGACGCTGCGAACCTTGGGGTCTGCGCCGCAGACCTTCGATTTGGCGCGCGATCCCGCCCTTCGCACCGTATTCGACCAGCTCCTCCTGTGGCTGGGGACCGATTCGCTCGCGCGAACCCAGGCGGAATACGACCTGGCCGCCGAAAATGACCGGCGACTCGTCCTCATCCCTCGGCCGGGCTCTCCCATGGCACGGGCGTTTCGCCGCGTAGAGCTGGAGTTTGATGCGAAGTGGCTCCTCCACGGGATCAAACTGGACGAGGTGTCGGGCGATGAAAAGTGGATCAGCTTCACCAAGATGGAGCGGAACGTGAAGCTGCCCGAAGGTGCGTTTAAGCCTTAAATAATCTCTCCTGCCAAGACCTTGAGGAGTCGCCCCTCTTCTGTGCGCAATAGCAGCGCCCCCTCATCGTCGAGATCCTCGGCCACCCCACGGATCTGTTCGCGCCCTCCATCGACAGTGACGGTGCGCCCGAGGAGCCGGGACCGCTTCTTCCAGGCCGCCGCCAGTGGCGCTGGCCCCTCCACAACCAGGCGATCGTACCAGTATTCGAGTCGGGCACAGAGCTCTGCGGCGAAGTCGCTTCGATTCACTGGATGGCCCAGCACTCGTCGGACGGAGGTCGCGCGATCGACCAGCTCCGGTGGGAACTGTAGGTTGTTCAAATCTACGCCGACCCCGACCACCACGAAGTCGATCGCCTCCCGGGTCGTCGCCATTTCGGTCAGTATGCCGGCGACCTTGCGACCCTCGAGCAGCACATCGTTCGGCCACTTGAGATCGGGCGCCACTCCCAATGCGGCGATCGCGTCGGCGGTGGCGACCGCAGCCACCAGTGCAATCGGGGGCGCCTGACGAGGCAACAGTGGCGGCCGAAGTACGACCGAAAAGTAGAGGTTCTCCTCCGCGGGCGAATACCAGCTTCGCCCTTGGCGCCCGCGGCCACACCGCTGCTGATCGGCGATCACCACCGCACCATGCGGCGAAGAATGCGCAGGATCGCGTGCCCAAGTTGCCGCCTCGTCGTTGGTCGAATCGCAGAGCGGAAGGTGACGCAGCACCCGACCGAGCCAGCGCGTAGTCAAGAGCGGTTCAAGTAGGAACTGCAGGGGCTACCTCGAACTCCAGACTGAGATCAGCAGCCGGCGCCGAGTGGGTCAGCGCCCCTACGGAAATTCGGTCCACACCCGCCTCTGCATAGGCGCGCACATTGGACAGACGAACGCCGCCCGACACCTCGACCAGGGCCCGGCCCGCTACGCGTCGTGTCAGATCGGCCGCCTGCTGGGGCGAAACATTGTCGAGCAGCACGATCTCCGCGCCCGCCGCGAGGGCCTCCTCCAGCGCCTGAGCCGTCGAGACCTCGACCTCTACCTTCATGCCATGCGGCGCCCGCTGCCGCGCTCTCTGCACCGCCGCTGCTACCGAGCCGCAGGCAGCGATGTGGTTGTCCTTGATCAAGATCCCGGAAGCCAGATCGGCCCGATGATTGTCCCCCCCTCCGGCGCGCACGGCCGCCTTATCGAGTGAGCGCCACCCGGGAGCGGTCTTGCGCGTATCGACCACGCGCGCCTGCGTTCCTTCGACCGCTTTGACAAACGTCCGGGTGAAGGTGGCGATCCCCGAGAGGCGCTGCAAGAAATTGAGCGCCGTTCGCTCAGCACCCAGCAGTGACCTCGCCGGCCCCTCGAGCTCGGCGAGCACAGCGCCCGGCATCACTTGGGTCCCCTCCCCAGCGCAGGTGCGCCAGCGGATCCCCACATCGACCGCGTGAAACACCGCCTCGGCCGTTTCGATGCCAGCGACCACCAGATTTTGTTTTGCCACAATCGTGCCGCGCGCAGTAGCCGCCGCATCGAAGATCGCCTCCGAGGTCAAGTCGCCGCGCCCGAGATCCTCCTCGAGCGCCGCCGCGATGAGCGCCCGCACGCCCGGCGTTACCACTCTTCCACCGCCCAACCCTGGTGGCGCGCATGCCGGCGCAGCCGTGCGTCGGGATTGATCACGCGCTTCACTCCGACGCGCTCCAGCATCGGCAGATCGGTGTAGCTGTCGGTGTAAAACCAGCTCGCATCCAGATCGATGCCGCGTTCGCACGCGAACCGCTCCGCCCAATGTACCTTGCCGGGGCCGGCGCAAGCGGGCTTCTCGTGGGTTCCGACGAAGCGTCCATCCTGAACGTGGAGTCGCGTGCAGAGCACGTGTTCAATGCCGAGATGCGCGGCGAGCCGTTCCGTCACATAGGGGGTGGAGGAGGACAGGATCGCTAAGAGGTGCCCCGCCTGACGGTGATAATCGATGGCCTGGTGGGCCCGCGGCGCCACCGCATCCCGCACCTGCCGGTCGAAGAAAAGTCCCACCTTTGCGATCATCTCCGCCTCGTCATCACCGGTAAGATCGGAAATGGCTTCCCGCGTGATGGCCTCCAGGTCGAGCAGGGACAACTTGTAGCGCGCCACCCAGGAGAGTGCCTTGATCGTCTTCCAGGCCGAGATCTCTCCACGCCGGCGCAAAAAACGAATCCACTCCATCCCGCTGTTGCAGGTAATGAGGGTGCGATCCATATCGAAGAAGGCGCCGATCATCCAAAAAGGCTCCGCTGCAGGGTTTCAATATATATGTTGCAGAGCGCGTGAAACAACGTGCCCGGCAGAATCGAGCCGGTGCGGGCGCGCAGCAGGCCGAACAAGAGTCCGGGAAAAAAGACTGCCAGCGTGGCGGGATTCCCCTGGACAATCCAGTGGCAGAGCGCAAACAGCGCGGAAGCGAGGACGATCGCGGCGCTTGGTGAGCGAAGCCATTCGGCCAGCCGCCCCTGCACGAATCCGCGGAAGTAGAACTCTTCGGGCAGCGCCGCCACCAGGAGGTGGTAGCCACACAGCGCAACAAATTCATTGGGTAGGCGAAAGTGCGCCTGGGCCCAGAGTGATCCGCCGCGGCAGCCAGCGGCGAGCGGACGCAAGAGCGGCTGCGAGCAGACCCACTCGGTCCACCCCACGAAACCGATGGTAAACGGCGGTAGCACGAGGATCGCCATCAGCAGGGCGATCGCCACATGGCGACCGATCGGCCGCATCACCGCACCGCAGTGGACCGAATCGATCCGCATCCACGACGGGAGATAGAGCAAGAGCGCGGCGATGATCACCGCATAGTATTCGGACAGCCAAGCGATCCGTGCCATGGTGGCACCGACGACGCACAAGACCGCGAAGGAAACGCCGACCTCGTACGCCACTCGACGGGGCGTCGCGGCCGGCGGCTCGATGGCCGTCGCGGATTGCACGAACGGATTATGCAATGAACCGGCCGGGGGGTGAACTTGGATCTACTTTTTCGCCTTCCCTCGAACCGGCACCTCGTCGGTCGTGATCTCCTCGAACAGCCGAAGGAAGTCGTCGCCCGTCATGGGTTTGGGGTGCTCGTTGCCCCAGGGGTTTTTGAGCACGATCTTTCCATCGGAAGTGACCGACTGAAAAATGTACCCATGCCAGGCGTACACGTGGAGGGGCTTGTCGATCAAGCCACGCCACTGGTACTTCACTTCCAAATCCTTCGCTTGCGCGGGCGCCTTGTCTTGGGGAAACGTCACCTCAACCGAGGCGCTGTCGTAGTCGATCTCTCCGACGGTGCCGGAATGGTGCCCGGTGAGCTTACCGTCCTTGGACTGATCGTTCGCGTTGATGAGTTCGCCCGTTTGCGGGTTCAGCCATCCGACGAAAAAAGTGCCCTTGACGATCTCCGGCACCTGGCCCTGATCGCTCGTGAACACTGCCCAGTAGGGCCCCGGTGCATTGCCGTTGAACTCCCCCTTTTTCCAAGCAACCTCTTTATGGTCGAGCGAGCCGCAGGCCACGGCTTTCCCCTCGGCATGCAGCCGGCGAAACCGTTGCACCACATCCTTGCCCTGCGCTGGAATCGCCTCCGCCTTGGCCTCGATCCCGGTCAACATGCTCATCGCCGTTGTGAGCATTCCCCCCTCGTCGCCGATCGCGGTGTAGCCGCCCATCAGTTGGGCATAGGCCTTTTCGATCAGCGCGGGCCAGAGCGGTGCCTGGTGAGCAGAAACTTTGCGCTCGGCGAGAGCATAGGCAGGACGTTTCCCCACCGAGGGAAGACTGGTGTCGACCCTCACGGTGTGGCGCGTCAGCTTCTTTTGTGCATCGGGAAGATAGAGCGACACCTGATAGCTCTTTTGGTTCGGAGTGTGGGGGGAAAATAGATCCATCACGGCCTTGGGATTGGCTGCCGCAACCGCCCCAATCCCCGCCATGAGGTAGCAGTCTTCGAGGCCGCCCTGGGCCACGTCGGAGGCGCGCGGCGCACCGTGCCAGAGGAGGCTGGTGAAGTCACTGTAGGGGTGATCTTGGAGCTCGGTTTCGTGGTGTAGCTCGTCGACTCTGTGGCCGACGCTGGGCTCCGCTAAAAAAGCCTCGATCGGAATAGGTACCTGATGGCCAGCCTGGTTGTTGGACCAGACCAGACACAACAGCTGGTCCCCATCGAGCTGCTGCATCACCTGTACGGTGGTGCCCTTGGGGAACTGGCCGAACGGTGTATCGGTCGGCTCGCGCAGGACCCCGAAGGTGCCGGAGGCAAACCTGTGCGGTGCCGGAGGGGGAACATTGGGCAGCGCGCTTCCCGACGGCGGGCCGCCGGCTGCGGGGCCATTCGCCAGCCGTTTCGTGGCGGCGTCCGCCGACTGCCCATTGGCAGCCGCCTTCTCGGGAGTCGCCGTGACCCCAGTCGGCGTCCGTTCGAGCTCCGTCCGATCGCCGTCAGAACGTTGCTCTTTTTCCCCGTGCTCCGGCACTACAACACTTTGCCCATGGCTCGGTACTCCGTCCGGCCAGCCCGCTGCAGATGGTCCTGCGTGATTGGCTGGTCCTCGGCTGCCGCCAAGAAGGCGGCTCGCAGCACGGCGTTGCGAATATGGCCGCCACACATTTCACGATAGACATCCGCCAGCTGGTCGAACTTGAGATCGGCCGCACGGGGAGCTTGCGGCGGTACCAGCGTGCGCCAGAGCCGTTCGCGCTCCGCCAGATCGGGCGGATAGAAGCGCACCTCGGCCGCCAGTCGCCGTTTGAAGGCCGGATCGATCGACCCGTCCAAGTTGGTGGTCAAGATGGCGACTCCCGCAAACTCCTCGAGCCGGGAGAGCAGATAGTTCACTTCGAGATTCGCATAGCGATCGTTGGACGACTTCACTTCGGTGCGCTTGGAAAAGAGCGCGTCTGCCTCATCGAACAGGAGGAGCGCCTGGCCCATCGCCGCGGCATCGAAGATTTTGCTGAGCTGCTTCTCCGTTTCGCCCACCCACTTCGATACCACCTGCGACAAATCGACCATGTAGAGATCGAGCTGCAGCTGGCGCGCGATGAGACTCGCCACCATGGTTTTGCCGGTGCCGGGCGGTCCCGAAAAGAGCGCGGTCAGGCCGAAGCCGCGGCCGAGCTTCTCGCGGAATCCCCAGCGCTCGTAAACCTGTGCAGCGTGGGAGGCGCGTGAAAGGAACGCTTTGATCTCGTCGATCGTATCGGCGGGGAGCACCAGATCTTCCCAGCGCTGGCTGGTCGACACCGGAGTCGCCAAGCCACTGAAGCGCTCCTTGATCTCCGCGGCCACTCCGGCATGCACATCGGCCACGCTGAGCTCTCGGCCGCGTGCGAGCAATCGAGCATTGGCACTGGAGCGCAAAATCGCTCCGGGAGCCATCGTGTAGCGCTGCGCCAACCCCGCGAGACCGTCGTGCCAGTTGGGTGTCGCCTGAACGTCGAGCGCCTGGGCCCATAACTTCTGCCGCGCATCCGGTGCCGGCACACCGATACGGAGCCGAACCACGCGCCGGTGAAATTCCGGCAACTCGCTACCCGGCAGTGCGGTCACAACGATCGGTCCGTGAACTGCCCCAGGGGATTCGAGAACTTCCACCAGCTCCGGCCAGCGCCCTTCGGCAGCGCCACCGCGCCGCGCCAGCGCATCGAGTCGCGCTACCACCGGCAACGCTCCACGCAACCAACATTCCCGCGTGAGGGCGCGCAGCTCGTTGCGCAGCGAAACTGAGTCCGCGGCAAGGCGGCCCGCCTCGATCTGCACCGCTTGGCGACCCTGGGTCTGCGCCGCCTGCGCCACCAGTGTCCGTCGGCCCGACCCCTCGGGCCCCTCCACCAAGACGATCACGGGCTCGTCGGTGGCCAGCAGCCGCTCGAGCAACGATAGCTGCTCCGTCACATGCTCCGTCAAGAACTCCCGCGGCAAGGAAATCGGCCCGCCCAAGCGCTGCACGACGAGATCGATCTCGTCGCGCCCTGCCAGAAACTCCGCGGTTCGGCGCGAAGCGCGCCAAGGGCGCAAGGTCTCGACGAAGGTGGTGTTGGTCCCGTCGAGCAGCGCCGCGCGCACCAGCGAGTGGCCCGGTCCGAGCCCCAACTCGGTGAGCGCATCATCATCGAGGATCCGCAACTGAGCGAGCAGCTTCGCCGTGACACCCTGGCGCGGCTCCTCGCCCGCCACACCTGCGACCAGGTTAGAAAAGAGGGGATCCACTTCCAGCGCCACGGCCGTTAGCAGCGCCGCTTCATCGCTGGGGCGCAGTCCGAGTCGCTGCGCCAGCTGATCGATCGGCAGGCTTCCCTCGGCACCTCGCCGTAGTTCAGACTCTTCTGCTGTGACTGCAGCCAGTTGAGTGCGCAGACGAACATTCTGCTCGGTCGAGAGCGAGCTGCTCTGTTCTGCCCGCGCGGCCGCCGCCTGCAGCCGCAACCGTTGGATGACCAGGCGTAGATGCTCCGAGCCGCCCATGGACTCAGAGACTAGCCGTGCCAGTGAGACGATGTCAAAAGTCGGGTGTTCCGCCATCCCCCGCAACTATGGCCGTGGATTCGAGAATGACCGTGATCTGCGTCAGTCGACTGGGTGCGATGGTGTCGGCACCTGTGCCATGGGCCAGTTTCTTGCCGGCGGTGTCGAAAGCATCGACGGTCACCTTGAGTGAGCCGCGGCGGTCCGCGGAAAAGACCAGCGCGATCGTGCGATCGGGCGGGATGCTGGCGTTTTCGGTCACCACTTTGGTCATGGCAGTGGTACCGCTATTCTCGACGGTAAGGACAAGGTTGGCGATGCCCACGAGGGGGACCTCACTGGTCATCGCCACCTCAACGGTGCTGGAGCCAGCGGCACAGCCTACGATGAGCAGTACAGTGGCGAGGAGGGCGCGCATCAGAATCGAATCGGTCCGTAATCGGTCGCAGGAAGTGGCGCATTGTGGGGAACGATGGTGAGCAAAACTGCAGTGACTCCTCCCGCGACTGCGGCGGCGCCGAGCGTCCACAGCCACCAGTGTGATTTTGTCGGAGCGTGACGGACGGTGGGAGCGGGCATGTGCAGAGGCGCCACCGAGGGCGACGGAGCTGCTGTCGCCGAAACCGGTGGTGGCGGCGATGAGGCACTGGAAGGAGCTGGATGCGGAGAGGTGGGCGGCCTCCAGGCGGCGCGCCGCGCGAGTTCCGCATAGCAATGGTCGATGTGGTGCTCCACCTCCTCGCGGTTAGGCGCCTCGGGGGCGGCGTCCAAGTAGGCATTGTACTTGCGTACCGCCTCCTGGAGATCGCCGAGGATGCGGTGGCACTGCGCCATATTGTAGAGAAAGTCGGGAAGGCCTGTCAGGCGATAGAGCTCACGAAACTGCTCGAGCGCCTGTTCGTATTCGCTCAGCGCATAGTGCCGGATCGCCTCCGCAGCCAGCGCCCTGGCCCGGTCGCGATCGGTATCGGCCGCCGCGGGACCGACCAGCTGGAGCAGCAGGGCGATCGTGAGGAGGCGGCGCCGCATCGCCCCCAATTATTACCAGGTTCAGCCGCCGATGGGGATGTGGCGGAAGAGTTTTGTCACCCGCTGTAGGACGACAGCCTCCCTTCTCCTTGACGGGCAGTTCGTCAAATCTGCCGCTGACGAGTCTCGAACTCATCGGAAAATAAACAGATTTTTCTCGTTCTGTGGCTGGCGCGGCTCTTGCTCAACCGTCCGCCGATGCGAACTCTCTTTGGCAGCGTCGGGCAGCTCGAGGCCGCGATGAGCTTTCATCGCGACCGCCATTCGGTGCTGGCGGGCAACCTCGCCAACCTCGATACCCCCGGTTACCAGCCACTCGATTTGGCCCGCACCGTGCCCGATCCGAGCGAGGTGCGGCCGCTTTTCCAGACCGACGGGCACCATCTGCAGCCGGCCTCGCTGGAGCCCAAGATCACTCCCATCCTTGACAATTCCAACTCCGGTGCCAGCGGCGATGGCAACGGCGTGAACCTCGAGCTCGAGATGGCCAAGATCGCCGCCAACCGGGTGCGCTACACCACCGCGACCGAACTGGTCTCCCGGCGGCTGGCGCTCATTCGCTATGGGGCTACCGACGGTGGCGGCTAGTGTCCTGTCTCAGAAATTCGCGCCATATATCGGCGAGGATGTTTCGTTCCTGCCGAGGCGCGAGGAGGGCGAATACTGGCGGTATTTAACCGA
>JAHFDT010000248.1 GCA_023248875.1 Myxococcales bacterium | reverse complement strand
GTAAATCCGGCGCGCCGATTCAGTTGCAAGGGGGGCGGGGATGGGGATCGTTAGGCCCGTTGGCGGGCAAAATCTGTTTGAGATAGGTAACCTCTTCGCTGCAGAAGCGGGCCGGTCCGGCGCCTTGGAGTTGTGCGCGTTCGGCAAACGGACGGTTCTCACCGCTGTCCATGAGCCGGTTGGGCTGGTTTCCCGGGTTGTGAAAGCCGTCGCCGTTCGGGTTGGCCAGGCCGAGAGAATGGCCGGTCTCGTGGGTCAGCGTGGTGCCGATCAGATTGCCGAACACAAACACGGCGCAGGCGACCTGCGTCCTTCGATCGGACGCAGGACAACCATCGCCACTGTCTCGTGCGGCCAGCCCATCCACTTCGGTGAGGGTGGCCGCCTGGCCGCTGCGATCGATGCGCAGCGGGTCGAAGATCTCGTCGAAAGTCGAATCGGCGAGCGGCAGTCCGGCGACATCACTGGGAGGATGCATCGAAAAGCCGAGGAAGTTTTCCGCAAACACGCCGCCGTAGCCGGGATAGCCATCCAGCTGGGTGGTGGCGTTGACGCCACCGATTCGATCGAATAGCCGCGTGTTGCCGATGTCCTTGCCCGGCGTGTTGTCGTAGCCGAGGAGACCGAGGCCGTTCGGATCGGGGCCCAGGATATCGACCTGTTCAAAAAGCGCGAAATCGTTCGGCGGATCGAGACGGAATTCGACGTTGGTTCCCGTGTAGTCGCGCTGCGCCACCGCCAGCACGCGGGAGCGCACCGCCTCGTCGGCCGCCTGCAGTCCAAAGCGCCGCAAACTCTTGGCGTAGGAGGCGTCGAAATGGAGAAACACCACCTGCTTGACGTGGCCCAGCCCCAAGTCGACCGTGGTCTGAGTTCCGATCTCCAGGGCGCCGCTGGCCAGCACCACCGGTTGGGCCGTGCCATGGAAACTGCCGGCAATGGTGCGCAGATTGACTCGCTTGCCCAGCTGATCGGTCTCGTCGATGACGTAACGCAGGTGGCCCCCATCGACATAGCGGGGCAATAGATAGAGGTCGACGGGCTGACTCCCCCCACCCTCCACGGTGAAGTTGCCCACCAGGCGGAAGAGCGTGACCGAGCCGGGCGAACCACCGGTAAAACCGCCGCCGGTGATATCGATGTATTGGCCGAGGCTACCAAGGAGCGGACTGACCTTGGTGATGGTCGGGTGCTGAAGGGTTACGACCAGCGGGAGCGAGGTGGAAAGGGTAGGGGCTCTCTCGGCGACACGGTTTTTAAGGCTCACCGTTCCGGTAAAGCTGCCGGGGTGGATGCCAGCGATTTCGGGCGCGAAGGGGAACTGCGCGTGGTTGCGGTCCCACGGGGAGCTCGGGTGGAGCGGAACTTCCAGACCGGAGACCACCGTTCCCACCATCATGCCGGTGGTTTTGCAGGGACCCTTTTGCCCCGCCGGGAGGAAGCAGCCGTCAAGCACCGCGCGGGTTTCCCCTTCGGCACCGCCGAGCAGAAAACCCTCCCCCGTGGCCGACACCGGCGAGTTGACAAAGATCGGACCCTGCGTCACCTCCGTCAGCACGGGGAGGAGCGTGCGCGCCAGCTGCAGGGACAGCGAAAGGGGCCGGGCCGTGTGGCGCGTTTGGTCGACCGCGCTATCGACAGAGAGCGTCGCCGACCCATCGAAACTGCCGGCTTCGGCACCGAAGGCTTCCCAAAGTCCCTCGCTGATTTCGAGATGGGTGGCATCGATGAACCGCCCTGGGAGCTGCACATCGACTGCACGAAATGCGCCTCCAGAGGGCGCCCAGGTGCCCGCCAGCCGCAACCAGGAGAGACCCTCCTGCTCATCGACAAACGAGGTTCCTTCAAGGGTCATCGGTGTTTTGGGCAGGAGCAGCGCAGGGTGCACGGCCGAGAGCGCGAGATGGCTCAAGCCGGGATCGAGATCGGGCGGCGCTCCCGTGGCGCAACCACCCAACAGGAGAAGAGCTGCGATCTTCATGGTTTCGTTACCGTGAACGAGAAGGTGCCGCTCGGGGGCATAAGCGACCGGTGATCGCACCCGAGCGGTGGATCCGCATCGGCCGCTTCGAGCAGGTAGTAAATCTTCATCGCCGAACCCGACGGCAGGGCGGCCACGGGGCTGGCCAAAATGGCCTCGTAGTCGCCCGAGAGCGGGGTTCCCTTCTTGCGCGCCATATCGATGAGCGAAAAGGTGGAGAGATCGGGCGCCGCGGGGTTGATCGGTGGATTTTTGGTCCACCACATGCGAGCGCTGGTCACGCCGATGTCGTCGTCGATCTGAGCCGTGAAGTGGAGATTGTTGGTGGTGGTGATATTGGTGTGCGCCTTGGTGGTGAGGGTCGGTGCCTGGCTTTGGCAGGAGCTCTGGGACGAAGGGCGGACGACGATCGTGTAGTTCTTGAGCACCGGCTTCCGTTCCCCATTGTCAGCGGAAAAGGTGAACGGGTAGATGAGGCGGTTCGCGGTCTGCTCGGACGAGGGGCAGAAATGGAAGGTGGCGCGGCTGTCGCCGACCCCCATCAGTTGGGCGTTGGGGAAATCGGCCGGCGCGAAGGAGAGCGCTACCTGCGGATGGTCAGAGTCCTGTACCTCGACCGAAATATCGGCGCAGGCGCTCTGCTGCAGCTCGAGCGTGGTGCCATCGCCGATCGGTTCGCGAAATATCGGTAGCGCGCCGGTGCCAGGCGCAACAGTAACGCCCACCTCCACGACCGTTTCTTCGCCCTGGCTCGCCGCGACAAATCGGAGGAAGTGCTCGCCGACATCGGAGGCCAGCGGAATCCAGGAGAAGACCGCAAAGCCAGCCGCGTAGGAGGTGAGGGTCGGCTTGAGCATCCGACGCTTGAGATCGTCGAGATCTTCGGGCACGCGATAGTCGAACTTCACCGAGGAGCCACTGGGCGATCTGGCGTGAAGGACGATCCGAAGTTCGCTGCCGACGGCACCCTGGACGGGCGCGATCGGGTCGACCTCGGGTCCGATGCCCGCACCACATCCCATCACGAGGACAGCCCCGCAAGCGCCAGCCCACCGCATGCGAAGCATCTTAGCAGAATATCAGAGGCCGATACGCAGGGAGAGAGCGGCCAAGCCGTAGTAGCCGTAGTAATGTTGGCCATCGCCGTTTTCCCGGTAGAAGTCGGCCGGGATGCCGCCCTCCACGAAAAGTTGAAGGAAGGGCAGCAGCTTGAAGGCAGCGCCGCCGGCGAGGAGAAGCCCGGCATGCGGTAGTCCACCCGAGAGCGGTTGAAACAGGCCCACGCGTGCGGCGAGGTAGGGCTCGACGATAAAGAGCGAGTGGGAAAGGATGAGCGCCACGTCGGTACCGATGGCGCCACCTTTGCCGTCCCGGTAGCCGCTTTTGAGATCGCCGCCGCCGCCGAGACCCGCCACCGCGGCCAACCAGCCATCGACCAGCGCTCGTTTGTAGGAGAGCTTGGCGGCGAAATTGTAGGGGCTGGTATCGGGGTGGCCCCACAAGAGCGTCGCCTCGGCGCCCACCTCTTGCCGTTTTCCGATCCCGATGCGGAATCTTCCACCGACGCCGCCTCCCCAGTAGCGACTGCCATCTTCCGCCCGGACATCGTCTTGGAAGAGGCCGAGACCTCCACCCGCCGTGATGCGGACCGAACCCCCCTTGAGCACCTCTGCGGTCTCTGCCACTTGCCACGGCTGAGCGAACGGCGCGCAGCCGCCGAGCAGCATGCATAGAATGAGTGAGCGCATGGTGTGAAGGTAGCGCAGCGCTGCCCTCATAGCCAGCCGCGCAGGCCATAGATCCAGTAACCCAGGAGGTCGTGGAGGGCCATGCCAAAGGCCGAGATCCGATCGCCGGGATGGGCGAGATGCTCTTGATCGAAGCGGGTTTCGGTGCAGGGCGAAGAGATCACTTCGAGCCCTTCGTGTTCGAGGGTCGCAGCGGCGCGGCGCGAATGGGCAGGGGATGTGACTGCGAGCACACGTTTCCAACCCCGCTCGCGGAACAGCTTGCCGACGGCGACCGCCTCGTCGTGGGTATTCGCGATGGGGCCGACCGCCAGGATTTCGCCCGCGGTCTTCCAGTGGGGGAGCCATCTGCGTGCCAGCTTTTCATGGGAATTCCAGGGGGGCGGCAGCTCGGAGAGCACCAGACAGGGCGCCTGCTGTTCCGTCAGCAGCTCGAAGCCGTGTTGCAGGCGCGCCATCGCTACGGGCGATGGATCACCGTCGAGCTGAATGTGGGAGGCAAAGACGAAGATGGCATCCGCTGGGGCGACTGGATCGATCCGGGTGGCTCGCTGCAACAGGTGGGAGGCGATCGGCGTGAAGGCGACCGCCAGCCAGGCTGTCCCGAGCAGCACGGTGAGGGCGGCGAGGGGTCCCCGGAGACGGGTGGTAAAGAGCAGGCCGAAGAGCGGGGTCGAGTAGACCACCAGCGGTAGCCGAGGGCGCCAAAAGGTGAATAGCAGGGGCAGTCCGAGCTCGACCGCCAACAGCGCGCACAGAGCACCCAGCGCCATCCCACAAGCGATCCTGCGCAGTGGGGAGGTACTATCCGGACGACGATCCATCCAGGCTCATTTGTGCAAGGCCCATCGTACTTGGCG
>JAHFDT010000247.1 GCA_023248875.1 Myxococcales bacterium | reverse complement strand
CCGCCTCTCCCCGTCGAGCAAAGCTCGCCGGGGCCCCTCTCTTGCTGCGGCCGGACTCCCGGCCGGGCCGCCCGTGGGGTCCCCCGGTCCGAGGACCTCTGCGGGGTCCCCCGGTCCGAGGGCGTCCGCGCCCGAGGCAGAGGGGATCGAGGCAGAGGGGCTGGCCTAAAAACGACTTTATCAACGGCCTGCTAGATGCTGCGGAAGTTGCACCGGATCGCGACGCTGTTGTGCGGCGTGCAGATCTTGATTTGGACCGGAACGGGCTTCGCCTTTTCCTGGTTCAACTTCGATCAGATACGGGGAGGGGCCGACCGTGCGCCGGCCGCTCCCCTCCTGCTCGAGGCGACCAAGATCTCGGTCGACGAAGCGGTACATCGTGCACAACAGGGGGGTGACGTGCTGCTCTCCGTCGAGCTGAAGCCACTGGCCGGCCACCCCACCTACCTCGTGCGTTTTGCCGAGCGACCGCCGCTGCTCATCGATGCAGCGGATGGCCGAGTCCGCTCGCCGCTCTCCTTGGCCGAATCGGCGGCCATCGCCCAAGCCAACTCCAGATCTCGAGTGGGTGTGGCCTCCTCGATGGCCGTGGCAGCGGCGCCCGACCTGCCAAAGCCGACCCATCGAATTACGCTCAGCGATCCGCGACAAACCGAAGTGTTTGTCGATCCTTCCAGCGGGGAGATCTTGGCGTGGCGCAACACCCAGTGGCGCTGGTTTGATCGGCTCTGGTCGCTGCACGTCCTCGGCTACATCAGCCGCGACCATCCCGCCCACCCAGCGATGCGCCTGGTCGGTGGCTTGGCTTTGGTCGTCGCCATTTCGGGGGCGTTGTTGTGGATCCTGACCTGGCGCCGACGGGAAGCGAAGTGATGCGCTGGCGGTGGGTCCCGCTGCTCCTTCTGTCGCGTCCGGCGCTCGCAATGCACCTGGCGGACGGCGTCTTGCCATGGTCGTGGGCCGCAGTTTGGTGGGCGGCCGCCCTCCCCTTCATTGCCGTCGCGCTCTGGCTCCTCAAACGCCGCACGGGGCGCGATCCCTTCTATCAGCCGTTCGTCGCCATGATCGCAGCGGCGGTATTTCTCATCTCCTGCATGCCGATTCCGGTGCCACTCACCGGAACGTGCGCCCACCCCTGTGGAACGGGCCTCGCGGCCATCTTGATCGGTCCCTGGATGACCGTACTGGTCACACTGATTGCGCTGCTCTTGCAAGCGCTCTTTCTAGCCCACGGCGGCCTCACTACGCTGGGCGCCGACCTGCTCTCCATGGGCGTCGCGGGCGCCTTCGTCGGCTACGGTATCTTTCTTTTGCTGCGCCGTTGCGGTGCAACGCTCACTGCTGCAGCCTTCGCGGCAGGACTGCTCTCCGACTGGGCTACCTATGCCACCACCTCCGTCGAGCTAGCGGCCGCGCTGCGCGGTACCGAGCCCTTCGCCAAGCTGTTGGGTGCGGTCGCACTCGCCTTCGTGCCGACCCAGCTTCCCCTGGGGCTTCTGGAAGGTGCGATGTCGGCCGCGGCGATCACCTTTCTTTTGCGCCGGCGCCGCGACATCCTCGAGCGCCTCGCGGTGATCGCATGACGTGGCAGGGCATAGATGAGATCATCGAGCGTATCGCCGCCTCGGCGGGGCGCCACGCCCACTCGCTCGTCCCCGCGGCCGATGGCGATCTACTGCTGTTTCTATTCCTGATCGCTGGCATCGGGGGCGGCTTCGTCTTGGGCTACAACTTCCACCTCCTATTCATCGAACGAACCGATCGGAGTCCGCGGTGAATCGGCTACAGAGCTACGACGCTCGCGTCAAACTGCTGCTGGCGGTGGGCGCACTCCTCATCGCCATCAGCGCCCGTTCGCCGCTCGGGCCAGCGCTCCTCGGTGCTATGGCCCTCGGCTCCTACGTTCTCTTGGGCGGATCGAAAGCGCGGCTGGGGCGTGCCGCTCGCACCTGGCTTCTCGCCAGCGCCATCCCGGTCGCGCTGGTCTTCTACTTTCGCGGCAGCTCCACCGGTCTCGAGTGGACGGCTCGCCTCCTCGGCGCATCGGCACTCAGCTTCTGGCTCGCTGCCTCCACTGAGCTCGCAGCGCTCGCCGGTGCTCTCACCGCGCTGCGGGTGCCCCGTTCGCTGGTCGAATTGATGGTCCTGGCCCATCGCTACATCCGAGTGATCGGCGAGGGTTTGTCGACTGCGCGAGAAGCACAGCAGCTGCGGCTCGGGTACGTGGGGCTCCTCCCCAGTTTGCGCTCGACGGGAACGCTCGCTGGACTGGCCCTGCGCCGCGCCGTCGACCAGGCCGCAACGCTCGGTGATGTGTTACGGCTACGCGGTTACCGGGGGCACTTGTGGATTGCGCCGCCCGGCCCCTTGGCCCGTCGTGATCGGATGCTCGCCGCGGTCGGAGTTGCGGTGGTGGCATTGAGCGCGCTGGTCGCCTGGAGGACCGCATGAACCGGGTCGAGCTACGCGCTGCGGCGCTGGGATACGGTGCAACACCGGTGTTGACGAACATCGACCTGCGCATTGAACCCGGCGAGCGGATCGCTCTTGTCGGAGGCAATGGTGCAGGCAAGACCACGCTGCTGCGCGCGCTAGCGGGTCTCTTGCCCGTGCCAACCGGTGCTGTTGCCATCGGCGGCCACGCGATCGGATCGCCTACCGCAGCAGTTGCCGCCGGCGTCGGCCTGGTATTTCAGAATCCGGATGACCAGCTCTTCGGCGCTACGGTGATCGAGGATGTCCTGTTCGGCCCACGCAATCTCGGACTCGACGAACCGACCGCACGAGCGCAGGCCATCTCGGTGCTGGAAACACTCGGCCTGGGCGCTCTCGCAGAACGACCGGTCGAGTCGCTGAGCTTCGGCGAAAAGAAACGTGCCTGCTTGGCAGGAGTGCTGGTGATGCGACCCTCGCTGCTGCTGCTCGACGAACCCACCGCCGGCCTCGATCCCGCGGGAGAGCAGGCGCTCGTGAAGCTACTCGATCAGCTGCACCGCGAGCGCCCTCTCACCCTCCTGCTCGCCAGCCACGCGATCGATCTGATTCCCTATCTTGCCGACCGCGTGCTGCTGCTCGACCGGGGCCAGATCCGCTGCGATGGCACACCCAGCGAGCTCCTCTGGCGCAGCGACGATCTCGAGCGCGCACACCTGAGGACGCCCTGGGTGACGCGGCTGCACCACGCCTTCGGCCGCCCGGCTCCCCACCCCCTCACCGTCGAACAGGCGAAAGAACAATGGTAGCGACTACCGTATTGCTGCTCGGACACGGCAGTCGCGACCCCCAGGCCAATCTCGAATTCGAGGAGCTGGTCGGCGTCTACCGGCGGCTGCACCCTGCCCGTACCATCGCTCATGCCTATGTGGAGCTGGCGCGCCCTTCGTTGGGAGAGGCGCTCGTAGCGCTCGGCGCAGCAGCCCAGCCCGGCGATCGGGTCGTCGTCGTGCCGCTGTTTCTGTTTGCAGCCGGCCATGTCAAAAACGATCTCCCTCTCGCCCTCAATGAGGCCCGCTGCCGCTTCCCAAGAGTCGAGTTCTTCGCGGCGCGGGCCTTCGGACCGCAGGCGGAGCTGGCTCAACTCCTCGCCGAGCGTATTGCCCGGGTCGATCATCCAGCCCCCGATCGCACTGCCCTCATCGTCATCGGCCGCGGCTCGAGCGATCCCGACGCCAACAGCGACTTCTGTAAGCTGGTGCGGCTGCTCGGCGATGGCCAGCGCTATCGCGAGGTGGTACCCGCCTTCATCGGCATCACGCGACCTCTGTTCGACGAGGTTCTCGAACAGGTGGCGCGCGGTCGGCCGGAGCGCATTCTGGTCGCCCCCTGCTTTCTCTTCGCCGGGCTGCTGGTGGAGCGGCTCTCCCATCAGCTCACCGTCTTCGGTGAGCGCTACCCCTGGATCAAAACCGCGCTCGCGCCTCATCTTGGGATCGACCCGGTGGTGCTACGCCTCGTTGACCAGCGCATCGAAGAGGCCATCTCCGGTGCCGCACCGTTGCCCTGCGACAACTGCCACTACCGCGCCCCGCTGCCCGGCCGTGCCACGGAAGTAGGTGGTCTGCGCGCGCTACTCTGGAGCCTGCGCCACAGCTTCACCCACACCCAGGCGATGCCGCATGTCCACGCCCATCGCCCTTTGCGCAAGCACGTGCTGGTATGCGCTAACGCCGATTGCGCCGAGCGCGGTTCGATTGCGCTGCTCGAAACACTGCGCCGACGGCTTAAAGCGCTCTCGCGTGACGATATCCGGGTCACCCGTACCAGCTGCATGGGCCGCTGCGGTGAAGGGCCCACCGTCGCGGTCTATCCCGATGGCATCTGGTACCGCGGTGTCACAGAAAAAGATGCTGAAGAGCTGGTGCGCGATCATCTGCTCGGCGACCGGCTGGTGGCGCGTTTGGTCGATAACATCATGCAGTAGGAGAAGACGATGGCCTGTCATGAAATTGCAGCACTGCGGCTGGGACTCATGGGGATCCTGGGATTGGAAAACGAAGCAGAGCGCCAACGTGAGCTGGCGGAGCTCGGCGGCACGGCCCAGCAACCGGGGCCGATCGCATCGCTCTGTCAGGCGACCGACTTGGCGCGGCTGCAGCAGTGGTTTGCCAATGCCTTGACGGAGCTCGACG
>JAHFDT010000246.1 GCA_023248875.1 Myxococcales bacterium | reverse complement strand
CCGGGCCTCTTCACCCGACTCGAGGTATTCGCGCAGCGCGACCACCCCGGACACCTTTTCGAGCGCCGCCTTGGCCTCGGCGAGATTGCCCGGCTGGCCGGCGAGCTCCACCACCAGCTCCATGCCGCGCTCCTTCTCGAGCGTGCGGCCGAGCTCGGTGGGCGAGGCATCACCGACGATCTTGCCGTCGGCGATCACGATCACGCGGCTGCAGGTGATCTGCACTTCCGGGAGGATGTGCGTCGAGAAAATCACCGTTTTGGTCTGGCCGAATTCTTTGATGATGTTGCGGATCTCGACGATCTGATTGGGGTCGAGACCGCTCGTGGGCTCGTCGAGGATCAACACGTCGGGTTCGTGGAGCAGCGCCTGCGCGAGGCCCACGCGCTGGCGGTAGCCCTTCGAGAGCTCGCCGATCAGCTTGCCGAGCACGTGACCGATCGCGCACTGCTCCGCGACCCGCTTGAGCCGCTTGGTAAAGTTCTCGGGCGAGATCTGCCGCACCCGCGCCACGAACTCCAGGTAGTCGACCACCGCCATGCCGCGGTAGAGGGGCGTGTCTTCGGGAAGGTAGCCGATTCGCCGGCGTGCCTCGAGCGATTGGGAGTAGGTGTCATAACCCGCCACCTCGGCTCGGCCGCTGGTCGGCGCGAGATAGGAGGTGAGGATCTTCATGGTGGTCGTCTTGCCGGCGCCGTTGGGGCCGACGAAGCCGAGCACTTCACCGGCTCGCACCTCGAAGGTAATTCCCGCCACCGCGGGTTTGGGATTGGCGGGATAGACTTTGGTCAGGTCGTTTACTCGGATCATCACGCGATCGCTAGCCATGCTCCCTCTTGTTGAATGTGTGACTTCCCCGGCCCCAAAACGGAACACCAGGAAGATCTATTCCCGGCGTGTCCATATAGCGGAACCGTTTATACCCAAGGAATGGGAGGAGTCAATTGGTTCGGAGTTGGAGAGGATGCTACAGCGTGATTTCGAACGCCACCACCGGCTGCACGCTGAGATTGAGCTTGCCCGCGGGAATGGCATCGCCCGAATGGACGACGATGTGGGCGACCAGCAGCGCCTCGAAGTTGGTCTTGAAGTCCTTGGCGAACACCGAGAGCGCATTGCGCCCCGCATCGGTGAGCTTCATCTTGCAAGCCGACTTTTTGTCGCCCACGGGCTGCCCCATCACGCAGGCGGTCGGGGTGGCTGCCGCCAGCGGGTCGAGGGTCGCAATCTTGATCGCGCCGACGTCGCTCTCCTTCTGCGTCCCTTTCGGACCGAAGTAGACGTCGATCGGGGGCGTGGCAAACGAAAGAGTGTTGGTAGGCGTCCAGTAGCGCACCTGGTCGATTTTCACCAGGGAGACCAGCCCGGAGTTGAGCACCTGTGGGGGAAAGCTCGCCTGCTTGTCGAGATCGATCTCCTGGACCTGCCGGAAGTCATAGGTGATGACGCACTTCTTGGTCGCGCCATCGCAGGTGCCGGTGGAGCCTGAGACCAGACTGGCTGCGGTACTGCAAAGGCTGGGCGCCTGAGTGCAGTCGCCGTCGGGTAGATTGCCCGTCTGCGAGCCGAAGTCCTGGGCGAAGTTCTCCGGTTCGAACTCGTAGGGATAGGAGAAGGTGCCGCAGCCCGTGGAGAGGGCGATCAGTAGGAGATAACGCATAGTCCATCGTAACATCATGTGAGCGGGATTTCGAACTCGATCGTGGGCTGGATCACGAGGTCGATCTTTCCCGCCGGCGCGGGCGCCGTGACCGGGCCGAGCAGGAGCAGGACAAAGGGCGTTTTGAAATTCTGGGCAAACCCGCCGAGGAGAGCCTTGCCCTCCTCGGTGAGATTCGCTCGGCAGGCGGAGTAGACGGTCCCCGGGGGATTGCCGGTGACGCAGGCGGTCCGCTCATGGGCGGCGATCGGATCGAGCGCGCCGATTTTTCGCACGCCCGGATCGGTCTTTTTTTCGGTGCCCTTGGGTCCGACGTAGAGATCGATGAGCGGCGTTGCGAAAGTGAGCGAGTTCTGGGGCGTCCAATAGTGCACCTCCTTCACCTGGACGATCGGAGCTATGCGAGCATAGGCAACCTGGGCGGGAAACTTGGGATCCTTGGTCAGGTCGATCGGAAAAGCGCGCCGCAGATCGCCCATCTGAATGGCAAAGTCCTGCTGGAGCACTTGAGGGACAAAATCATAGGGCACCGCATATTTCCCGCAGCCTGCGGCCAGGAGAAAGAGCCCAGCCACCCGTCTCTGGTTCATTCCACGTGTACCAGCAAGCCGGTGACGTTGCGCGGATCGCCTCCCGGCGCCCCCACAGTCGATGGTGCCAAGGTGCGTTCGAGATGCGCTAGCCAACGGTCGACCCAGCTCTCCCAGGTGGCGGGCAGAGCGACCTCACGCTCTCGCAGGCGCTGCGTCCAGAGCGAGCGTAGCCGGGTCCGGGTGGCGACGGTGAGCTGGCCTGCTTCGGTCGCCTGGTCGCGCAGTCGACGGAGATCCCCGGGGGCCAGCGGCACGAGCGCAGGGGGGCGGTCGAGAAGAGCGTTCGCAGCAACGGTGCAGGCGAGGGTGGCAATCGTGATCAGCGGGCGGGCAGGGGAGCAGCCTTGGAGTGCGGCCTCCTCGAGCAACCTCGCTTCCACGCCGAGACCGCGCTGGACGATGAGGCTTTGCTGGGCCGCATCTTCGATCAGCGCGGCGATCTCGGCGAGATCGCGCAGTGAGGCGAAGGGGCGTGTGGTCTGGTTCAGCGAGTAGCGCGGCCGTCGCGCCAGCACCGCGTCGAGGGCATTGCGGTGGGGTGCATCGAGCAGTGTCAGCTGGCCAGGGAGCAGTGAGACCCAGCCGTGCTGCATGAGCTTGGTGGCGGCCTGTTTGAGCTTGAGGGTGAGGGTCATACCGAGGCGAAAGAGACGGCTGAGGGCAATCGTGCGCAGCGCTTCGGCCGCGAGTCGTGGATCGCTACGGCTGACGAACTCCAGCCCGAGAGCGAGCGAGGCCGCCATGCCGTCGAGCGCCCTGTGGGTGGCGGGCAGGTCGCCCGGCTCCACCCGATCGGCCGACATCATCTGGTTGGCCAGGACGAGCAGGGCATTGTGAAGCCGCACAAGCTCGTCACTCTCACCGATGGCCGCCAGGGCCCGGCCGAGAAAGCTTCCGGGTGCGCCGGTCACCACCGTCAGTGCCACCGGTAGGACCTCGGGGGACCATTCGCCGCTGGCAACATCGGCCGTTCCCTCGCCAATCTTCACCGAAGTCGGATCGAGCCAGCGATAGAGCTCGAGGGCGTCGTAGTAGTCGACGTAGCCAAGGTCGGCCATGCGGCCCGAGCGCCAGCGGTAGGCCATCTCCTCCAGCTCGGAGTCGAGCTCCCATTTAGCGGCCATCGCCACCTGGCGCCCGAAATCGAGATTGGCGCGGTAGAGCCAGTCGCATAGCCGCTCGACCCGTTTGCCCGCTTCGCCGGGCGCTAGGATGTCCAGGAGAAAGAAGCCATCCGGCGTTGGATAGTAGTGACCTTCGGGCTCCTCGGGCGGCTGTTCGATGGTCACATCGAAGACGCGCGCGTGGCGCCTGAGGTAGAGCGCCACCAGCTCCGGATCGAGCGCGCGGATGTACTGCAAGAGCTTTTCCGGGCCGAGGTCGACCAGCGCCTCGAACCACTCATCGGCGGGAGCGAGCTCGAACTCGGCGCCGTGCCAGAGGGCCAGGTCGAAAAAGCTCTGCATCTGCTCCGTCGAGGCCAGCGCGAGGAGCTCCCCCGCATCGGCGAGGCCGATCTCCTGGATGGCATAGTAGAGCTCTTGCGCTGGCAACTGCGGGATCCAGCGCGGCGCGGTGGGATCGCCGAGCAGGGCCTTGACCAGGCTGGTTCCGCTCGGGGAACCCCCAGTGTGCGCTCGGCCGAGGGCAGCTCGCCAGCGAGAGAGGGGGAGGAGGTCATCCTGGGTGGGCATCGAGAGGCGCAAGCTAGGCTGGGTGGGTGCAGGCGTCAAGCGTCACAAACGCTGATGTCACAAATGCTGAGCGAGTTGAGCTAAACTGCGCCGCCATGTCGCAAGAGCAGCTGCTGGGCCGCCTGCCTGAACTGAAGGTGCTCGACCGTGCTTTTGATCGTGCGGTGCAGTATCGGGCGCCCCAGACTGTCACGATCCTCGGGGAGCGGGGTCTGGGCAAGAGCCTGCTATTGCGCCATTGGACGAGGCGTGCCGAGGAGGCGGGAGCGCGAATCTACCGCGCCCAGGCTTCGGGCGAACCGTGGGGACTGGTCGCGGGGCTGCTCCGCAGCCGCATGGGGCTCTCCTCGGCGATGGATCGTTCGGTGGCGATGGATCGGCTCCGCGCCGTGGTGGGCGAAGTCTTTGCCGATCGGCGCATCGCGGACGTTTCCCATTTTCTCGGCCACTTCTTGCCCGAGGCAGAGGCGATGGCCGCTCCCGAGCTGCCGCTGGTCCAGGCGATCCGCGAGTGGCCCGTGGATGGGGAGACGATCGCGCGCCGGGTGCTGGGCCGTTTTCTGCGACTGGATGCGGAGCGCGCGCCGGTGCTCCTGGCCTGCGATGATCTCGACCGCGCGGATGCGAAGTCCTTGGCGCTACTGGATGAAGTGGTCAGCGGGATGGCTGGGGTACCGATCCTGCTGCT
>JAHFDT010000245.1 GCA_023248875.1 Myxococcales bacterium | reverse complement strand
GGGTGGGGCAGGCGCGCGTGCAGGGTGCGTCGAAGCACATCAGGCAGCGATTCGCTTCGGCGAGCGCTTGGTCGGCGGTGAGAGCGGGTTTGATTTCGTAAAAGGCGTCCACGAGCCCTCCGGTGGGCGAAGGGCGAATTATACGCGCGAGAGAGGATGCCTCAACTCATTTGTTACAGTGGAGGATGCCTAGCCCATCTCAATCATCACTTTGAGATGGGTCTCTCCCTGGATCTCGATGAGGTCGACGTGGGTTCGATCGTCATGGCGCTCAAACTGCAGCGATACGAGCGATCGACCCACGCGCATGCGTTCGAGGCGTAGCTGCCGGAGAAAACTGGGGAGGTTGGGGTTGCGTACGATCAGGCGGCCTGCTTCGGCGTTCGAACGGATGCCGAGCGCGGCCTGGAGCAGCAGAAACAGTGAAGCGGTGGCCCAGGCCTGGGGGGAGCAGGAGACCGGGTAGTGGACCAGGGCATCGCCTTCACTGCGCGCCATCCCGCAGAAGAGTTCAGGGAGGCGGAGATCACGGAAGTGCAGTGAGGCCGCGTAGATCCCTTCGAGGAGCGCGAGCGCGCTATGGCCATGGCCGGAGACAGCCAGGCCCAAGGCACAGAGCGCGTTGTCGTGCGGCCAGATCGTGCCATTGTGGTAGGAGAGTGGGTTGTAGACCGCCTGTCCGCGCGCCACAGTCCGAATGCCCCAGCCGGAGAAGAGTGCGTCGCTGAGCAGGACTTCGGCGACCCGGTTTACGCGTTCGGGAGCGAGGGCTTGGCAGAAGGCAAGATGGCCCGGGTTGGAGGTGATCGTTGCGACGCGTCGGCCATCGCCATCCAGGGCCAGGGCATAATAGCGCGACTGTTCCACCCAGAAATCGGCGTCGATGCGGCGCCGCAGGAGTTGCGCCTGCTCACGCAGTCGCACGCTCCCGCGCAGGTCGCGCCTTCGCCGGCGTAAGAGCGCCATCGCCTCAAGAGCCGCTACCGTGTAGCCCTGCACCTCGATGAGCGCGATGGGGGGCTTGGCGATCGCCCCGTCGGGATGCGAGACGCCATCATGGCTGTCCTTCCAACCTTGGTTTTCGAGGCCGCGGGTGTGGGTCTGGTGGTATCGAAGAAGACCGCCGTCCCTTTCCAGGCGGCGCTCGATCCAGGCGAGGGCTCGCTCGGCGGCCGGTTCGAGCTCATCGACCAGCAACTCGTCACCGGTCCAGCGGTAGGTCTCTGCCAAAAGGACCAACCAGAGCGGGGTGGCGTCGATGGTTCCGTAGTAGGGGCTGTGGGGTACCTCGCCGGCGCGCGCCAGCTCGCCGCGGCGCAGCTCGTGGAAGATTTTGCCCGGCTCCTCTTCGCGCCACGGATCATCGCACTTGCCCTGATAGGCGGCGAGGGTATGCAGGGTCTCCGTGGCCAGGTCGGGCGCGAAGGCGAGGCAGGAGAGCGAGGTCAGGAGTGCATCTCGACCAAAGGGTGCAGCAAACCAAGGAATGCCCGCACCGATGATATGCCGGCCATCGACGTCGAGCCTCAAGCTGTCGAGGTCGGTGAGAGCCCGATCAATCATCGCTTCGAAACGATTGTTATCGGCTGTGAGGTGGGTAGTGCGATCGAGGAAGGTCTTTTGGCGCAGCGCGAGATCGGTCAGGCGGACATCGAAGGGGCGCCAAGAGGAGGCCACCGATGCCGCGTCGAGCGGGCCGCGCTCCGCGAGCACGATCACCTCGAGTACGGTCGATTCACCCGGTTCGAGGTGGAGACGATAGCAGGGCGAGGTGCCCACGATCGTTCTCGGGGAGGGCATGGTTCGCACGAGGGTGCGGTAGAGCAGCTGGTCGGTGCCGCGATAGGAGAAGAGAATGTGACCATCGCCCGTCTCCGGCGGCAGCGGTGAGCCAGGTCGCTGGCGGCGCGCTCCGCGCAGCTCGAAGATATCGGCGAAGTCGGCATCGAGGAGCAGCTGCAGCTCGAGATCGATCGCCGCGCGGTGGTGATTGGTGGCGATGATCCGTTCGACGAACTCGTTGTGATCGAGCAGTTGGCGCCGTCGGAGATGGAGGAAATTTTGGGGATCACGGAAAAAGCCGGGGCTGCCGAGGTCGCTGAGGCCGATGTCGATCTGGCTCGAGGGGCCGATGGTCTCCGCTGAAAGCACCGTCATGGTGCCCCCGGTGAGCACCAGCTCGAGATGGGACAGGTGGCGGGTGTCTTCGTGAAACAGACCCAAATCAGTGGCGCCGCGCGGCGAAATATTGCCGCGCCGATCGATCACACAGAAGAGGTTTCCCTGCGACAGGACGATCGGTGGACTGATCCGCGATTCGGTGGCCCGGAGTGGCGGCTCAGGCGCGGTCGGCGGTGGCTGGAGCAATCTCCACCTCCCTGCCGGCGATCGTCCGAGCGTAGAGGGCAACATAGTCGCTCACCATGCGCGAACGGCTGAAGCGCTCTCTGGCGCGGGCCCGGCAGGCGGAGCGATCGAAGGAGTGCCCGGGCGCGGCCAGTTCGCGCAGCTTGGCTTCGAGTAGGCGCGGTTCGTCGTAGATCCAACCGGTCACGCCCGATTCGATGATCTCAGGAACCGATCCGCGAGAGGTGGCGAGTACGGGCGTACCCGAGAGCATCGCCTCGACCATCACCAGCCCGAAGGGCTCCTCCCAATCGATGGGAAAGAGCAGGGCACAGGCGTTGCCTAGGAGCTCGACCTTCTCGGAGTAGCCCACCTCGCCGATCCATGTGACCCCATCGGCGGCGAGACGCGGTGCTACCTCGCGATCAAAATAGGCCCGATCGTTCCAGTGCGCGGCGCCCGCGACAATCAGTGGAACTCCCGCTGCCCGCGCGATATCGATCGCGACATGCGGCGCCTTCTCCGGGGCCAGGCGGCCAAGGAATACCGCGGGACCACCTCCCGAACCGAGCGGATAGCGCGCCGGCAGAAGGCCGTGATGAACGCAGGCGATGTTCTCAAGCTCGGGGAGCAGCTGCCGTTGCCGGTCGCTCACGGCCACCATCTGCACTTTGCGGTGATAGGTGTAGAAGTGAGTGAGCTGCTCTTCGCGCTGGTGGTGCAGCGTGTAGATCATCGGTGCGGGAGCAAACGGGGTGAGCGGCAGTCCGGCAGGAATATGGCAGTGGATGAGGTCGGGCGCCGGATCGAGCGCGTGAAGTTCGGCGATGGCCCAGGCGGCATGATTGAACTCGTGATAGGGCTCCGGGGGCCAGACCGGGGCCGGGTAGAGCGATCGGCTCTGGTGAGCCGATCTGCCGACGGTAAACAGCGTCACATCATGACCGGCATCGCGCAGACCGAGCGTCAGCTCCCACACCACCAGCTCGGTGCCACCGTAGCGCGGCGGTGGGGTGGCGACAAAGGGGGTTGAGATCATGGCGATGCGCACTCTGAAGAGGAGAGCAAGGGATGTGCCGTCCCCGTCTCCGCTACCGAGTATCGAAACGCTCAACCCCAGTAGCGTCGATACAACTCCGTCTGGCGGTATTCAGTGCGCAGCTTTTCCACCAACTCGCCCATGTGCTTCATGAGGCGGCGCGGTGGGCGCGGTTGGCAGCGCGCCTGGACATAGGCCCCGAGCAGCGGCAGGGCGATGGTCGAATCGAGGTAGCAGACGACGCAATCGGGCAGCTTCTCGGGATCGATCTTGCCCCACGAGACCGCTTCGGCGGGCGTGGCGCCCGAGAGGCCGCCGGTATCGGGGCGGGCGTCGGTGATCTGGACAAAAAAGTCGTGCCCCTTTTCGGCGACGCCGAGGATCTCTTGCAGCTGTGGTTCAGTCTGCAATAGAAAATTCTTTGGTGCGCCCCCGCCGAGGATCAGCACCGACGACAAACCGCCCTCTCTTTTGGCATCGAGCACAAGGGCCGACATCTCCATGACATCGATCGCGGGGTCGACATGCGGCCCCTTTTCCGGGTGGGCCGTGTGGATGGCTGAAAAGTTGAGCCCGATCGTCGAGTCGCCGGGCGAAGGGGAATAGACCGGCAGATCGAGATCGAACGCGGTCGCCAAAATCGAGGGCTTGGTGCGCCGGCCGGTCTGTGCCTCGGTTTGGCGGGCCGTTTCCAGAGCATACTTACCGATCTTATGGTGAAGTTCGCCGGTGCCCATGCGGCGTCCTGCAAACTCGGGCGCCATCATGACGCGGTAGACCCACTCATCGGTTTGGTAGAGCACATCGGCGGGGAAGAGGACGTCATAGACACGGATGATGCCTTCGGCGCGCAGCTTGACATCGTGGGCGCCGGTGGCCATGTCGGCGGTGCCACGATAGAGCGGCAGACCGAGGTCAAAATGCAGATCGTGGTAGAGGTTGGCGCCAGTCGAGGAGATGTAGTCGACGAAGCCCTTGCGCATGAGCGGCGTGATCACCGACGAAAGGCCGGCCGGCGTCAGCGCACCGGAGAGCGAGAGACCGATGGTCGCACCCGCGTCGATGGCGCGCACCATCAGCTGGCAGGCTTCGCGCAGGCGTGCCGCATTGTAGGCGCTGAAGTAGGTGTCGATGAGGGCGGCGACCTCTTCACTTCCCCCCTCCATGGGGGGCGGCTGCAGGCGGCGGTTTTCGTGCAACATTATTTGGTTGCCGTGGGAGGCGCGGCCCCGCCGTAGAAGGCCCAGCCAAAGATCTGGCGCTT
>JAHFDT010000062.1:3944-19616 GCA_023248875.1 Myxococcales bacterium | reverse complement strand
TGTCCCCGGTGGAGACCGCGATGGCAATCTGGCCGGCCGGAACGGAGTAGGCGGACAACAGGCGGGCCACCAAGCTCCGGAAATAGTCTCCGACATCGATGGTCGCAAGGTCTCGGGCCTGGAAGAGCAGCTCATGGATCAGCGCGATCGAGTGCAGCCGGTTTTCGCTCTCATGCAGGATCGTCCTCGCCTCTACGCTCAGTGCCACGGAAGCCTGCAGATTCAGCAGGCTCGAGATCACCTGCAGGCTGTTCTTGACCCGATGGTGGACCTCCTGGAGCAAAAGCTCCTTCAGCGCCAACGCCCTTTCGAGTTCGTGGGCGGCGCATTTGTGCTCCGTGATGTCGAGGCAGGTACCCACCAGCCGTACGATTCGGCCGCTTCGGTCGGCCACCGGCTGCCCGCGCGACTCGAGCCAGCGAATGGATCCATCTGGGCGCAGGATGCGCTCTTCTGCCTGGAAGGGTTCGCGCTGGGTGAGCGCGCGCTCGACGTGGGCCCGCACCAGCGGCCGATCCTCGGGATGAATCCACCCGAGAACCGCTTCGTAGGTGGCGCCAAACTCCGCGGGCTCCCGGCCAAACACTTTGTATAGCCCATCCGACCAGCGCACATGGTCGGTTTCGATCTCCCAATCGAAGCTACCGATGTGGGTCATCGCCTCCGCATCCTGGAGCAGGCGCTGGCGCTCTCGGAGATCAGAAACGAGGGCGCTTAGAAGAAGAGTCATGGTCGCAGCGACGCTCACGAAGGAGTTGAGCTCGACCAGGCTCTGGTGGAGCGATGCATGCACAAAGGGCCCGCGACCGAGCGCGGTGGCCAGCACCGACAGGGCTGCCAGCAGAAAACTGAAAGTCGCTGCGCCGCGGGAAGGAAAACGTACGCCTGCCCACATGAGCACCGGAAAGATCGGGAAGGGCATCGGTCCGTGGTGGTGCGGCCTGAGTAGTGCGAACGCGCTGATGGTCACCAGCACCAGGCCGAGCGCGATCGCCTCCAGCCATCGCCATCGGTTGGAATCTAGACCTCGATCCGCGCTCCAGCTGAGCAGCAGCGGCGCAACCAGGAGATCGCTGCTGGTGTCCCCCCACCACCAGGCGATCCAGGCAGCGAGGGACTGGTCGCGAGGAATCATGCCTTCGAGCTCGAGGCTAACGACCCCGACCGTCGCACTGATCACGGTGCTGCCCAAGGCCGCGATGCCAATGAGCGCGATCACATCGCGCAGCCGAGCCAGTGCCGGATTGAAGCCGAGGCGACCCAACAGCCATGCGGCGCACCAAGCCTCGGCCGTATTGCCCAGCCCAATGGCGCTGGCGACCCACAGCGGTGCACCGATCGAATGATTCACCCACAGCGCCCCGAGGAAGATACCGGGCCAGAAGCGCCGGCCGAAGATCAGCAGCACGGCGAGTGAACTCCCACTCAGCGGCCAGACCAGGGCAGCAAAGCCGCCCACCGGATCGAGGAGGTGCAGCGCCCAGCGCGCCACGGTGAAGTAGCCAGCTACGAAGAGGGCCACTTCGAGCAAATAGCGAGTCGTCCGCCGCATGGCTCATGCCCGCGGCAGTGTGAAGGAAAAGGTACTGCCGGTGCCCAGCCGGCTATCAACCCAGATTTGGCCGCCGTGCATCTCGATGATCCCCTTGGCGATGTAGAGGCCGAGGCCGGCCCCATGCCGATAGGCGCGGGGCGAGTGCCAGAACCGTTCAAAGAGCAGCGGAATCTCGCTGGGCGCGATCCCTGGTCCGGTATCTGCTATCGCGAAGCAGAGGAGATGGTCGCCCGAAGTGAGTCGAAGCGTGATCCGGCCTTGCGGCGGCGTGAACTTGATCGCGTTGCCTAGAAGATTGAGCAGCACCTGGAGAATGCGGCCGGGGTCGCACTGCACAGAGATCGACGGGTCGGGCAGCTGCTCATCGAGAGCAATCGATTTTTCGGCGATTTCGGGGCGAAGTGATTCGATCGCCTGGCACAGCAACTCCCCTGCCGGTGTCGCGCGCCGCTCGATCGACAGCCGCCCCGCGTCAATCGATGCCACATCCAGTAGATCACCGATCAGACGCTTCATCCGCTGCGCGCCCCGGACGATCGCCTGCTCAAGGCTACAGACGGGTTTGTTGGCTGCCAGCTGTTGCGCCGGCAGCAGGATCACATTCAGTAGATTGCGAAGGTCGTGCGACACGATCGCCAGAATCTCTTCCCTCAGCCGGACCGCACGCTGAGCCTGATGCTGACGCTGCGATTCCATCGCGTGACGGTGCAGAGCCATCTCCACCGCGGCCTTGATCTCACGTAACTGAAAGGGCTTGAGGATATAACCGTAGGGCTCCGCGGTACTCGCTTGCTTCAGCGTGGAGTCGTCGGCATAAGCGGTGACATAGACGATCGGAATGTCGAAGGCCTGGCGCAGCCGCCGCGCCGCTTCGATCCCATCGATCGCTCCAGGGAGCTTGATGTCGACCAGGGCAATACTGGGCTGAAATCTATTCGCCTCGTCGAGCGCGTGCTGCCCCGAAGAGGCAGTCACCACCGCGTAGCCCATCTCACTCAGGTGTTTGACGAGATCGAGCGCCACCAGCTGCTCGTCTTCGACCACTAGGATGCGTGACTGCGCCACAAAGAATGGAGATAGGGTGTGGCCCGAGCCTGTCCAGGGTTACCTTCTGCTAACTCTGTCCCTTGAGCGCCTCCGCCTGATAGTGCGTCCGGAGCGCCTCGATCACCGGGTCGAGCTCGCCATCCATTAGCGTTGGGAGACTATGGCGCGTGAGGCCGATCCGGTGGTCGGTCATGCGATCCTGTGGAAAATTGTAGGTGCGGATCTTCTCCGAACGATCGCCCGTCCCCACCTTCTCACGGCGCGCGTCGCGCTCCGCGGAGGCGCGCTTCTCCTCTTCAATCTCGAGTAGACGGGCGCGCAGAATCTTCATCGCCTGCGAGCGATTCTTGTGCTGCGACTTCTCGGTGGTGCAGCGGACCTGCATGCCGCTCGGCAGATGGGTGATCTGCACCGCCGAGTCGGTGGTGTTGACCGACTGCCCGCCCGGTCCCCCGGAGCGCGAGACCTTGATTTCGAGATCCTTCTCGTCGATCTTGAGGTCCACCTCTTCCGCTTCGGGCAGCACCGCCACCGTCGCAGTCGAAGTGTGGATGCGCCCCTGTGCCTCGGTGGCCGGCACGCGCTGCACGCGATGCACACCCGATTCGTACTTCAGCGCCGAGTAGACCTTGTCACCGCTGACGAGCGCGATGATCTCCTTGAGGCCGCCCGCCGATGCCTCCGATGATGACAGCACCTCGACGCGCCAGCGATGACGCTCTGCGTAGCGGCTATAGAGACGAAATAGTTCAGCCGCAAACAGCGCCGCCTCTTCGCCACCCGCGCCGGCGCGGATCTCGAGAAGAATATTCTTCTCGTCGTTGGGATCCTTGGGCAGGAGTAGAAGCTTCATCTGCTCCGCAAGTACCTCTTTTTCCGCGCCGAGACGGGTGGCCTCCTCGCGTGCCATCGCCTTGAGCTCGAGATCCTTTTCCTCGAGCAGGGGGCGATTCGCCTCGAGTTCGTCATCCACCTGCTTGTAGCGCTGATAGGCCGCCACCAGCGGAGAGATATCGGCGTGCTCCTTGGCATAGCGCTGAAAATCCCCGCGTCGCGCAATCACCTCGGGGTCGGAGAGCAACCGCTCGAGCTCCGCATGGCGCGCGGCAACGGCGGCGAGTTTGTCAAACATCTTTCGGAGGGCTTACTTTTCCGTCTTGACGCGGCCGTACTTCTTCTGGAACCGGTCGATTCGTCCGGCCGTGTCGACGAGTTTCTGCTTGCCGGTGTAGAAGGGATGGCAGCCCGAGCAGATTTCCACCGCGAACGAGCCGCGCGTCGAGGCCGTCGCCACAACGTTCCCGCAGGCGCAGGTGACGGTCGCGGGCAGATAGGCAGGGTGAACAGCTTGGTTCGGCATGGCAAACTCCTACAAAAGGCCGCGATCTATAAACGTTTTGTCCCGCGCGGTCAACTACCAGTAGTAGCGCATCTTGATCAGCACCGTGGTGTCGAGAAAGTCGTACACCTGCATATCGGCTCGGTCCGGGAACAGTTTGAAGACCACATCGGGACCGAGCACCAGGTTTGCTCGCCCCGTGTAGTAGAGGCCCAGCGAGGCCTCGTGGCGCAACGTCTGCTGGCTCATCGGCTGCGTCGATGAGACCGGCACGAGCACCCGGTAGGCGCCCTGCATCCCGATCGGTAACACCGAGAGCAACGCGTGGAGGTCGAGGCTGAGCGAGCCGCCGACGGTAATTTGGCCTTCGGTGAAACTGCCGCTGGTGCCGTCTGAGATGGCTCGCAGGTACTGGGTAGCGAGCAGCAGGCCGAGCGAACGGTGCAGCCCGACGGCCACGTTGAGCCCGCCGACCAGGGTGATGGTGTTGACGCTGGTGAGGAGCGTCGAGGCGTCGATCTTGCCCGCTTTGACGCTGCGGTCGAGGGCCGTAAAGATATTCAGATTGTAGGAAGGGCTATAGGCGACATCGAATTCCCCGCCGATCCTCACCCGACCGAAACGAAAGCTGACGGTGGTTCCGCCGGCAACGAAGTATTCGGCCTGAGTCCCCACCTGTTGGGCCGAATCGACGGTGATGCCCGAGAAGACCCGGCCAGTGACGCTCGTGCTGATCGACCACCAGGGCAAAAGGCCCACCTGGAGCTCGAAGCGCTCGGCGAAGGTGGCCATGCGATAGGTCCCGGTGCCGGCATTGCCATGCTCGTCCAGCCGGGGGCCGGTGGCGGAGGCAAAACCAAACGCTGTGCCGTTGCCAAAATAGGTGCCGGTAAAGGGATCTGAGACCAGATCGGAGGGCATGAAGACATGGCCACCGAGCTCACGCGGGTTCGGCGGCTCTTCTGCGCCGACCGGCGTGGCGAAAGCAAGGAGGGCAAAAAAGATGTGTCGCATGTGGCGACCTTATCATTACTTCGGTTGCAGTACGACCCGTAGCCGAAAGACTTCCCGAGCACCCACTGGGTGCGTGAGGTAGCGATCGTAGCGCAGGACCTCGTCGGCGGTACCACGGACCAGTGGCTCCCGTTCGACGAGCGCCATACTGCCCGGCAGGTGGGGAATCACGAGAGCGCTCTCTCGGCCATCCCCGTAGAGCACCTCGGCGCAGCTGATTTCCGCCGCGGAAAAATCGAGCGTCGCTTCGAGGTGCCGGCCGCGCTCGACGCGGGTGCAGACATCATCCCAACGCAGCGCATAGTCGCCCTGTCGAAGGCGGTGGAGCCGCGCGCCGATCAGCGTCAGCTCGGTCTGGGCCAGATGCTCACAGAGCTGCACCACCTCGGCGACCAACTCGCCTTCGCCGCCAGCGTCCGCGAACGCATAGCGCCCGCGATTGGGAATGTGAAACGGAGCCAGTCGGGGCGAAACACGCTCCCGCAGCAGCGCGGCCGCCTCCGCGGGGATGACATCGGGAACGATGATCCACGGTGGCGTGCGACTGCGATAGCGACCCCATAGCTCCGCCAGCATCCCGTTCTCCTGCTCCATCAGTAGAACCAGCCCGCCAGCGAGAGACGCGCTCCTTGGGTGACCTCGCACACCTGGTGAAGAGAAATGGGACTGACCTCGAAAAGAACCAACCGGTTCGGCCGCGGTTCGATCCGCAAGGCAGCCTCGATGTCCACCAGATCATCGGTGCCGCGGCGGCAGCGAAACAGTTCGAGCTCGCCGCCCACCAGGGTGCCCACCGATGGCGCCGGGAGATAAAAGGCATAGGCCAGCTGCCGCTCGAGGCCGCGCTGGTCGTCGAGGTGGGGTAGAAGATAGTGGCCGGGCAGGTAGACGTAGCTGCGCATCTCGACCCGACCGAGGCGCCGCCCCGTCATCGCACCGATCACGGCCAGCGCTGTGGGTGTGGCCAGCGCATCGCGGAACGCCAAGAGCTCCGGCTGGAGCGGCGGCTCGACCGAGCCCATCATGTCGTAGATCTCGCCTCGGTTCGGCCAGTGGGGCTCGCGGCTGACCGCGCCGACGATCTGCGCTAGCGCTTCGTCGCTGAGAAGGCCATCGATCACGACATGGGGAAAGGGCGCGGCGGAACGATAGTGGACCGCGAGCTCCTGCGCATCCCAAACCGTCGGATCGAGCAGCGCCATTGCCGCGAGGTTAGCAGCTACCGGGCGGGCAGGATCAGCACATTCTTCGCTGGCAGGATCTCATCGCGAACCCCTTCGGTCGCTTTCGATAGCGGCACATCGCTGCCACGCTGAAAAACCAACTGCCTCTTTTCCTCGTGAACGTGGTGACGACCATCGGGCAGGATGCGCTCGCTAGTTTCGGTCACCCTGTGCGCGACGCGGTCGCGGGGGAGCGGCAGCGAACGCGTGCGCGTGATCCGCACCTCTGCGATCTGCTCCGCCGACGGCTCGCCGCGGAACTCGAAAATGTTGTGGCCATTCCGGTCGAGGCGCTCGATGGCGATGGCATACTCGCGCCCGTCGATATCGTGCCGTTTGGCAGAGAGCGAACCGCTCATGCCGTAAGACAACTTCGAGCCGATGCCATTGCCCACCACCTTGACCGTCCAGCTCCTCTCGGTGTTCATGGTGCTGTGCGGATCGGAGACGTAGATATCGGCCGCTGCCCAATGGTCATACATGCGGCCTGAATTGCCCACCTCGAGTACCTCGCGCACGGCGCCCTCGAGATCGATGTGCAGCGCTTTTTCCTTGGACAGAGAGGCGACCCGCTTGGCCCCCTCCTGCGCCCGAGATAGCGCATGATCGGCATTACGGTGGTACGGCCCATAGGGATCGGGATCCATCCATTTGCCAAAGCTGGGTGAGGGCTGTCGCCAGGGATCGGTGAAATATTTGTCGGGGAGTGGGCCCGCGCTGCGCGGCTTCTGGGGTTCCGTGCGCGGCGCTGGCACTTCGGGCCGGCCAAGAGCACTCTTGACGCGCTCATCGAGGCTCTGCATTTCCGCGTCGTGGGCACTCAAACGGTCTGAGTCCCTCTTGCGCAGCGTACGCGCCAACTTCCGACGCGCTGTGACCATCTCTTTTCGGGCCGCCATCCAGCCGCCCACCGACCTCTCCAGCACCTGCTTCGTCGCTTCCCCGAGATGGCCGGGTGGAGCCCACCTGGCCGCGCCCTCCGCAGTTTCGACGATCCCCCGCGCTTTGCCAACGGCTGCCGCAAGCTGCTCGCCCTTTTCCTTCGCTACCGCCGCCCGGGTCGCGGCGCGCGTGCGAAACATGCCGCGGACCGCCTTCACCCCGGGAACCCGATCGAACAGGTTGCCACTGCCGCCCGCCCCGGCCGGCGAGGCGAGAAGAATGACGCAAGCCGTCAAGATCGAATGGTTTTTCATGGTAGGCCTCTAGAGCAAACAGCACGCCAATCGGTGTCCGCCGCTCCTGATACCGCCTCCCCGTGATTCATCGCTACTGCGGCAGCCGCTCCCTTCGGCGAAGGCCTCGTCGGTCAGCCTTGAGGCACCTTCTCGCTAGCCCTGCGGCCTCGCTCCTCGCCCCGCCGTAGGCTCGGCTGCCTCGCAATACGACGAATCAACGGGTGGTATGAGGCCATTCTGTTGGATACCGGGATGGCCATGGCCAGTGGAGCCGCCGCCGAAGAGCGCCAAGAATGCCTTCGTTCTGTTGGCCTGAGACTTGCTGAGCGCTGCTACCCGATCATGAAACGAAATCTACTGGGACTGCTTCTGATCCTGCCGGGGGCTTGGGCCCGGGCCGACGGCCGCGGCGAATGGGCGACTGCATTCCGTAACCGAGTCGGCCTCGACTTCCTACAAAAAAACGCGCCCACCGGGCGGCCTACGGAATGGCAGATCGCGTTCCGTGAGCGGGTCGGTCTCGACTTCCTGCGCCACGATGCGCCGCCGCGCCCCTCGCCGGTTCACGAGCGGTTCGGCCTCGATTTCTTGCGCCGGCGATAACCTTCCCCGGGTTAGCTTTATGACGACATCGACTGGATGAACTCGGCGTTGGTGTCGGTCTTCGCAATCTTGTCGCGCATGAACTCCATCGCGTCGATCACGTTGAGGGGGTGAAGCAGCGACCGCAGGACCCAGACGCGGTTGAGCGTCTTCTCATCGATGAGCAGCTCCTCCTTGCGCGTACCCGATTTGTTGATATCGAGGCAGGGGAAGATGCGCTTCTCCATCAGTTTGCGATCGAGATGGATTTCGGAATTGCCGGTTCCCTTGAATTCTTCGAAGATGACCTCGTCCATGCGCGAGCCAGTATCGACCAGCGCGGTGGCGATGATGGTCAGCGAGCCGCCCTCCTCGATGTTGCGCGCGGCGCCAAAGAAACGCTTGGGCTTGTGCAGCGCATTCGAATCGACGCCACCCGATAGGATTTTGCCCGATGGAGGCACCACCGTGTTATAGGCGCGCGCCAGACGTGTGATCGAATCGAGCAGGATCACCACATCCTTCTTGTGCTCGGCGAGCCGCTTGGCCTTTTCGATGACCATCTCGGCGACCTGGACATGGCGCGCGGGCGGCTCGTCGAAGGTCGAAGACACCACCTCGCCCTTGACCGAGCGCGCCATATCGGTCACCTCTTCAGGCCGCTCGTCGATGAGCAGGACGATCAGCACCACCTCCTTGTCGTTGGCCGTGATCGAATGGGCGATGTCGCGCAAGAGCACCGTCTTGCCAGCGCGCGGCGGCGATACGATGAGGCAGCGCTGTCCTTTGCCGATGGGGCACAGAAGATCGACGATGCGCGTCGAGTAGTTTTTCGGGTCGGCCTCCAAGTTGAGTCGGCGATTCGGATAGAGCGGCGTCAGGTTGTCGAAAGCAATCTTCTCGCGCACGGCCTCGGGCGCGACGCCGTTGAGCCGGTCGACCTTGAGCAGTGCAAAGTAGCGCTCGGAATCCTTGGGGGATCGAATCTGTCCATCGACGGTATCGCCGGTGCGCAGGCCAAAACGGCGGATCTGCGAGGGCGAAACGTAGATATCGTCGGGACCGGGCAAGTAGTTGTAGTCGGGCGAACGCAAGAATCCGAATCCATCGGGCAGCGTTTCGAGCACGCCGTCGCCATAGACTTCGCCGCGATTGGAAGCCCCGTGCTGAAGCAGCGCAAAAATGAGATCTTGCCGCCTCATTCCAGAGACCGCTTCGATATTGAGCTCGGTGCCCATATGAATGAGCTCGGTCATTTTTTTGCGCTTCAGCTCGCTAAGATTCATGAGTTCCTCATCGAATGGTGGTGCGGCCGCCAGAAGAGACCCGCACACGGGGAGCAATCAGGAAGGTCAGTGGAAACAACGAGGTCCTGCTACATCTATTCGCGCGTTAGGCCATTGTCAATGGCTACAATAGGATTTCTGGCCGCGGCGCATCGCGCAGGATCTCGCGCAGCTCCTGGTGAAGCTCGGCCTCGCCGGCACGCTCTACCGCATCCCCGGCCGCGAACAGTTCAAAATAGAGCAGCTCGTTGAGCCCGCGGTAGAGGTAGTCGAGCTTGTCCTCGGCAGGAAAGCTCAGCAGATTGGCAAGCACTGGGTCGCGGGGCAGCTGCCCTTCTGCCGAGAGGCTCACACCGGCAAACAGGGGAGCATATTCACCGGCCGACTGAAAAAAGGAGCCGATTCCACGGGCGATCGCCTCCTCTTTGCCGCGCGCCGCCACCGCCTGAAAAACTTTTTGGTAGATCCGGTTGAAACAATCGAACAGCTCGCCTGCCGTCGGACGCACGTGGGCCGCGCCCTGGCCATGCACCTGAACCCAACCGGTGCGCAAAAGATCGAACAACAGGCGAGTGGTTTCGAATTCACCGAGATGGCTCGCGCGGGTGATCGCCCCGAGGTCGCGCAAGCCATCGACCAGTTGAAACACTCGCGCCTCGCGCGGGGGGAGCTTCTCGTCGGGCGGCGGATGCCGTGGCACCAACACGACCTCGGGACCCGGCAGCTTTTCGCGAAACAGCCCCATCTCGTCGATCCGATGGACCCCCTCAAATAGCAGCTGGTGGGTCGATAGCAAGATCTGGGACGCAGGACCCACCTCGCCTTCGGCGCGGGAAAAGAAAAACTCGCCGTACCGCATGACCAAGAGCGAATAGAAAATCTCCTCCACCTGCTTGCGCACGTACTGATAGATGTCGTGCGCGCTCAACGTGCCGTTCTCGACGAGAATCTGGCCAAAACGATGCTCCGGTGTGACCTGCGCCAGAGTCTGCTCGAGCTGCGCCGCCGAAATCATGCCGAAGCGATAGAGGATGGCGCCGATGCGGTCCTCGGGAACGTTCGACGCCGCGGTGGTCACATCACCGCGCTGAAAATAGACCGTCTTGCGCGCTTCGCCGGCCATCACGCTGAGCTGCCCAGACCAGGCATTGCTATGGATGAAATGGATGATATCGACCAGCCCACCGAGGCGAGGGATGCTGCCCGCCACGACCACGCCCGTTTCGTCGCTTCGCGATTCCCCGTCGATGCGTTCGAGGATCAGCAGATGGGGTGGCGAAGGGGCCAACCGATAGCGCCCGTGGCGCGCCGCAATCCGCTGCAGCGCCCCCCGCCCGACGGCAATCTTACCGTTGGGATCGATCTTGACGGTAAGCGACTCTTCCGCCACGGCGGGTGATATCTTACAATCCCTCACGAGGGAGACGCAATGCGAGTTGCAGTCATGGGCATGGGACCGATCGGTCGAGAGGTGGCGCGGGCGATCGCGCAAGGGGCGCGTCCGGGCGTGGAATTAGTGGCCATAGTCGACCTGGCACCCGCGCTGCTGGGGCAGCGGATCGAAGGATTGCCGATCGAGCGCACTCTCACGCGCGCGGTCGATGCGATTGCCCTCTGTACGAGCTCCCGCTTCGACGCGGTCGTTGAAGATCTTGAGCGCGCAGTGGCGGCCGGGCAGCATGTGGTGTCGACCTGCGAGGAGTTGGCCCTGCCGCCCGACTTACCGCGCGCGCAGGCGCTCGGCCGAGCGGCTCAGAGTGCCGGCGTCACGCTCATCGGCACCGGGGTGAATCCCGGGTTTGTCATGGACCGCCTGGTGCTCGAACTCGCGGCGGTGTGCGTGCGCATCGAAGGGATCCGCGTCGAGCGAGTGGTCGATGCCGCCGCCCGGCGCGAACCGTTGCGACACAAAGTGGGCTACGGCCTCACCATCGACGAGTTTCGCGCGGGTGTGGCGGCGGGCCGGCTGGGCCATGTCGGTCTGTCGACCTCAGCGGGGCTCATCGCGCGCGGGCTGCGAAGCTCTCTCGCCGGAGTGATAGAAACGATCGACCCAGTGCTCGGAAAGAACGGTAAGGTGCTGGGCGTCCATCAGCTGCTTTCCGCGAAGCTCACCGATGGGCGGCCGATCGAGCTCGAGCTGCAGATGTCGGTCGGGGCTCCCGATCCCCATGACCGCGTGACCTTCGCGGGCGATCCCCCACTCGATGTCACCATCGCCGGGGGCACCCACGGTGACCGTGCCACTGTCGGTGCTGTGATCGACGGGCTCGCGCGTCTCCACCGAGCCGCGCGCGGGCTCATCACTGTCGCGGAACTCTATTGACGATACACCCAGAAGTCGTTTCAAAACGGGACGTGCTGCGGCGCGACGTCGAGAAGCTCCTCAAGACCCGTGGGCCGGGAGCGTGCCGTTGAGCTCGGCAGAACAATCGGACTTGCCGGTGAGCCTGCCCCGGCGTCTCGCGGCTGAAGGTGTGGGCACCGCGCTGCTCCTCGCCGCCGTCGTCGGCTCTGGCATCATGGGCGATCGTCTGGCTGGCGGAAACGTGGCGATCGCGCTGCTCGCTAACACGATCGCCACCGGCGCCGCGCTGGTGGCGCTGATTCTGACGTTCGGGCCGATCTCGGGAGCTCACTTCAACCCCGCTGTGACGCTGGCCGTCGCGTCGCAGGGTAAGGTGCCCTGGCGCGAGGTGCCAGGATACATCCTGGTGCAGGTGGCTGGTGCCTTCGCGGGCACTGCCTCGGCGCACCTCATGTTCGGGGAGCCCCTCTTCTCCCTGTCCACGCAGGCGCGCGCCGGGCTCCCACAAGCCTTTAGCGAGTTTGTCGCGACCTTCGGGCTCCTGGCCATCATCTGGGGGTGCTCGCGCCACCGGTCGAGCGCCGTTCCCTTCGCGGTCGGGTCCTACATCACGGCGGCGTACTGGTTCACGGCGTCGACGTCGTTCGCCAACCCTGCGGTCACCCTCGCGCGCGCGGTGACAAACACGTTCTCGGGCATTCGGCCAAGTGATGCGCCTGCGTTTCTCATCGCCCAGCTCCTTGGTGCAGCTGCAGCGACCGCGCTCTTCCGCTGGCTGATCCCGACACTTCCCACGGAGGCACCGAAAGTCGTAGTGCCGCACGGTGACACAGGAGACTCCCCATGAAGACCGTCATCTTCGCGTGCGTCCACAATGCCGGCCGCTCGCAGATGGCGTCGGCCTTATTTAACGAGATGGTGATCCCCACTATCGCGCGAGCCATTTCCGCCGGCACACATCCCGCAGGCCGGGTCCATCCCGAGGTCGCCGATGCGATGCGCGAGGTCGGTATCGATCTCTCGGCCGCTAAGCCGCAGCTCCTTACGCAGGAGCTTGCCTCCGGCGCTGACCTTCTCATCACCATGGGCTGCGGGGACGAGTGCCCTGTGGTCCCGGGGCTGCGCCGGGACGACTGGCTGCTCCCAGATCCGAAGGGTCAACCGATTGAGCGTGTGCGGGAGATCCGCGACGAGATCCAGGGCCGTATGCGGAAGCTTCTCGCCAAGGAAGGCTGGGGGGTTCGACCCACCCCTCCTGATGATCATTCGCGAGAGACAACCGTCGTGCCCTGGGATCTGCTGGCGCTGGACTCTACGGAGAAATAAGCGCCAGTGCGTGCTTGATGGAGCCGCCCGACCTAACGAGCAATCGCCGTGCCTGCACGGGCGTAACGCCACCCAACTCTTCGACCATCTTCTGAGCGCGCCGGCGCAGCTTGGCGTTGGTCGCCACCAGATCGACCATGCGACCTCGGTAGACTTTGCCGAGTCGTACCATCGCGGCAGTGGAGATGGCATTGAGGATCAGCTTGGTGGCGGTGCCGGCTTTGAGGCGCGTCGATCCAGCGATCACCTCGGGCCCGACGGGGGCGCGGATGACCACATCGGCCGAAACGCGAACGTTGCTGCAGGTGACGAAGAGGGTCTTGGCCTTTCGCCGACGCGCCGAGGCCAGGGCCGCGCGCGTAAACGGCGTGGCACCGCTGGCGGCGATAGCACACACGACATCCTTCTTACTGACGCGCAGCCTGGCCATCGCTTGCTGTCCATCGCGGGCGCGGTCCTCTGCCCCTTCGACGGCATGCTGGATGGCGCGAGTCCCGCCCGCGATCAGCGCTCGCACCTGTCGCGGTCGAGTGCCGAAGGTGGGCGGCAGCTCCGCGGCGTCGAGCACCCCCAGACGCCCTGACGTGCCCGCACCCACATAGACGAGCCGACCGCCGTTGCCCAAACAGCTGGCCACCAGATCGGCCGCCGCGGCGATCGGCTTGGAAGCGCGCGCCACCCGAGCCACCGCCTCCGCCTCTTCCGCGAGAAGCAAGGCCACCAGTTCATGTGTGGTCAGTGAATCGAGCTCATCCGCGCGGGAATGGACCTCTTCCGTCGAGCTCACCGGCGAAGGCCGAGGACATCCTGCATGTCGTATAGCCCCGGATCGCGGTCGCCAAGCCAGAGTGCGGCCCGCACCGCACCGCGTGCGAAGGTATCGCGCGAGGAGGCGCGATGGGTGATCTCGAGGCGCTCGCCAAGCCCGAGAAAATGGGCCGTGTGTTCTCCGACGACATCGCCACCGCGCAGTGTCATGACACCGATCTGCTCCGACGGACGCGCGCCGGTGTGGCCCTGCCGCCCATAACAGCCCACTCGGGCCAGATCGCGTCCCAGCGCCTCTGCCAAGATCTCCGCCATGCGTACCGCCGTGCCCGAAGGTGCGTCCCGTTTCTGGCGATGGTGGATCTCCGTCAGCTCGACGTCGTAGGTGTCGCCGAGCGCGCGTGCGGCGGTGTCGAGCAGCCCGAAGAGAACATTGACGCCGACCGACATATTGGGAGACATCACGACCGGCACCTGCTCGGCCGCCTTTTCCACGGCGCGCCGCTCGGCATCGCCGAGTCCGGTCGTGCCGATCACCAGCCCGACCTCCGCCTCGGCAGCGCGGGTTGCCGTCCAAGCGGTCGCTGCGGGTGCAGTAAAATCGATGATCACATCGGCGAGCTCAATGGCCTCATCAAGGCTGTGGGTCAGCAGCACACCGCTCGGCACGAGGCCCGCCAGCACGCCCGCATCCTGTCCCAGATCGGGATGGCCGGGCCGCTCGATCGCCGCCGCCAGCTCCGCCTCGGGCGTCTCGGCGAGCACCCGCAAGATCGTGCGCCCCATCTTCCCCGCGGCGCCCGGCACTGCGACCCTCAGCATGGCAAAAGACCTTGCTTGACGAGCACCGTCCGCAGCCGCACCCGCGGCTCCTCCGATATGGGATAGAGCGGCGCACGGATCTCCTCGCCCATCGCGCCCATCATCGCCATCGCTGCCTTGACCGGGATCGGATTGGTTTCGAAGAACAGCGCCTCGGTGACCGGTAAGGTCTCACCGTGCAGCGCTCGGGCTTTCACGAAATCTCCGGCGGCGAATGCATCCCAGGTGCCGGCGACTTGGCGCGGCATCACATTCGACGTCACCGAGATGCAGCCGCGCCCACCGACTGCATAGATCGCCAAATTCAACGGATCCTCCCCCGAGAGCACGACCATGCGATCGCCGAGACGGCGCGCGATCTCCTGGGCACGCGCCACCTGACCGGTCGCCTCTTTGACCGCGACGATGAGCGGTTCCGCTGTGGCAAGGCGTGCCAGCGTGTCCACGCTCATATCGACCGCAGCCCGCCCGGGGATGTTGTAGACCACGATTGGCAGAGGCACCGCTTGCGCGAGCGTCATGTAGTGGCGAAAGAGGCCCTCCTGCGTCGGCTTGTTGTAGTAGGGCGTCACCACCAGGAGCCCGTTGGCGCCCGCCTTCTCGGCACCACGCGCGAGTGCAATCGTGTGCGCAGTGGAATTGGAGCCGCAACCGGCGATCACGGGAACGCGTTTGCGCGCGGTCGTGACCACCCGCGCGACCACGTGCGCATGTTCTTCAGGTTCGAGCGTCGGTGCCTCACCGGTCGTGCCGCAGGGCACGAGCGCATCGATTCCTGCGACAATCTGCGACTCTACGAGTTTTTCGAGTGCTGCATCATCGACGTGGCCATCGCGAAACGGGGTGACCAACGCGGTCATGGCTCCGGTAAACATGGCCACTGATATACCGGTCGGAAGCGCAAATGCGCAAGCGTGGACTGCGCTACGCGAATCGCTGGGATAGGTCAGGGTATTCGCCTCCTCGTCGAACAGTCCTCGCGGTCGATGGACGGTGCCCCTAGCAGGTCCGTAGCCGCTGCGGAACTCCTCGTCGAGGAATACCCCGACCTCTCCCAGCGATTCGCTATCCCCCACTCCAATCATGAGCTTTGGAGCACTGCTCGCAGGACGCTCGACCGCCACTCGGCGCAGGTCAGATCAATGTGGAATCGGGGCACATCAGAAATGGCAGTGGACGAAACCGGCGAGGTAGATGTCGTCGGGTTCCACGGGATGAAAGGTA
>JAHFDT010000062.1:0-3934 GCA_023248875.1 Myxococcales bacterium | reverse complement strand
GGAGAAGGTCGCCACGCCGCTGGTTTGGGTTGGCGGTTTGGTCGACATATCGACGTGATTTCCTGAAAAGCTACCAGTGACGTTGGCCTGGTCGAACTTGGCGGAGAACTCGCTATGGTCCGCAATGATCCAGATCCAAGGTGGATTCTGGAAGTCGAAGATGGAACTCGGTCCGGCCCAGAATTCGCCCGACTGCGAATAGTCCTTCGTCACCTGGATTGAATTGCGGCTGTAATCGAATTGCACCTTGCCCGGATTGGCGTTGCCGTTGTTATAGGTGTCGAAGCCAAAACTGGCCTCGACATTCTGCTTCGGCGCGTAGGAACTCAGTGAAAGCGATCCCACCACGCCGAGATCGGTCCACTGCGCGAGGAGGTAGCCCTTGCCCTGATAAGTGCCGCTGTGGTTGGAGCGTGGATCGGTCAGGGTGATTTTAGCGTCGTTGAGACACCAGGCGCAGGCCTGGTGGCCGGGGCACGGGCTGCCGCACGAATTCTCCTTTGCCACCTCCTGACATTGGCCACCCGATTCCGCGCCCGCGAGTGCCACAGTGACCGCGCGCCCCACGTTGAGCCGCTTGCCGCCTACGTCCGTTCCAGCGAGATCGGCATTGTCGACGAGCAACCGCCGTACGGCCACCCCCTTCAGTTCTGGTCGCAGCGCGAAAATCAGGCCCGCCGCACCGCTCACCAGCGGCGCCGCGACGGAAGTCCCACGTTCGAGCTTGAGCTTGCCGTCGGGCAGCGTAGCCAGGACATCGGTTCCCGGCGCAGCCAGAGTGATCGAACCCATCGTCGTACTCTTGGCCGATTCCCACTGGCCTGCGGTCCAAACTGCGCGCTGATCGTCAGGACCAGTCGCGCCGACGGCGATCACGTTGAGTTCAGGGAAATCGGCAGTTGGGATCGCCGCCGCGGCGGGAATGAAGAGCGCAGCGTCGACGGGAACGTTGCCTACGGAAACCACAAATAAGACATCGGGGGCATAGGAAAAGATCCGCTGAAACAGCTTGGCGAGAGAGGCGATCCGCTTGCGCTGCTTGGCGTCGTTGGGATCTTTGATGGGGATGAAACCAAACGAGAGATTGACGACGCGTGCGCCCGACTTCACCGCCCACACGAGGCCGTTCATGAGCACGCCCAGCTGAGCGGGTAGCTGCTTGCCCTTCTTATCGGGAGCAAACTCGCCCAGTACTGGGATCGGCGCGAGGTCGTAGTCGAGACAGGGCAGCCCTGCGAGTAGACCGTTCATGCCCTTGTCATCGTTGCGCGCGCCGATGATCGAGGCCACTTCGGTGCCGTGACGCGCATCGTCGGGATCCTCGGCAAACGAAGTGATCACGCGAAAGTCAGCGCCGTAGCGGAGTGGCAGACCATGGAACACCGGTTCAGCGACCACTGGCCCATCGAGCACCGCCACCACCACCGGAGTCGTCCTGGCATTGGCCTGATAGATCGCATCCCACGCCGCTGGCAGGCCGATCTTGTTGTAGGCCCATCGCCCATCGCCCATCGTGCACGATTCGAGGTCGGTCGAACGGGGGCGCGCCATTGCCGCGTTGTCGTAGACCCGCTCGCGATCGGCAAATTCGATCGCTGGATCCGCTTCCAACTGTGCCGATAGAGCATCGAGCGCCGCTGCCGTTGTAGCGCTGGCAAAACGTACCTGATAGAAGCCGACGAATGGAATCGACCCGACCACTTCGCCGCCCATTTTCGCAAACCGCGCGGCGGCATCGGCGGCCGGATCCCTGAACACGACATCGAGAGTACTGCGCAGATAGCGTGTCCCCTCGCCATCGGTATCGAACTCCTCGGCCTTGGGCTTCGGCAGCTGTGCTTGATCGAACACATTCGGCACGCAAGCGCTACCCACCACGTGCTCAGCGCTGGTGCATTGCGGACCACGCGGGCCGCAACTGGCAGTGAACAGAACGAGCAGTGCGGCTCTTCTCATTTCAAGATTCTACCCAGAAAATGGCGCCGCCGCCCAGCTCTGATACCATGGAGGTTGTGCCATCGGCTGAGCGGATCTTTGTCCGCGTTCGGGTCGAATATGGAGAGGGTAGCCTCGCCTACGCGGGGCATGCGCTCCATTTTTCGCCCGACGGACTGTTTCTCACGGGGCGGAAGCTCTTTCCCGAAGGGACTTCGCTCACACTCAAGCTCGTGCCGCGCGGTGGGCCTGAGATCCTGCTGAGTGGCCAGGTGGTGCGCGCCCGCCAAATCTTTGGCCGACTGGCGCAGGTCGTACAACAAGGGATGGCGATCGACTTGCCCGCACCGACGCCAGCCTATCAGAGTTTCTTTTCCTCGACGATTCGTTCCTACATCGGTCGGCGCAAGCATCCCCGCCTCGAAACACGCCTCGAGGTACAGTTTTTTCACCAGCTGCAGCTGCACCATGAGTACACGGAAAATGTCAGCTACGAAGGGCTCTTCATTGCGACGCGCTGCGCCTTCGAAGGCGGCACATTGCTCGACATTACGGTGATCATCCCGGAGCTGACTGCCCGCCTCTCGCTCCAAGGCCGTGTCGCTTATGTCGTCGACAAAGAGCATACGCAGCGCTGGAATGTCACCTCCGGAATCGGCATTCAGATCGTCGATTTCGACGAGAGTGAGCAGAAACTCTATCGCAGCTACGTGGATCGCCTGTTGAGTTTTTACGATCAGTAGCCCCGAGCTTCTTGCGCTCTAGCGCCTGAGCTGGTAGAGCCGATGCCCATGTCCAAACGTTGGGGCGTCGTGCTGCCCTTTGGCCGACTCAAGTACATCGACATGGCGCTCCTGGCGGCCCGGTTCGCCGACTTGGCGCGCGCCAAGGAGCTCTCTTTCAAGGAGCGACGGGCCTCGTGGAGCCGCGTGGTCGAGCGCTTCGACGCGCAGCTGCAGCTGGCTAGCGACAAACTGCCGGTGCGCACCCTGCGCGCGGCCAAGTTGCGCATCTTTCGCTCCTTCAAATTACTCGGCCAGTACAAGCGTTCTCCGCTTTCGCCACTAGAAATGTTGGCGCGCGCCCGTGACGTGGTCGAGCGCGTCCGCCACCAGTAACTCATGAGAACCGGCCGCTTTCGGCTGTCTCCGCTCTACCTGATCTTTGCGCTGATCTTGACTGCCGCCCTGGCGCTCGGCCGCTATAGCTATCGCAGTGCCACCCAACTGGCGGAAGAAAACCGACGTTCGCTGGCGGAGTCGAACCGCCTGCTCGGAAAACAGATCGGCGAACGCATCGATAACTTCATCATCGATTCGGACCGTTCGCTGATGGAGATCGTCGATCTCGAGCACCTCCAGGATTTTGCCCGCCGCTGGACCGAGATCGTGCGCCTTTCGCAGCCCATCGAGGCCGCCATGGTGCTCGACGAACATCAGGAGATCGTGCGCGACGGCTACGTTTCCAAAAAGCGTGGTACCGAGGCGCTCGAGTTTCGCAATCTCTTTCGCACCAAGATCCTCCCGGAGCTCGAGCTCACCACGCTACGGCTGGAGCTGCACAAACACCTGCATACCGTCATCGACGGGCGTGACTATTTGATGTCGTTTATCAAGCGCGAGCAGCGGCGCGAAGGGCAGGCCAATCGCGTCTTCTACGTGGTCCTCAAGATCAATCTCGACTACCTGAAAAACGAACTATTCCCCGAGGCCTTCGAACAGCTCAAGCAGGCCGGCGCGCAATACTCGGTGGTCGACAGTCAGGGCCGAGCGGTCTTCGGCGAGCGAGTTCAGGCGCCGGAAGAGCTGCTCTCGCGGGAGGCCTTTCCTACCACGCTCTACCTATGGCAGCTCGAAGTGGCACCCGCCGATGCGGTGCGATTAGCGGCTGACGCGCAGGCGCGCCGTCTTTCAGATTTGACGCTCTTGGGGCTGATGGTAGCGACGCTGTTGGGCGGCATGGCCTTTCTGTTCTACGCCATCCGCAAGGAGCGCCGCGC